>MERK01000001.1 GCA_001770575.1 Betaproteobacteria bacterium RIFCSPLOWO2_12_FULL_64_23
ACAGAGGCCGGGAACGAGGGTCCGGGGACTAGTCAAGTGCGTAGCGCAACTAGCCCCCAGCCTCCGCGCTCCAGCCTCTCAATCTGAGGGGAAACCATGAAAGTCTATTACGACAAGGACGCCGACCTTTCGCTCATCAAGGGCAAGAAAGTGACCATCGTCGGCTACGGTTCACAGGGCCACGCACACGCGCTCAACCTGCACGACTCGGTAATGAAGGTCACCGTCGGGCTGCGCAAGAGCGGCGCCTCCTGGGACAAGGCGAGGAAAGCCGGGCTCAAGGTGGCCGAAGTCGGCGAAGCCGTGAAGGGCGCCGATTTCGTGATGCTGCTGATGCCGGACGAACACATCGCGGCGGTGTACCAGGGCGAGGTCGAACCCAATATCAAGAAAGGCGCGACACTGGCTTTTGCCCACGGTTTCAATATTCATTATGGCCAGGTGGCGCCGCGCGCAGACCTCGATGTCGTGATGATCGCGCCCAAAGCGCCGGGTCACACCGTGCGCTCGACCTACACCCAGGGCGGCGGCACGCCGATGCTGATCGCGGTGCACCAGAATCCGAGCAGGAAGGCGCGCGATCTGGCGTTGTCCTACGCGGCGGCCATCGGCGGAGCGCGCGCCGGCGTGATCGAAACCACGTTCAAGGAAGAGACCGAAACCGACTTGTTTGGCGAGCAGGCGGTACTTTGCGGCGGCTGCGTCGAGCTGGTCAAGGCCGGTTTCGAAACCCTGGTCGACGCCGGCTACGCGCCGGAGATGGCTTATTTTGAATGCCTGCACGAACTCAAGCTGATCGTCGACCTGATGTACGAGGGCGGCATTGGCACCATGAATTACTCGATCTCCAACAACGCCGAATACGGCGAGTACCTGACCGGTCCGAAGATCATCAACGACGACACCAGGCGCGCCATGCGCGAAGCCCTGAAAAACATCCAGACCGGGGAATACGCCAAGAGCTTCATCCTGGAGAACCGCGCCGGCGCACCGACGCTGTTGTCGCGCCGCCGCCTCACCGCCGAACACCAGATCGAGGTGGTGGGCGAAAAGCTGCGGGCGATGATGCCCTGGATCAGGAAGAACAAACTGGTGGATCAAAGCAAGAACTGAGTGCGCGGGGGCCGCAGACCGGGGAAGGCCCGAAGCCCTCGAACCGGTTGTGCCGCCCAGCGCCTGCTGCCGTCAATGAACTATCCGCACCCATTCATCGCCCGAGAGGGCTGGCCGTTCCTGGCGCTCGCCGCAGCGGTGGCGGCGCTCGCGTCCTGGTACAGCCTCCTCTGGTCGATGCCGTTCTGGGTCGTCGCCGTGTTTGTGCTGCAGTTTTTTCGCGACCCGGCGCGCGAAGCGCCGGGAGATGCGAAAACGGTGGTGTCCCCCGCGGACGGACGCATTGTGGCGGTGGAGAAAGCGCACGACCCCTACCTCGACCGTGAAACCGTCAAGGTCAGCGTATTCATGAACGTGTTCAACGTGCACTCCAATCGTGCGCCGGTGGACGGCGAAGTGAACGAGATCTGGTACAAGGCCGGCAGTTTCGTCAATGCCGCGCTGGACAAGGCTTCGACCGAGAACGAGCGCAACGCGCTGTGGATCCGCGCCGATGCCGGCGCCGACGTCGTGTGCGTGCAGGTGGCAGGCCTGATCGCGCGGCGCATCCTGTGCTACGTCAAGGCGGGCGACCGGCTGCAGCGCGGGCAGCGCTATGGCTTCATCCGTTTCGGCTCGCGCGTGGACGTGTACCTGCCGCCCAACGCCAGCATCAAGGCGGCGCTGGGCGACAAGGTGTATGCTGCCAGCACGGTTCTGGCCAGTCTGGAATAGTCGACGCGATGCCGATCTACAAGCGGAAAAAGCCGCTGATCAACCCCGAGATGCGCCGGCGCGGCATCTATCTGCTGCCCAATCTGTTCACCACGGCGGCGTTGTTTGCCGGCTTTTACGCGATTGTGCAGGCGATGAACCAGCGCTTTGATCAGGCCGCGGTGGCGATTTTCATCGCCATGGTGTTGGACGGCTTGGACGGGCGCGTCGCGCGCCTGACCCACACGCAGAGCGAGTTCGGCGCCGAGTACGACAGCCTGTCCGACATGGTGTCTTTCGGCGCGGCGCCGGCGCTGGTGATGTACGAATGGGCGCTGAAAAGCATGGGCCGCATCGGCTGGATCGCCGCTTTCGTCTATTGCGCCGGCGCGGCGCTGCGGCTGGCGCGGTTCAACACCAATATCGAAGTGGTCGATAAACGCTATTTCCAGGGATTGCCGAGCCCGGCGGCGGCAGCGCTGGTGGCCGGTTTCATCTGGGTGGTGGACGATTTCAAGATCGACGCGGTGAGCACCATGCGCTGGATCGCCTGGGTCATCACGCTGTTTGCCGGCATCACCATGGTGAGCAGCGTTCCTTTCTACAGCTTCAAGGACATCAACTTCCGGCGCAGCGTGCCGTTCTGGGCCATCCTTTTGGTGGTGTTCGCCGTGATCTTGATCTCCACCCATCCACCGACGGTGCTGTTCCTGCTGTTCGTTGCCTATTCCCTGTCAGGCTATGTGGTGTGGGTGTGGAACCGGCGGCGCAAGAAGAGTTTGTAACGAGACGAGGGGATATCCCCTACGGGGACTTCCTTCGGGGCGCCTCCCCTCGTGCTCCCCTAAATTGGGCCGTAGCAAAATGACTTTTGCTACGGGTTCTAGGAGATCTATTGCCTAATCGCGGGAAAGCCGATATATTGATCGCCATGGTTTCCAACACCACAGTGTTGACCGCTCTCCTCAGCAGCCTGCTTTTGCCGGCCGGCCTGCTGCTGCGCCCCGCGCGCACATAACCCACCCCACAATTTGGTTTGTTTGAATCCTGCGCCAACCCGGCGCAGGCGGGCATTGTTCGATGCCTGATTGCATCTGTTGACAGGAGGCTGAGATGAAGGACCACTTGATCATATTTGACACCACCATGCGCGATGGCGAGCAGAGCCCCGGCGCATCCATGACCAAGGAGGAAAAGCTGCGCATCGCCCGGCTGCTGGAGAAAATGCGCGTGGACGTGATCGAAGCGGGTTTTCCGGCGGCCTCGAACGGCGACTTCGAGTCGGTGCGTGCGGTGGCGGAAATCATCAGGGACAGCACCGTATGCGGCCTGGCGCGTTCCAACGACAAAGACATCAGCCGTGCGGCAGAGGCAATCAAGCCGGCAAGGTCCGGCCGCATCCACACGTTCATCGCCACTTCGCCCATCCACATGGAGAAGAAGCTGCGCATGACGCCGGAGCAGGTGCTGACCGATGCGGTCAATGCCGTGCGTTTCGCGCGCACGTTTACCGACGACGTCGAATTCTCTCCTGAAGACGCAGGGCGCTCCGAAGTCGACTTCCTCTGCCGCGTGCTCGAGGCGGTGATCAAGGAGGGGGCGAAGACGGTCAACATTCCGGATACCGTCGGCTACACGCTGCCGGAGCAGTTCGGCGCCCTGATCCGCACCCTGCGCGAGCGCATCCCCAATTCCGACAAAGCGATCTGGTCGGTGCACTGCCACAACGACCTCGGCCTGGCGGTGGCCAATTCGCTCGCCGCCGTGATGAACGGCGCGCGCCAGGTCGAATGCACCATCAACGGCCTCGGCGAGCGCGCCGGCAATAGCTCGCTCGAGGAAATCGTGATGGCGGTGCGCACGCGCCGCGACGTATTCCCGTGCGACACGCGCATCGATGCGACCCAGATTGTGCCTGCGTCCAAGCTGGTGTCCGGCATCACCGGTTTTCCGGTGCAACCGAACAAGGCCATCGTCGGCGCCAACGCGTTTGCGCACGAGGCGGGCATCCATCAGGACGGCGTGCTGAAAAGCCGCGAAACCTATGAAATCATGCGTGCCGAGGACGTCGGCTGGCACGCGAACAAACTGGTGCTGGGCAAGCACTCCGGCCGCACCGCGTTCAAGGCGCGCTTGAAGGAATTGGGCATAGGACTTGAATCGGATCAGGCGATCAACGCCGCCTTCGCCCGCTTCAAGGACCTGGCCGACAAGAAACACGAGATATTCGACGAGGACATCCACGCCTTGATGTCGGGCGAGGCGGTCGCGGCCCAGAGCGAGCACTGGAAGCTGGTGGACATGGCGCAGGCGAGCGGCACCAGCGAGCGCCCCCACGCGCGCGTGGTCCTGGCCGAGGGCGGGGCCGAGCGCCGTGCCGAGTCCGAGGGCGACGGCCCGGTGGATGCCACGTTCAAGGCGATCGAAAGCGTCGCCGCGAGCGGCGCCGAGCTGATGCTCTACTCGGTCAATGCCGTCACGCAGGGCACCGAGTCGCAGGGTGAAGTTACCGTGCGGCTGCAAAAAGCCGGGCGCATCGTCAACGGCGTCGGCGCCGATACCGACATCGTCGTGGCTTCGGCCAAGGCGTATCTTTCGGCGCTGAACAAGCTGCACAGCAAGATCGAGCGCATCAACCCGCAGCTGTAACGGGAAAACGGGTAATGCGATGCGTGCCGGGCGGGCGCGCGCCGCAGGGTTGAAAGGCTATTGCGGCCGCGGTTGGGACTGGCGCGTGAGGCGGGCGTAGAGAATCGCGCTGACAAAGAAAACCAGCGCCAGCAGTATTTCGGTCGATGCCAGTGCCGCCGGCCTCCCGCCCTCACCGAAGGCGCGCACCACGCCTTCGGCAAAGTAGGCAAGGATCAGCATCGATGCCCACTGATAGGTATAGCGCCTGCCGTGCAGTATGCCCATCAGCGGAAACAGCAGGGGCAGGGCCTTGAGCGCGAGCCAGGAGCCGCCGGGCCGCAGCGGGGCGAGCCATAACTCCCAGGCCAGGCACAGGAAAAGCAAGGCGAGCAGGCTGAGGCAGGCGCTGAGGTAAAGCGCTCTTTGCAAGCTAGGCGGCCAGCTTTAAAGCAACTCCGGCCAGGCGCCTGCCGCGCGCGAGCAGCCGCGCCATTTCCCGTACGGCGCCGCGATGGCTGTAATACAGGACCAGAATCTCCGGCATGCTGCGCTGACTCGCGATTGGAACCTTGGATTATACGGCAGCGCTCAGGCAGGATGCCGCTGTTGCGCGCTCAGGAGAGCTTGCCGTCGTAGTGCCAGCGCCGTTTCCATGCCGCCTCTACCGCGCGCGGATAATCGGGTTTGCCCAGGCTGCCGTTGTAGCGCCCGAGCGCGCGGTACAGATCGCCTTTCTCCAGATCCAGGTAGTGGCGCAGGATGGTGCAACCGTAGCGGATATTCTTGCGCATGTCGAACAGGTTGTCGCCTCTTGCGCCGATCAACTTTACCCAGAAAGGCATGACCTGCATGAACCCGCGCGCACCGGCGCGCGACACGGCGTATTTCTTGAACCCGCTCTCGACCTGGATCAGGCCCAGCACCAGTTGCGGGTCGAGGCCGGCGCGGCTGGCCTCGTAGTGCACCGACTTCAGAAACGCGATGCGCGTCTTATGGTCGCGGATGCGCCGATCCAGCCGCTGCGACATCGCGTTGAGCCAGCGGACCTCGTCCAGCTTGGATTTGAACGCGGAGGTCAGCGGCGCGCGGTCGCTTACGGCCTTGGATAACACCGCCTGCACGCTGGCGGCGAGCGGCTCATACGCTTGCGCCCCGGCGAATGCGCTGGCCGGCGCCCCGAGAAACGCGAGGCATACCGCCCAGCGCGCTAGGGCGCGCATAGCCTCGCTTTGACGAAGGCGAGCAGTTCGTCCGCGGCGACCGCCGTCGACGTCTGCTCGCACCGCCCCTGGTATTCGAGCTTGCCCTGTTTCAGACCGCGCTCGCCCACCACGACGCGATGCGGGATGCCGATGAGCTCCATGTCGGCGAACATCACGCCCGGGCGCTCGTCGCGGTCATCGAGCAGGACTTCGATGCCCTCTGCGGCAAGCTCCTGGTATAGCCTGTCGCAGGTTTGCCTGACCTGGGCGCTTTTGGCGTACCCGATCGGCACCAGCGCCAGCTGGAACGGCGCGATCGGCGGCGGGAAGACAATGCCGCGCGCGTCGTGGTTCTGTTCGATCGCGGCGCCGACAATGCGCGTCACGCCGATGCCGTAGCATCCCATTTCGAACGCGCGCGACTTGCCCGACTCGTCCAGGAACAGCGCTTTCATCGCCTCGGAGTACTTGGTGCGCAACTGAAAAATGTGCCCGACCTCGATGCCGCGGCAGATCGCGAGCCTGCCCCGGCCGTCCGGGCTGGGATCACCCGGCACGACATTGCGGATATCGGCGATGAGTCCCGGCTCGGGCAGATCGCGGCCGAAATTCGCGCCGGCGAGGTGATAGCCTTCCTCGTTGGCGCCGCAGATGAAGTCGGCCATGAGGGCAACCGCGCGGTCGGCAATGATCCTGATCTTCGCCGCCGCGCCGACCGGGCCGATATAGCCCGGCTTGCAGCCGAGATGGCGCTCGACTTCGGCGTCGCTGGCGAAGCGGAAGGGATCCATTCCGGGCAGTTTTTGCGCCTTGATCTCGTTCAGGCTGTGATCGCCCCGCAGCAGCAGCAGCACGAATTCGTCCGCGTGCATCAGGGCGATCGCTTTGACCGTCTGTGCGAGCTGCGCGCCCAACAGAAGCGCGACGTCCTCGCAGCGCGTCTTGCCCGGGGTCGGCACCTTGCGCATCGGCGCGGCGGGCGTGGGGCGCGCCGCCGCCGGCGCCAGCGCCTCGGCGAGTTCGACGTTGGCGGCATAGTCCGAATCCGGGCAGTAGGCGACGGCATCCTCGCCCGAGTCGGCGAGCACGTGAAACTCGTGCGAGCCGGTGCCGCCGATCGGACCGGGGTCGGCGGCCACGGCGCGGAATCTGAGCCCGAGGCGCGTGAAAATACGGGTGTAGGTGTCGTACATGTTTCGGTACTCGCGCTGCAGGTCGGCGTAGTCGGCGTGAAACGAGTAGCCGTCCTTCATCGTGAACTCGCGCCCGCGCATGATGCCGAAGCGCGGCCGGCGCTCGTCGCGGAACTTGGTCTGGATCTGGTAGAAATGCACCGGCAGTTGGCGATAACTTCTGAGCTCGCTGCGCGCGAGATCGGTGACGACTTCCTCGGATGTCGGCTGAATCAGGAAGTCGCGCTGATGCCGGTCCTGGAAACGCAACAGTTCGGCTCCGTACTTCTCCCAGCGACCGGATTCCTGCCACAACTCCGCCGGTTGCACCACCGGCATCGCCAGCTCGACCGCGCCGGCACGGTTCATCTCCTCGCGCACGATGGCCTCGACCTTGCGCACCACGCGCAGGCCCAGCGGCATCCAGGTGTAGATGCCGCCGGCGAGGCGCCGGATGATGCCGGCGCGCAGCATCAGCTGGTGGCTGACGATTTCCGCATCGGCGGGGGCTTCCCTCAGGGTGGAGATGAAGAACTGCGAAACGCGCATAAGGATTCCGGTGGGTTCGGCGGCGCTATTTTACTCGAAGATCACGCCGTCGACGGGCGACGGGCCGCTTTCATTGCACCGCGAAATGTGGAAGAATGACGCAAATACCAGCTCAAGGTGAATGTATCATGCTCGACCGTGACGGCTATCGCCCGAACGTCGGCATTGTTCTGTGTAACGCAAGGAACGAGGTATTCTGGGGCAAGCGCATCAAGGAGCATTCCTGGCAGTTTCCGCAAGGCGGAATCAAGCACGGTGAAACCCCGGAGCAGGCCATGTTCCGGGAGCTTGAAGAAGAGGTGGGGCTGAAGGCCCACCAGGTCAAGATCCTTGGGCGCACCAGAAACTGGCTGCGTTACGAAGTGCCGGCACAGTGGATCAGGCGTGAATGGCGCGGCAGCTACAGGGGCCAGAAGCAGATCTGGTTCCTGTTGCGCCTGGTCGCGCGCGACAACGACGTGTCGTTGCGCGCCAACCAGCACCCGGAGTTCGACGCCTGGCGCTGGCACGAGTACTGGATCCCGCTGGAAACCGTAATCGAGTTCAAACGCGAGGTCTACGCCCAGGCGCTGAACGAGTTGGCGCGTTATCTGAACCGGGACTCCGTCCACGGCAAACACGACCGCGCACTGCGCCCGGCGCGATGAATGCGTCGGGTTCGCGGCCGGACGCTGCCGCTCCGGGGCCAGTACTGCAATATCCGATCCGGGGAGCATGAGATGAAGCGCGAATACCATCCCCTCAGCGCACACCGCCTGGAAAACGGCGCGCGCTATCACCAGCCGGGCGAGGACCCGGAGCGCGTGCGCATCGACTCCCCCGCGCTCGCGGTAATGACCGACTTGAGGCAGATTCCGGCCGCGACCATCGATCTGGAGGCGCCGCTGGATGCCGCCAGCCGTTTCATGATCCGGCGCGGCGTACGCCTGCTGCTGGTAACCGACGATGATCGGCAGGTACTGGGTCTGATCACCTCGAATGAGGTATCGGGCGAAAAGGCGGTGCAGTTCGCGCTGGAGCGCGGCATCAAGCGCCAGGAGATTCGCGTGCGCGACCTCATGACCCCGCGCGAGCAGCTGGAAGTGCTGCTCCATGCCGACCTCATCCACGCCGAGGTGGGGCATGTCGTGGCGACACTGAAACACGCCGGGCGCCAGCACGCCCTGGTCACCGACCTGGGTGGCGAGGGCAAAGTCCAGGCCGTACGCGGAATTTTTTCGGCGTCGCAGATCGCGCGCCAGCTTGGGATGTCGATCCAGACCACGGAAGTGGCGCATACCTTTGCCGAAATCGGCGCGGCTCTGGGACGTTGACGCAGACTGCAAGCTTGAACGGCGGCCGATTTGACAGCCGCTTCAGAACAGGATATATTCGATTTAGATTAAGTCTATTAAATGTTCTTTTTATATGATTTAATTATATTTAATTTCCTAAACGCTGTATAACCGTAGGAGCGATCATGAAACTCAAGGGCTCGAAAACAGAGGGATACCTGAAAGAAGCATTCGCCGGCGAATCGCAGGCCAACCGCCGCTATCTGTATTTCGCAAACAAAGCCGACATCGAAGGCCAGAACGACGTGGCGGCGCTGTTTCGGTCGACCGCGGAAGGCGAAACCGGCCACGCGCACGGCCATCTGGAATACCTGGAGCAGGTGGGCGATCCGGCGACCGGTTTGCCGATTGGTTCCAGCCGCCAGAATCTGACATCTGCCGTTGCCGGCGAAACGCACGAATACACCGATATGTATCCGGGCATGGCCAAGGGCGCGCGCGACGAAGGCTTCGAGGAAATCGCCGATTGGTTCCAGACGCTGGCAAAAGCCGAGCGCTCGCACGCCAACCGGTTCCAGAAAGCCCTGGATGTGCTGACCGATTGAGCACGCGTGAAGGGAGCCTCGAGGCTCCCACCCGGCATCCCATCGACTGGAAATCGCCGGATTTCCACGACGAGGAGAAACTCAACGCCGAGTTGCACCGCGTCTATGACATCTGCCACGGTTGCCGCCGCTGCGTCAGCCTTTGCACCGCCTTTCCCACCTTGTTTGACCTCGTCGACGAAAGCAAGACCGGCGAGGTCGACGGCGTGGACACAAAGGATTTCGGCAAAGTGGTCGACCAGTGTTATCTGTGCGACCTGTGTTACATGACCAAGTGTCCCTATGTGCCGCCGCACCAGTGGAATGTCGATTTCCCGCACTTGATGCTGCGCGCCAAGGCGGTCAGGTTCAGGAAAGGCGAAGTCCGGTTTCGTGACCGGCTGCTTTCCGCCACCGATGCGATCGGCAAGCTCGCCGCAATACCCGTGGTGGCGCAGACGGTGAACCTGATGAACAATAACGGCGCCGCGCGCGCGCTGATGCAAAAAATCATCGGCGTGCACCGGGAGCGCAAGCTGCCACCGTATAGTCCGTCGCGTTTTCGCAGTGCTGCGCCCCCGAGCGCGCAGCACGCGGTGAGAGACAGCGCGCGCACGCCGGGCAAGGCTGCCGTTTTTGCGACCTGCTACGTGAATTACAACGAGCCCGGCATCGGCCACGACCTGGTCAAACTGCTCGACCACAACGAAATCCCCTATGTGGTCGTGGAGCAGGAGGCGTGCTGCGGCATGCCCAAGCTGGAACTGGGCGATCTGGAAAGCGTCGCGCGCCTCAAGCTCGTCAACATCCCGCCGCTGGCCCGGCTTGCGCGCGAGGGCTACGCCATCCTCACCGCGGTGCCCTCCTGCACGCTCATGTTCAAGTCGGAGCTGCCGCTGCTGTTCCCGCAGGACGCCGAGGTCAAGCTGGTGTCCGAGGCGATGTTCGATCCGTTCGAATACCTGGTGCTGCGCTACAAGGACGGCGTGCTGAAGACGGATTTCAAGCAGCCGCTGGGGAAGGTTTCGTACCATATTCCCTGTCATTCGCGGGTGCAGAACATGGGCCAGAAGACGCGCGAGGCGCTGCAGCTGGTGCCGCAGACCGCGGTAACCACGGTGGAGCGCTGCTCGGGGCATGACGGCACCTGGGGCGTGAAGTCGGAGTACTACGCCAACTCGATGAAAATCGGCCGCCCGGTGTTCAAGGCCATGGCCGACGGCGACCCGGATTACATCAGCTCCGACTGCGCCATCGCGGCGCGCCACATCCAGCAGGGGATGGGCGAAACCAGAGCGCAGAGGGAACATCCGCTGACCCTGATGCGCATTGCCTACGGACTATAGGAATATGACCGCAACAACGCACAAGACCACACACACCATCGCCAGAGACAGTCTGCTCAGCCTGGAAGCGTATGCCCGGCAGCGCAACGAATTCCGCGCCAAGGTCATGGCGCACAAGCGCGATCGCACGGTTCACCTGGGCGCGCACGTGACGCTGCTGTTCGAGGACGAGCTGACCGTGCGCTATCAAGTGCAGGAAATGCTGCGCATCGAGCGCACGTTCGAGGAGCAGGGCATACAGGACGAGCTCGACGCCTACAATCCCCTGATCCCGGACGGGCGCAATTTCAAGGCGACCATGATGATCGAATATGCCGATGCCGGGGAACGCAGGCACGCGCTCGCCACGCTCAAGGGGATCGAGGAACGGGTCTGGGTTCAAGCCGAACGCTGCGCCCGCGTCTATGCGATCGCCGATGAAGACCTCGAGCGCGAGAACGAGGAGAAGACCTCCGCCGTGCACTTCCTGCGCTTCGAGCTCGACCATGAGATGACCGGGGCGCTGAAACACGGCGCGGCGTTATCGCTGGGCGTGGACCACCCGAACTATCGGGCCGAGGCCGGCGCCGTTGCCGCCGGCGTGCGCGCCTCCCTCGCGCAAGACCTGGACTGAAAGCGTGCGCGCGTGGCCCGCGCTGGCGCTGATCCTGCCGCTCGCAGCCGCGGCGCAGACGCCCGGTTTCGGCGGGAATTACGCCGACCGGGACCGCCGCGGCGAGATTCAAGTGCCGCTCCCGCAATACCCGAAGCCGGAGAATTACCTGCCGTTTCAGGTGAGCGCAACTACGCCGTTCGACTTTTTTGTCGATGCGAAGTCGGTCAGCGTCGGCGCCGACGGCGTGGTGCGCTACAGCGTGATCGCGAAAAGCCGGGATGGCGGGCTTAACGTCAGTTTCGAGGGCATGCGCTGCAGCGGGCGCGAGTTCCGCGTCTACGCGTTCGGCCGGTCCGACCATACCTGGTCCGAGGTGCGCAGTTCTCGCTGGGAGATCATCCGGGCTGATTCGCGCAACGCGCAGCGGGCGGTGCTCTACAGCGATTTCTTCTGTCCGGGGTCGGTTGGCATCGCGACCGCCGAAGAGGGGCTGCGGGCGCTCAAAAGCGGCGGTAACCCGCGCTCGACTCTCACCGGCAATTGAGGTGGTCCGGCGTTTGGCCGCGCCACAATCTGGTCGCGCTAAAGCATAAGCGGATTGTGGCTACGGCCGCCGCTGCGCGGCTTAACATTCGCTGCGCGAATGTTAGCCTCCGCCGCAATCTGGTCGCGCTAAAGCAGGACCAGATTGTCCCTATGGATCAGTTCGGGCTCGTCCACATAGCCGAGAACGGACAGAATCTCGCTGCTCGGCTTGCCCAGGATGCGGCGGGCTTCGTTGGCACCGTAGTTCACCAGACCACGCGCGAGTTCCCTGCCCTCCGGCGAGATGCAGGCGACCACCGCGCCGCGCTCGAACGCGCCGTCAATGCTTTTCACGCCTATCGGCAGCAGGCTCTTGCCCTCCTTGGTGAGCGCGCGCATCGCGCCGGCATCCAGCATCAACCTGCCGTTGACCTGCAAATGGTCGGCCAGCCACTGCTTGCGCGCGGCGATCGGCATGGTTTCGGCAACGAGCTGCGTGCCGATCGCTTCGCCCGCGGCAAGCCGCAGCAGCACGTCCGGCTCGTGGCCCGAGGCAATCACCGTATGTGCGCCCGAGCGGGCGGCGCGTTTGGCGGCCAGGACCTTGGTCAGCATGCCGCCTTTGGCGACGTGGCTGCCGGCCTTGCCGCACATCTGCTCCAGCTCCGCCGCGCCGGCCTTGGCTACGCGCACCAGCTCGGCCGATGGGTGCTCGCGCGGATCGCGCGTATACAAACCGGCCTGGTCGGTGAGGATGATCAGGCAATCGGCCTCGATCAGGTTGGTTACCAGCGCCCCCAGCGTGTCGTTGTCGCCGAACTTGATCTCGTCGGTGACCACGGTGTCGTTCTCGTTGATGATCGGTATCACGCCCAGCGCGAGCAGGGTGCGCAGGGTCGAGCGCGCATTGAGATAGCGCTGGCGGTCGGCCAGATCGGCATGCGTCAACAGCACCTGGGCGGTGTGCAGGCCGTGCTCGCGGAAAGAGGTCTCGTACACCTGCACCAGGCCCATCTGGCCCACCGCGGCCGCCGCCTGCAGTTCGTGCATCGCCTGTGGGCGCCGCGTCCATCCGAGCCGCTGCATGCCCTCGGCGATGGCGCCGCTGGACACCAGCACCACTTGTTTGTCGCCGGCCCGCAGTTGCGCGATCTGGGCCGCCCAGCGCGCGATCGCCGCCCGGTCCAGGCCCTGGCCTTGGTTGGTGACGAGCGAGCTGCCGACCTTGACTACCAGGCGGCGCGCCGATTGGAGCAGCGCGGCCATGTCAGGCCGCCTGCTTTTCGGTGAGATGGTCCATGATGGCGAAGCATAGCTCGCGGCAGCCCTCCCCGGTGAGCGCCGAGATGGCGAACCACTTGCTTTTCCAGCGATACGCCTTGAGGAAGCGCTGCAGCGCCCGGTCGCGCTCGTCCGGCTGCAGCATGTCGGTCTTGTTGAGCACCAGCCAGCGTGGTTTGTCGTATAGCGCCTGATCGTATTTCTTCAGCTCGTTGACGACAGCGCGCGCATCCTTGACCGGATCGACGCTGTCATCGAACGGTGCAATATCGACCAGGTGCAGCAGCAGCCGCGTGCGCGCCAGGTGGCGCAGGAACTGGTGACCCAGCCCGGCGCCTTCGGCCGCGCCCTCGATCAGGCCCGGAATGTCGGCAACG
>MERK01000002.1 GCA_001770575.1 Betaproteobacteria bacterium RIFCSPLOWO2_12_FULL_64_23
CGATGCTGGTGCAGGGCATCCCCTTCGGCCGCGACGGGGTACGGAAGGCGGTGGAGTGCCTGGCAAGGGGTTGAAACAAGATGACCGGAGGAACAGACAGGCCGATCGACCTGAGGAGCGACACCGTCACCCGTCCGGGCCGGGGCATGCGCGCCGCCATGGCCGCGGCCGAGGTGGGCGACGACGTCTATGGCGACGACCCGACGGTCAATCGCCTGCAGGCGCGCGCGGCCGAACTGTTCGGCCGGGAAGCGGCGCTGTTCGCGCCCTCGGGCACCCAGAGCAACCTGATCGCGCTGCTCACCCACTGCCAGCGCGGCGACGAATACATCGTCGGCCAGGAAGCGCATACCTACAAGTACGAAGCGGGCGGCGGCGCCGTACTCGGCAGCATCCAGCCTCAGCCCATCGCGCACCAGCCCGACGGCAGCCTGGCGCTGGCGGACATCGTGCGCGCGATCAAGCCGGACGACTTCCACTTCGCGCGCAGCCGCCTGCTTGCGCTGGAGAACACGCTCGGCGGGCGCGTCCTTGCGCCCGCCTACATCGACGCGGCGACCGAACTTGCGCACCGGCACGGCCTCGCCACGCACCTGGACGGCGCGCGCATCTGCAATGCCGCGGTGAAGCTCGGCATCAGCCCGCGCGAAGCCGTGCGCGGCTTCGACAGCGTGTCCGTCTGCCTGTCCAAGGGCCTGGGCGCGCCGGTCGGCTCGGTGCTGTGCGGCAGCCAGGCGTTCATCCAGCAGGCGCGGCGCTGGCGCAAGATGCTGGGCGGCGGCATGCGCCAGGCCGGCATACTCGCCGCGGCGGGCCTGTACGCGCTGGAGCACAACATTGCGCGGCTGTCAGAGGACCATGAAAACGCCGCGCGCCTCGCGCGCGGACTGGCGGACATCGCGCAAATCAAGGTGACCATGCCGGACACCAATATCCTTTATGCGGACCTGCCGGCCGAGCTGTGCTCCTTGCTGGACGCCGGGCTAAGACGCAGGGGCATACTCGCGCGAGTTACGCCGCACATGCGCATCGTGCTCCATCTGGATGTTTCGCCGGCGCAGGTGGACCGGACGATAGCCGCGTTCAAGGAATTCTTCGCCGCCTGATCTTTGGCAGGACCAGACGCAGCCGCGGCGAGGCGACGCGGCCGGGGTAGAATGCGTTCATGAAAAAGCTCGTCATCGCCAGCGGCAACGCCGGCAAGCTGCGCGAAATTCAGGCCATACTCAGTCCGCTGGGTTGCGAGGTCCTTAACCAGGTCGAATTGGGCATCGTGGACGCCGAAGAACCGCACCTCACCTTCATCGAGAATGCGCTGGCGAAAGCGCGCCATGTGGCGCAGTTCGCGGGCCTGCCGGCGCTGGCGGACGATTCCGGCGTGTGCGCCGTCGCGCTAGGCGGCGAGCCCGGCGTGCATTCGGCGCGCTATGCGGGCAACTCGAGCGGCCGCGAGGAGCGCGACGCGCGCAACAACGACAAGCTGGTAGCCGCGCTGGCCGGTTCCTCCGACCGCCGCGCCTACTATTATTGCGCCATGGTGCTGGTGCGTCACGCGGCCGATCCGCAGCCGCTGATCGGCGAAGGCTACTGGTGGGGCGAAATCAAGGACGAAGCGCGCGGCCGCAACGGCTTCGGCTACGATCCGCATTTCTTTCTGCCCGCACTCGGCAAGACCGCGGCCGAGCTCGATTCCGAGCACAAGAACCGGCTGTCGCACCGCGGCCGGGCGCTGCGCCAGCTGGTCGAAAAGCTGCGCGGCTTTCCCTGAGGCGAACGGCGCTTGCCCGCTGCACCAATGCCTGCCGAAAGCGCCGCCCTCGTTTTGCAGCCGGGCAGCACGAGCCTGAAGGCGCTGCCGCCGCTGTCGCTCTATGTGCACATTCCCTGGTGCGTGAGAAAGTGCCCCTATTGCGACTTCAATTCGCACCAGGCGCGCGGCGAGGCGCCGGAACAGGACTACGTGCAGGCGCTGATCGCCGACCTGGAACTCGCCCTGCCGCAAATCTGGGGGCGGCGCGTGTACTCGATATTTTTCGGCGGCGGCACGCCCAGCCTGTTCTCCGCGCGGGCGATCGGGGAATTGCTGGCGGCGTTCCGTGCGCGCCTCAATCTCGCCGCCGATGCGGAAATCACGCTGGAAGCCAATCCGGGCACGTTCGAATCGGCCAAGTTCCGCGACTACCGCGCCTGCGGGGTCAACCGCCTGTCGATCGGCATCCAGAGCTTCAACCCCGCACACCTGCGGGCGCTGGGCCGCATCCACGACGGCGAAGAGGCGCGCCGCGCGATCGGCATGGCGCAGGCGCATTTCGACAATATCAACCTCGACCTGATGTACGCGCTGCCGCAGCAGACGCTGCAGGAAGCCGAACAGGATATCGACACCGCGGCGGGCTACGGCACGACGCACTTATCGGCGTATCACCTCACGCTTGAACCGAATACCCTGTTCTACAGCCAGCCGCCGCCGCTGCCCGACAGCGAGCTCGCCGCCGACATGCAGGACATGATCGAAGCGCGGCTCGCCGGCGGCGGTTATGTGAATTACGAGACTTCGGCCTTCGCCCAGCCGGGGCGGGAGTGCCGGCACAACCTGAATTACTGGCGTTTTGGCGACTATCTGGGCATAGGCGCCGGTGCGCATTCCAAACTTTCCTTTCCCGATCGCATCCTGCGCCAGATGCGCTACAAGCAGCCGCGCGACTACCTGCAGAAGACGGCGGCCGGCGCGCCGGTGCAGGAAGAGCATGCGCTTTTGCCCAAGGACCGGGGCTTCGAATTCATGATGAACGCCCTGCGCCTGGCCGAGGGCTTCGAGCCGGCGCTGTTCGCCGAGCGCACCGGCCTCGCCGTCGCCGCCGTGGAGCAGCCCTTGCGGGAAGCGGTGCGGCGTGGTCTGATAACGCGCGACCATATGCGCGTTGCACCGACAAAACACGGACAGCGCTTTCTGAACGATTTGCTGCAACTGTTCCTGCCGCCGGGTGGAACAGCCTAAAGAGAGAAAGGGAGAACGACATGGATTGGACCGGACTGATCATTTTTTTCGCGATTCTCGCTGCGCCCTTCATCTGGGCCGTCTCGATCTACAACGGTCTGGTGGCGCTCAGAAACCGCTTCAAGAACGCGTTCGCGCAAATCGACGTGCAGCTGAAGCGCCGCTACGATCTGATCCCCAACCTGGTGGAGATCGCCAAGCGTTACATGGCGCACGAGCGCCAGACGCTGGAAGCGGTGATCGCGGCACGCAACACCGCCGTCGGCGCCAACCAGCGCGCTGCGGCCAACCCGGCGGACGGCGCGGCGATCCAGGGACTCGGCGCGGCCGAGGCCGGGCTCTCCGGCGCGCTGGGGCGCCTGTTCGCCCTGTCGGAGGCCTATCCGGATCTGAAGGCCAATCAGAACATGATGCAAATGTCGGAGGAACTCACCAGCACCGAGAACAAAATCGCGTTCGCGCGCCAGGCGTTCAATGACGCGGTGATGAGCTACAACACCCGCATCGAGTCCTTCCCCGACAATATCCTCGCCGGCATGTTCCAGTTCAAGGCCGCGGAGTTGCTGCAGGCGACCGAATCGGCGGAGGAGCGCAAGGCGCCGAAGGTGTCCTTCAGCTAAGCCGGCGGCGGCGCGAGGAGCGGCCGGACCGCGATGAATTTTTTCGAACAGCAGGACGCAGCGCGGCGGCATACCACGCGCCTGGTCCTGCTGTTCGTTCTGGCGGTGGTGGCAATTGTCGTCGCCGTAAATATCGTGTCCGCACTGGCCTTCATCGGCATTTCTTCTGACCTGGAGACCGGCGGCGTGCGCATCAAGGCACCCGCGTCCTTTTACGCGATCGTGACACTCGCCACCCTGGCGCTCATCGCCGGCGGCAGCCTGGTTCAGATCATGCGCCTGGCTGGCGGCGGTACGGCCCTGGCGCTCATGATGGGGGCGCGGCCGCTGTCGCAGGCGAGCAGCGAACCGGCGGAGCGCAGGTTGCTGAACGTGGTCGGGGAAATGGCCATCGCCTCGGGCACGGCCGTGCCGCAGGTTTTCGTGATGGATGCTGAACCAGCGATCAATGCCTTCGCGGCGGGCTATTCGCCCGATCAGGCGGCGGTGGTGGTCACCCGCGGCACGCTGGACAGCCTCAACCGCGAGGAATTGCAGGGGGTGATCGGGCATGAGTTCAGCCACGTTCTAAATGGCGACATGCGCCTCAACCTGCGCCTGATGGGCGTGCTCGGCGGGATACTCCTGCTGACCACGCTCGGGCGCATGCTCGCCCGGTCCTCCTCGCGGCGCAACAGCAAAGGTTCCTCCTTGGTTCTGCTCGGTGTCGGCTTGATCGCGATCGGCTACATCGGTGTTTTCTTCGGGCGGCTGATCCAGGCGAGCGTGTCGCGCCAGCGCGAATTCCTGGCCGATGCGTCCTCGGTGCAGTTCACCCGCAACCCCGACGGCATCGGCCGGGCGCTCGCAAAGATCGGCATGGCCGGATCCCGCGTCGGGCATCCGCGCGCGGAGGCGGCGAGCCACATGTTCTTCGGCGAGGCGATCGCTTCCGGCTTTGGGAGCCTGATGGCCACGCATCCTCCCGTGCGGGAAAGGTTGGCGCGCATCTACGGCCGCCCCGTGGCGATCAGCGACATCGTCGCGCGCCCGGCCTCTGCGGCGCTGTCGCCGGCCGCACACGCCGGCGTGAGCGGATTCGCGGGGGGCAATGCATTCGGCCGCAGCGCAGCGACCGGCGCGCAGGCGTTGCTGAAGACCGAAGCCAACGCGGTGATCGCGGCGATGGGCAATGTTTCCGTCCGTCACGTCGATTACGCCGCTTCCCTGCTCGACTCACTGCCGCAGCATGCGCGCGAGCTCACGCGCACGATCGAAGGAGCGAAACAGGCAATGTTCGGCCTGGTGTTCGCCCCGGGCGGGCCGGCAAGGCAGGTTCAGTCCGACCTGCTGCGCGCCGGCGGCGAAAACGCCGAGCTGGTGGCGACGATTGCGCTCGAGGTGCAGGCATTGGGCAAGGTCGCGCGCCTGCCGCTGATCGCGCTCGCCGCGCCGACGCTAAAAAGCCTGGCACCGGCCCAACGCGCGGCATTCCTGGTCGTGCTGCAGCGGTTGATCGCGGCCGACCAGCGCGTCACGCTGGAGGAATTCGTCGTGGCAGCCATGCTGGAAGCGGCGCTGGGCGAGCGCGCAGGACGCGCCGTAGCGGCGCGCTACCGCACACTGGAGCCGCTCGCCGCAGACGCGCAGCTGATTCTGTCCCTGATCGCGCATGCGACCAATGGCGAGGCCGCCGCCTCTTTCGACCACGGCTTGAAGGAACTCGGTTTCCCGCTCATGCTGCTGGCTGCAAGCGCCGTCAGCCTTGACGCCGTCAAAGCGGCGCTCGCCCGCCTCAATCAACTCGCCCTCATGCAAAAGCCGCGGCTGGTGAAGGCATTGGTGCAATGCGCGCTCGCCGACGGGACACTGTCACTCACCGACGCCGAGCTGCTGCGCGCGATTTGTTCCACGCTGGATTCGCCGCTGCCGCCTTTCCTGGAGGCGATGCCCTATGCGGCGTGAGAATTCATGACAATCCACGGGGATCATGCTGCGGAAAGCCCCCGCGCCCTCCGGGTCCCTGGCCAATTGCGCTTGGCCCTGTGGAAAGCGCCAGAAATCGGCCCCAAAGCACTCGAGGACGAATAGGCCACAGCGGACACGAAAGCGGGAGTAGAGTTCCAGTTCGCGCATGGTTCAACATGAACAGCCGAATGCACAGGGAGCGGCCCAATGAGAATCGGTTCGAGGCGCGACGCCCCGAAAGAAGATCCGACGGAGCGAAGCGGGAAAACAATTGATGCGCTGGCTGCGTCGGTGAAAATGGATGAGGCCGAAGTGGCGCGCCGCAAGCGCTACCTGGACCTCACGCAGCGGGACGTCGAGCGCCTCGTCGCGCTGCACAACTGGATCGACGCAAACGGCGAAAAGGGAGCGTTTCTGGACGCTTTCTATCGGCACTTGTTCGCTTTCGACGAGACCGCGCGGTTTCTCAAAGACGTAGAGGTGGTGGTGCGACTCAAGGCAGCGCAGGCGAAATACTTCGATAACCTCACGGCCGGGCGCTACGACACGGATTATTTCGCCGACCGAATCAGGGTGGGCGCGGCGCACTGGCGCGCGAAGCTCGAGCCCCAGTGGTATCTGGGGGCCTATTGCAAATACCTGATCCTGATCCTGACCAGCCTGCGGAAATCTCTCGGCAGCGATCCGGCGGCGTTCCTGGAAACGATATCAGCCGTTTTCAAGATCGTTTTGCTCGACATGGGACTTGCATTCGAGACCTACGTTCGATGCGAGCGCAACGCGATTCAGGAAAAAGCCGACCAATTGGCGGCGCTGAACAAGGTGGCGGGCGCCATCACCACCTCCCTCGACGTCGTGGAAACGCTGGATCAGATCATGCACAGTGCGCGCGCCATGACCCGCTCCAAGGCCTGCAGCATCGCGTTTTTCGATCACAATACCAATCTTTTCACCAATTGGGTGACGCAAGGCCTGTCGGAGCGTTTCATCCAGAACATGTCTTTTCGCCCCGGCGGACTGGCCGACGAGGTCTTTACCATGAGCTCTTCAAATGACGCTCTGGCTGGGGCGTATATCGTGAGCAACGACCGGCCAGAGACCGGGCACAAGCTGAGCCGGCTGACGCGCGACGAAGGCATACTCGGTTTCGTCTGCCTGCCGCTGGAGAGCCAGGCCCGGCGCCTCGGGGTAATCTACGTCTACCGCTCCGACCGCGACATATTCGAATCCAGCGAAATCGAGCTGCTTCAGACCTTCGCCCTGCTTGCCGCCCAGGCGATCGACAATGCGCGCCTGCATAAAGTGACCATGGAGCAGGCAATTGTCGATTCGCTCACGGGTCTGTATAACCGGCGCGAGTTCGAGTTGCGCCTGGGCGTAGAGCATGCACGTGCGGCGCGCTATAAAAGGGCCTTGTCCGTCCTGTTTGTGGACATCGACCATTTCAAGCAGGTCAATGACACTCACGGTCACGCCGCCGGTGACGCGGTCCTGAAGACACTTGCGGATACCCTGCGACGCCAGTTGCGTACGAACGATGTGGCCGCGCGTTACGGCGGAGAGGAGTTCGTGGTGATCCTGACGGAGATAGACGGTCATCGGGCGAAGGAGCTCGCCGAGCGCTTGCGTCACGCTGTCGCTGCGATGGCCTTCTGTTTGCCGCAGGGCCGCGAGATCAAACTGACGATCAGTATCGGGGTTTCATGCTATCCGGACTGCGCCGGCACGCCGCTGGAGCTTGTGAACTACGCCGACCGGGCGCTCTACGCCGCCAAGAGCTCGGGTCGCAACCGCGTCGTGCTCTATAGCGAGATGCCCGGGTTGGGATCGTGAGGCGCCAAGATCCCGGTCAAAGGACCTGCCCGTTGTAAGGAGACGATATGGCCAAGCGACTGACACCGGCACTACAACAGGTCAAAGCGCTGACCTTCGACGTGTTCGGCACCGTGGTCGACTGGCGCGGCAGCATCAGCCGCGAAGGGCGCAAGCTTGGAAAAGAGCTGGGCATACGCGCGGACTGGGCCGCGTTTGCCGATGCCTGGCGCGCCGGTTACCAGCCGGCGATGCAGGAGGTGCGCTCGGGCCGCCTCGCCTGGACCAATATCGATGGCCTGCACCGGCGCATCCTCGAGCGCATCCTCGATGCATCCGGCCTCGATATGCTGAGCGAGGCGGAGAAAGACCAGCTCAACCGCGCCTGGCACCGCCTTGCGCCCTGGCCCGATGCGCTGCGCGGACTGAAACGTCTGAAGAAGCGCTACCTCATTGCCACGCTGTCGAACGGCAACGTCAGCCTGCTCACCAACATGGCGAAGCGTGCACGCCTGCCCTGGGATTGCGTGCTTTCGGCCGAACTGTTCCATCATTACAAGCCCGATCCGGAGGCTTATTTGGGCGCGGCGGCCATGCTCGGTTTCGAGCCGCACGAGGTGATGATGGTGGCGGCGCACAAGGGCGATCTGCGCGCGGCGCAAGCGGCGGGTTTGCGCGCCGCATTCGTGCAGCGGCCGCTGGAGTTCGGCGATCCGGTGAAAAAAGACCTGAAGCCGGAGAAGGACTTCGACGTCAATGCGCGCGACTTCATCGACCTCGCGGCGAAGCTTGGCTTGTAATTTCGAGTATCCGCATTGCGTCACCTCTTCGGCTCCCCTCTCCCGTCAAGCGGGACCGAGGAAGGGGGATCGAGATGGTCGAGATCGTTGATTTTGCGTTGCGCAACGCATCAACGATGCGCGGGCTACTCGTTTTCGTCTTCCCAGTCGTAACGCTTGCTCGGTGGTATATCGAGATCCCGCAAAACGACTGCCAGTATCACGCCGATAAGGGCGGCGGCCAGATGGGTTTCCCAGGAAACCCCGGGATTGCCCGGAAACACCCCCCACGCCAGTGTGCCATACAGGAAATACACCAATAAAGACGCCGCGACCGCGCGCCTGTCGCGCCGGATTAGGCCCGCCACGAAGATATAGCTGACCAAGCCGTAGACGAGTCCGCTGGCGCCGACATGAACCGATTCGCGGGCGAATAGCCACACCGCGGCCCCGGGCCCTATATAGACCGCCGGAATCACTGTGAGCGTCGAGTTCGGATAGAGATACAACATTCCCGTGCCCAGCACCAGCAAGGGCAGGGAGTTCGCAGTGAGATGCGAGAATCCACTGTGCAACAAAGGCGCGATCAGAATGCCGGGAAGCCCGCCTAACTCGCGCGGGCGGACGCCGAAGCGCTCCAGCCCCAGGTCCAGCTCCCAATTCAACAACTGAGCGAGCCAGAGCAGCGCGACAAAGCCCAGCGCGATCTTTATCGCGAGCCGGAAACTTGCACGAGCCCGCTCGGAACTGGTGTATGCCGGGTCAGGAATATGGATCTGCATTGCCTGAAACGCCGAAGCGATTCACTCTATCCGCGTTTCTTCTGCGTTTTCACGAAAAGCTCACCGAGGAACAGAGCTTCACGACGATGCGGCTGCCCATGATTTCTAAGTCTTCCGAAAAATGATGTCCCACACGCCGTGGCCGAGCTTCAGACCGCGGCTCTCGAACTTGGTCTGCGGCCGGTAGTCCGGGCGCGGCGCGAATCCCGGCGCGGTATTGGCAAGCGCGGGCTCGGCGGCGAACACGGCGAGTATCTGCTCGGCATACTCCTGCCAGTCGGTGGCGGCGTGCAGGTAGGCGCCCGGTGCGAGGCGCGAGGCGAGCAAGGCGACGAAACCGGGCTGGATCAGCCGGCGCTTGTGGTGGCGTTTTTTCGGCCAGGGGTCGGGGAAGAAAACATGCGCGCCGGCGAGCGCTGCCGGTGCGATCATGTGCTCCAGCACTTCGACCGCATCGTGCTGGACCAGACGCAGATTCGCGAGCCCGTCTTCGGCGATGCGCTTGAGCAGGCTGCCCACGCCCGGCGTGTGCACTTCGATGCCGAGGTAATTGTTCTCGGGGTGCGCCTGTGCGATGCGCGCGGTGGTCTCGCCCATGCCGAAGCCGATTTCGAGTATCGTCGGCGCGCGCCGGCCGAATAGCTGCTCGAAGTCCAGCACGCCCGGCGCGTAGGCAATGCCGTAGACGGACAACAGGGTTGCGACGGCGCGCCGCTGCGCGTTGGACACGCGGCCCTGGCGCAGCACGAAGCTGCGTATCGGCGGATGGGACGATTGGGGCATCGGGTGGGGCGCCGGATCGGTGCCGGGGCCGTGGCCTCGCCCGGCCGGCTTCAGGCGGCCTTGCCGATAATGCCGGTCGCGGGCGAGCTGGGCGCGGCGGCGTACAGCTTCTTCGGCATGCGCCCGGCCAGATAGGCCTCGCGCCCGGCCTCGACCGCTTTTTTCATCGCCTGCGCCATCAGCACCGGATTTTTCGCCGCCGCCACCGCGGTGTTCATGAGCACGCCGTCGCAACCCAGCTCCATCGCAATCGCGGCATCCGAAGCAGTGCCCACGCCGGCGTCGACGATCACCGGCACCCTGGCGTTTTCCAGGATCAGTTGCAGATTCCAGGGATTGAGTATGCCCATGCCCGAGCCGATGAGCGAAGCGAGCGGCATCACCGCGACGCAGCCGGTTTCTTCCAGCTGTTTGGCCAGGATCGGGTCGTCACTGCAGTACACCATCACCTTGAAGCCGTCCTGCACCAGGGTTGCGGCAGCCTTGAGCGTTTCCATCATGTTCGGAAACAGGGTCTTCGGGTCGCCCAGTACTTCCAGCTTCACCAGCTCGTGACCGTCGAGGAGCTCGCGCGCGAGGCGCAGCGTGCGCACCGCGTCATCCGCCGTATAGCAGCCGGCGGTATTGGGCAGATACGTGTATTTCGACGGCGGCAGCGCATCGAGCAGCGACGGCTCGCCCGCGTTCTGGCCGATGTTGGTGCGGCGGATGGCCACGGTGACGATCTCGGCGCCGCTCGCTTCCACGGCGCGGCGGGTCTCGTCGAAGTCCTTGTACTTGCCGGTGCCGATGAGCAGGCGCGAGGCATAAGCCTTGCCCGCGATGATGAGGGAGTCCATAAATGCCTATGCAGTGCCAGCGACGCTCACGCGCGCGTCGCAGCAGACGGGGAAATTGACCGGGTCGGCGCTGAAATGATGAATCCGGGCCATGTTCAACCGCCCCCGACCGCGACCACGATCTCCAGCCGGTCGCCGTTGGCCAGCGCCGTCTGCGCGAAACGGCTGCGCGGCACGATCTCGCCGTTGCGCTCCACCGCGACGCGCTTGCCCGCGAGTTGCAGGCGCTCGAGCAGGGCGGCGATGTCGGTGTCGGGCTCGAAGCGCCGGACGGCGCCGTTAACATTGACTTCAATCACTTTCGGGACCTATGTGAGCGCTCGGATTCAGCGGCGATCGGACTGCACTGCAAGCCATACTCTGGTTCGGGCGGTTTGCGTTCTGCCACGGGGCCACGTCCGGCGCCATGCTGATTTTACGACAGTTCCGGCTACAGGTCATCCTCGGGCCGCGGCCGCGTGCTCAACGCCCGGTTGCTTGAGCGCCCAAGCCAAAGTATCCTCGACCTGTGTACCCCCGTCGTTCAAGTCACCCCGTACGCGCCTTGCATCATCAACCCTGCCCGCTTGCAAACCCTCAAACAGACCAGCCTCGTTCCGCGTGAAGCGCGCGGTGCCGGCGGATTGGACTCTGACCATGAATGACTCATACCTTGATTTTGCCAACTCTGCATTGGGCGCCTGGCTCACCAATGCGCTGGGCCTGCCCAAACCCCTGGTGCTGGAGCGCTGCACGGCGGGCGAAGCCGTGATCAAAGGCCCGGTTCTGCTTGGCGGCGGCGGTGAACCACAATTGCTGGAGATGCTCGCCGCCGCGTTTAAATCCATGGGCGCGCAAACATTGGCCCATGCGCGCCTGCCGCAGTGGATGCCGGTGGCCAACAAGGCGGGCCTGATGACCGGTCGCTGGGGCGTCGACGGCCAGCCGGGTGAAAAAGTCAAAGCCCTGGTGTTTGACGCCACCGGCATGGACGACAGCACGCAGTCTGAGGCACTGTACCGGTTTTTCCACGATAGCGTCCGGTCGGTGTTGCCCTGCGGTCGCGTCGTGGTCATCGGACGCCCGCCCGAGTCGTGCAAAAGCCCGCGCAAGGCGACGCTCCAGCGAGCGCTGGAAGGTCTGACCCGCTCGCTGGCGAAAGAGCTCAGGCGGGCGATCAATGTGCAACTGCTCTACGTGGCCGAAGGCGCCGAAAATCAGATCGAATCGACGCTGCGCTTCCTGCTGTCGCCACGCTCCGCCTATGTGTCGGCGCAAGTCGTCCGCATCGGCCTGCCCGTGGGTCTACCTGCGGGCCCGCAGTCCGAGCCTGCCGACTGGGACCAGCCGCTCGCCGGCAAGAAGGTGCTGGTGACCGGCGCATCGCGCGGGATCGGTGCGTCGATTGCCGAAGTCATGGCGCGCGAAGGCGCAGAAGTGATTTGTCTCGACCTGCCGCAGGCACAGCCCGGCCTGGATGAAATTGCGGCTAAACTGGGCGGCACGGCCATCGCACTGGATATCGGCGCCGCCGATGCACCGCAACGGCTGGTCGACGCGGCCAAGGCGCAGGGTGGCTGGGATGTGGTGGTGCACAACGCCGGCATCACGCGCGACAAAACCATCGCCAACATGGAGGAGCACGCGTGGCAAACGGTGGTCAACGTCAACCTGTCCGCACAGGAGCGCATCAATGACGCCTTGGTGGAGTCCGGCGCGCTCATGACCGGCGGCCGCATCGTTTGCGTGTCGTCCATCTCCGGCATTGCGGGCAACAGGGGGCAGACGAACTACGCGCTGTCCAAGGCCGGCGTGGTGGGCATGGTGCAAAGCACGGCACCGGTCTTTGCCGGACGCGGCATCACCATCAACGCCGTGGCGCCCGGCTTTATCGAGACGCAGATGACCGCGGCCATCCCGTTCGCACTGCGTGAAGCCGGCCGCCGCATGAACTCGATGAGCCAGGGCGGTCTGCCGCAGGATGTGGCCGAAGCCATCGCCTGGTTTGCCAACCCCGCATCGAGCGGCCTGACCGGCAACGTCGTGCGCGTGTGCGGTCAAAGCATGATCGGTGCCTGAGCGCTCGTGAGAACGGTCGAGATCAACAAGCCGCCCAGCCTCGCTGCCCTGTACCTCGGGGTGCTGCTCTCCAGTCGCAAGCGTCCGGGACCCATTGCGGCCCTGCCTAGGGTGACCTATGTGCGCCCGCATGTTGTGCTCGACCCCGGGCATATTGCGAACTACGCGAGAATCTGCGGCTTCGGCGAAGCGCACGGCGTCCCCGTCACCTACCCGCAGATACTGACATTTCCGCTGCTCATGGCGTTTTTCGGTTCCGCCGACTGTCCCTGGCCTGCCCTGGGAACGGTGCATTTGGCAAACAGCATAAAGCAGCACAAGCAACTGAGTCCCGGCGAGGCGCTGCGTGTGGAAGTGTCTACCGGCGAATTGATCGCGCACGAACGGGGGCAGGTGTTTACGCTCGAACTCAAGATTGCGCGCGAGGGCGACATCGTTTGGGAGGCGACCGAGACCCTGCTGCGTCCCCGCGTCAAGAACCCTGCCGGGCCGGCGTTTGTCAGCGCACAGAACACGGAGATGCCGCTGTCGCATCAGGCCGATTTTTCCGTGCCGGGAAACATCGGGCGCCGCTATGGCCGCGTCTCGGGCGATCTCAATCCGATCCATCTTTCGGCGATCTCGGCCGGGCTGTTCGGCTTTCGGCGGGCGATCGCGCATGGCATGTGGACCAAGGCGCGGGCGCTGGCGGCGGTGATGCCGAACGTTGCGGTGGCCCGGGCCCAGGTCGCGGTGGAATTCAAGACGCCGCTGTATCTGCCCGCGCGCGCCTCCTTGTGGATGACCCGCGATGGACAGGGCGCGTCCTTTGAAGTGCGCAACGCCAAAGGCAACAAGCCTCACTTGCGCGGCCGCATCGGTTACCAATAAGCCGGGGGAAACTCTGAAATGAACACGATACGCCGAGTCGCCATCATCGGCGGCAACCGCATTCCGTTTACGCGTTCCAACACAGCCTACGCCCACGCGTCCAACCAGCAGATGCTCACCGCCGCGCTGCAAGGCCTGATCGACCGCTTCGGCCTGCACGGCGAGCGCCTCGGCGATGTTGCCGCCGGCGCCGTGATGAAGCATGCGCGCGACTTCAATCTGGTGCGCGAGTCGGTGTTGTCCACCACCCTGGCGCACGAAACGCCGGCGTTCGATTTGCAGCAGGCCTGCGGCACCGGGCTCGAAGCCGCCATGGTCGTGGCCAACAAAATCGCGCTGGGCCAGATCGAGTGCGGCATTGCCGGCGGGGTCGATACCACCTCGGACGCGCCCATCGGCCTCAACGAAAAAATGCGCGCGATCCTGCTCGATGCCTCGCGCGCCAAGACCGCGATCCAGCGCGTAAGCATCCTGTCCAGGCTGCGTCCGGGCATGCTGATCAAGCCTTCCCTGCCCAGAAATGCCGAGCCGCGCACGGGCTACTCGATGGGCGAGCATGCCGAGTTGATGGCGCGCGAATGGGGTATCGGCCGCGAAGAACAGGACGAGTTCGCACTCAAGAGCCACCTGAATCTGGCAAAAGCCTACAAGGAGGAGTTCTTTAACGATCTGATGACGCCGTTCAACGGCGTGACCCGCGACAACAACCTGCGCGCCGACCTGACCATCGAAAAGCTGCGCTCGCTCAAGCCGGCATTCGACCGGAGAGTTGCCCCGGAGCAGGGCACGCTGACGGCGGGCAATTCCACGCCGCTGACCGACGGCGCCTCTGCCGTACTGCTCGGCAGCGAGGAGTGGGCGCGCGCGCGCAAGCTGCCGGTGCTGGCCTGGCTGGCGTTCAGCGAAGTGGCGGCGGTCGATTTTTTCGACAAGAAAGAGGGCCTGCTGATGGCGCCCGCCTACGCCGTGCCGCGCATGCTGTCGCGCGCCGGCCTGACGCTGCAGGACTTTGATTTCTACGAGATCCACGAAGCCTTTGCCGCGCAGGTGCTGTGCACGCTGAAAGCATGGGAGGACCCGGCGTACTGCAGGGAACATCTGGGCCTGGATCAGCCGCTGGGCGCAATCGACCCGAACAAACTCAACGTCAACGGCAGTTCGCTCGCCGCCGGTCATCCGTTTGCGGCCACTGGCGGACGCATCATCGCAACCCTGGCGAAAATGCTGGCGCGGAAAGGATCCGGCCGCGGCCTGATCTCCATCTGTGCCGCAGGCGGCCAGGGCGTTGTCGCCATCCTCGAAAGGTAAGCACATGGCCCCATACAAAGCTCCATTGCGCGACATGCGCTTCTTGTTGAACGAAGTCTTCGACTACCCCGGACACTATGCCGGACTCGCCAATGGCGGCGATGCAACCCCCGAGGTGGTCGACGCCATTCTCGAAGGCGCCGCGACGCTGTGCGAGGAAATTCTCGCCCCGCTGAACCTGTCGGGCGACCTAGAAGGCTGCCATTTCAAGGACGGCGCGGTGACCACGCCCGCCGGCTTCAAGGAGGCTTACGCGCAATATGCGGCGGGCGGCTGGCAGGGACTGTCGTTCCCGGCGGAGTACGGCGGCCAGGGCTTGCCGCTGTCGATCAGCGTGTTCAAATCCGAAATGATGGGCGGCGCGAACTGGTCGTTCAACATGTATGCGGGGCTGAGCCTGGGCTGCATCAATACGATCCTGCGCTACGGCACCGATGCGCAGAAAAGGCAGTACCTGCCGCCGCTGGTGGCGGGCGTTTGGTCAGGCGCCATGTGCCTGACCGAAGCGCAATGCGGCACCGACCTGGCCCAGGTCAAAACCAGGGCCGTGCCGCAACCCGATGGCACGT
Source organism: Betaproteobacteria bacterium RIFCSPLOWO2_12_FULL_64_23 (assembly GCA_001770575.1). Classification (GTDB taxonomy): domain Bacteria; phylum Pseudomonadota; class Gammaproteobacteria; order Burkholderiales; family SG8-39; genus 2-12-FULL-64-23. The sequence goes on from MERK01000002.1 coordinate 15,366, forward strand.
ACAAGCTCAGCGGAACAAAGATTTTCATATCGGCGGGCGAGCACGACCTGGCCGACAACATCATCCACATCGTTCTTGCCCGGCTGCCCGGCGCGCCGGCGGGCACGCGCGGCCTGTCGCTGTTCATTGTGCCCAAATATCTGGTCAAGCCTGACGCTACGCGCGGCGAACGCAATCCCGTTACTTGCGGCTCGATCGAACACAAGATGGGAATCCGCGCCAACGCCACTGCAGTGTTGAACTTCGATGAAGCCGTGGGCACCATGATCGCGGAGCCGAACAAGGGGCTCGAGGCCATGTTCACGTTCATGAATTCGGCGCGCATCGGCACCGCCATCCAAGGTATCGCGCATGCCGAAGCGTCGTTTCAGGGCGCGCTTCCCTATGCCAGGGAGCGGCGCTCGATGCGTGCCTTGTCCGGCAAGAAAGATCCCGACTACGCCGCCGACGCGCTGATCTGGCATGCCGATGTTCGTCGCATGCTGCTGACCCAGAAAGCGATCGCCGAAGGCGGCCGCGCCATGATCTACAGTGCGGCGCAGCTGGCCGACAAGCTGTTCAATGCGGCGACCGAGGGAAATCAGGCCAAGTACAAAGAGTTCGATGACAAGCTCGGTTTTTACACCCCGATTCTCAAAGGCTTTCTGACCGAAATGGGCGTCGAAGCGGCCAACCTGGGCATGCAGGTGTTCGGCGGCCATGGCTACATTCACGAGCAGGGCATGGAGCAGATCGCGCGCGATGCGCGCATTTCCACGCTGTACGAGGGCACCACCGGAATCCAGGCGCTGGACCTGCTGGGGCGCAAAGTGTTGCTGGGCACCAGGGGCAAGTGCGTGCGCGACTTTACGGCGACGGTGTTGCGCTTTTCCAGGCAGCATCTTTTCGCGGCTGGCCGCATCGGCAAAATGGCGCGGTCGCTGGCCAGACGCGCGATTCAATGGAATGTCATCACTACGCGGATCATGCTGCGCGCCCCGAGGGACCGGGAGCTGGTGGGCTCTGCCAGCGTCGATTACCTGATGTATTCGGGCTATGTGATGATGGCCTATTTCTGGGCCGTGCAAGCTGCCAAGGCGGCGGAACTGTCCGCCAGCGGGAAAGGCAGGGAGTCGGCCGATTTCTACCGCACCAAGATCCAGACGGCGGAGTTCTACTTCGAGCGGCTGCTGCCGCGTGCCGATGGCCACGGAAAGAGCGCGCTGGCGCCGACCCGCTCGGTGATGCAGATCGACAAGGAGCATTTCGCTTTCCGTTGATGCCAAGGTGCCCGCCGGGCTTACTATTGGCAATTCATCGAAAACACATGGAAGACCATGGAAAAGATCTGGCTCCAGAGCTATTCAGCCGGGGTTCCCGCCGAGATCGACATCAGCGCGCTGGGCTCCATCGCCGACTACTTCGACGATGCAGCGGCCCGGTATGCCGACCGCCGTGCGTTCATCAGCGGTTCCACCGGCGTGGCCATCACCTACCGTGAACTCGAGCGGCTGACGCGCCACGTGGCGGCTTACTTCCAGTCGGTGCTGTCGCTGCCCCAGGGGGCGCGCGTTGCCCTGATGATGCCCAACCTGCTGCAGTACCCGGTGTGCGTGTTCGGGCTGCTGCGTGCCGGCTATGTGGTGGTGAACGTGAACCCGATGTACACCCCGCGCGAGCTCGAGCCCCAGCTCAAGGACTCGGGGGCTGAAGCGATGATCGTGGTGGAACTGTTTGCTCACACGCTGGCGAAAGTGATCGCCGGCACCCCGCTCAAGCACGTGGTGGTGACCGGCCTGGCAGACATGATGCCGTGGCCGAAGCGCATGCTGGGCAACTTCCTCGTGCGCAAAATCCGGAAAGCCGTGCCCGCCTACAGCCTGCCCGGCAGCGTACGCTATCTGGACATGCTGTCGCGCGGCGCCGCCGCACGCTTTGAGCCAGTCGCGATCATGCCGCAGGATCTGGCCTTCCTGCAGTACACCGGCGGCACCACAGGAAAGTCCAAAGCCGCGATGCTGACGCACCTCAACATCCTAGCCAACGTGAAACAAGGGCAGGTCTGGAGCGAGCCTTTCCTCGACCAGAGCAAGGAGCTGATCAGCATTACCGCCATTCCGCTGTATCACATCTTCGCGCTGGGTTCGTGCCTGGGCTTTGTCGGCAGGGGAGGCACCAACGTGCTGGTGGCCGACCCGCGCAACATCCCGGCCTTCGTCAAGGTTCTGAGCAAGTACAGGTTCGTCTCGCTGCCCGCCGTGAACACGCTGTTCAACGGCCTGGTCAACGACCCGAACTTCGCCAAGG
>MERK01000003.1 GCA_001770575.1 Betaproteobacteria bacterium RIFCSPLOWO2_12_FULL_64_23
CGCGAGTCGTCGCCGAATTTGGGACGCTCGACCTTGATCACTTCGGCGCCGAGGTCGGCCAGGTTCTGGCCGGCCCAGGGGCCGGCGAGCACGCGGGAAAGATCGAGTACGCGGATGTGCGACAGCGGACCGGGCATTGGATCAGGCTTTCTCGAAATATGGCTGCGGCGTTATGCGATTCAGGCTGGAGAAGCGCGGTGCAGCCGCGGGCTCAGCGCACGCCGCCCATCATTTGGTTGGGCAGCCAGGTGGCGATCTCGGGGAAAACGGACAGGATCACGATCGCCAGGATCATGCACAACACGTAGGGGTAGGCGCCGCGCATGATGGTCATCAGCCTCACGTCCGGCGCGATCGCGTTAATGACGTAAATATTAAGGCCGACCGGCGGGCTGATCAGGCCGATTTCCATGTTAATGGTCACGATCACGCCGAACCACACCGGATCGAAGCCGGCCGCCGTGATGATGGGCAGCAGGATCGGGCTGGTCATCAGGATGATCGCCGCCGGGGGAATGAAGCAGCCCGCAACCAGCAGGAACAGGTTGATCAGCGCCATCAGCACCCAGCGATTGACCTCGAGCTCCGCGATCGCGGTCGCGAGCGTCTGTGTCAGGTACAAAGAGGTGAGCATGTAGCCGAACACCACGGAGGCGGCGATGATCATCAGGATCATCACCGATTCCCTGGTGGTGTCGCGCAGGATCGCCCACCATTGCTTCGGGTTCCACATGCGGTAGATCACCAGCGCCATTACCACGCACAGCGCCGCGCCCACGCCGGCCGCCTCCGACGGCGTTGCGATGCCGCCGTAGAGCACGTACATGACGCCCACGACAATCGCGAGGAAAGGCGCCACCTTGGGTATGGACTGGAATTTCTGCTTCCAGGTGTAGCGGAACTCCGCCGCGTGCGCGCGAAATCCCCGCTTCCACATGAGGAACAACGTCCACAGCACGAACAGCCCGGTGAGCAGCAGGCCCGGCAACACGCCGGCGAGGAACAGGCGCCCGATCGAGGTCTCGGTGGCGATGCCGTAGAGTATCAAGGTGATCGAGGGTGGAATCAGGATGCCGAGCGTGCCGCCGGCGCAGATCGAGCCGGTGGCAATGTCGTCCGGATAGCCGCGCTTGCGCATCTCGGGGATGCCCATCTTGCCGATCGCCGCGCACGTCGCGGGCGAGGAGCCGGTGAGCGCGGCAAACAACGCGCAGGCGCCGAGGTTGGAGATCACCAGTCCGCCGGGCAGCCGGTACAGCCAGCGGTCGAGCGCTTCGTAGAGATCCTTGCCCGCCGGCGAAGTGCCGATCGCGGCTCCCATCATCACGAACATCGGAATCGATACCAGGGTGAAATCGTTGAGCCCCGCATAGAAGGTCTCGGCCACCACCTGCAGCGCATCGAAGCCCTGGAACACGGCGATAAACACGATCGCAATTGTCCCCAGGCTGAACGCCACCGGCGCGCCCGAGAGCAGGGTCACCAGCGTAATCAGCAGAACCAGGGCTCCCTGGGTGCCGGGGCTCACGCGCGATGCGCCTTGGTGATGCCGAACGGCGGTTCGCGGCCGCTGATGAGGCCGACGAGGTCGGCGAGGCATTGCAGGGTCAGCAGGCCGATGCCCAGGGGCAGGGCCGAATAGGGAATCCACAGGCGTACGCGCCACATGGTGTCGGACGCCCAGTTGTTGACCCAGGACTCGCGCCAAAGATGAAACGAGAGCGCGGCCATCACGACGCAGAAGAACAGCGTCACCCCGGCAGCGAGCAGCGCCAGCCACCAGCGCAGCCGCGGCCCCGAATAAATCGGCAGGATATCGACGTTCACGTGGCCGCGCGACATCAGCACGAAAGGGCTGCCGATGAAGGTCGCCGCAACCAGGCTGTAGGTGACGAAATCGGTTTGCCAGATGGTGTTCTGGTTGAGCGCATAGCGCACAAACACCATATGGCAGACGACGATAACGCTGATCGCGATCAGCGCGGCGGCGAAGTAGCCGAACAGCCGGGAGAGGAACTTGACGCTGCGGACAAACAGGTCCATGGACGGTCCAGTGCTCGCGGCGCGCGGGCCGCGAGTGTCAACGAAAACGAAGCGGCGGGCGGCTCTTCCGCCCGCCGCCCGAGCGCAGGATTACTTCACGCTCAGTGCGTCGTCGATCAGTTGCTTGCCATCGGGCACTTCCTTGGCGAAGCCGGCGTAGGAGCTTTCCCTGGCGACCTTGATCCAGGCGTCGTACTCGGCCGGCGTCAGCGTGACTACTTCGACGTTGTTGTCCTTGAATGTCTTGACCATCTTGTCGTCCAGCCCCTTGGCTTCCTTGGCAAAATAGTCCTGCGACTTCTTCCCGGCCGCGATCAGGGCCGCCTGCTGGTTCTTGTTGAGCTTGTCGAACGCCTTCTTCGACATCAGCACCGGCTCGTACATGAACCACAAGGCATTCTCGCCCGGCGCGGTGATGCATTTCACCTGCTCGTAAATGCGGAACGAGACGAAACTGCCGGTGCTGGTATCGGTCGCTTCGGCGACCCCGGTCTGCAGCGCGTTATAGACTTCGTTGCTCGGGATCGACACGATGGAAGCGCCCGCCTGCTGCCACATGGCGGCGAAGGTCGGGCCGGCGGAGCGGATTTTCAGGCCTTTAATGTCGGCCGGCGTGCGGATGCAGGCCTTTTTCGAGGCAACGGCGCCGGCGAGCCAGGCGTCGGCGAGCACGATCACGCCGGCTTTCTCGATCTTGGCTTTGATGTCTTTCATGAATTTCGACTCGTTCAGGCGCGCGGCGCGCTCGTGGCTGCGCACCAGGCCGGGCATCAGCGTCGCGCCGAATGCGCGCACTTTGCCGCTGGCGTAGTCCAGCGGAAACGAGGAAATGTCCAGCTGGCCGTTAACCAGCGCGTTCCATTGCTCGTTCGGCTTGAACAGCGAAGCGCCGGGATAGACCTGAATCTCCAGATCGACGTTGGCTGCTTTGGCCTCGCGCGCGATGATTTGCACCATTTCGTCACGTGCATCGCCCTTGCCGCCGGGGAACTGGTGCGCGGCGCGCAGGGTGACGTTAGCGGCGAGCGCGGAACCGCTTACCACTGCCGCGACCAGCGCTGCCATGATGCCTAGGTGTTTTAGTTTAAACATTGATGTTTCCTCCAGGTTTGTCGAAAAATTATGGGTTTCGTGTTTCCCCGGTTGGCCGGGGTATGGTTATCACTGCGAGCTCAATAGCCGCCGACATTTTAGGCCGCCACGGGCGCGGATACAAACCTATCGGCATTGCGCTGCAACATTCTCATGCCGCGTCCCGCGTCTATCTACCTTTGAACTGCGGTTTCTGCTTCGCCAGAAACGCCTTGAAACCGATGCGGTAATCTTCGCTGTCGAAGCAGGCATAGCCCTCGTCGCGCTCTTCCGTGGTGAGCGGACGCGGATCGGCCAGGCGGCGCGCGAATTTCTTGTGCCAGCGCGCCACCAGCGGCGCGCCGGCGGCAATGCGCGCGGCCGCGGCCAGCGCTTCCGCCTCGACCTCGCCATCGGCGACGACGCGATTGACCAGGCCTTTTTCCTTCGCTTCCGCTGCGCCGAACACGCGCCCCTCGAGCAGGATCTCCAGCGCGGTGGCGCGGCCGACCAAGTCGATCAATGCGGCCATTTCGCCGTAACCGACCACCAGGCCAAGCTTGTTGATGGGAATGCCGAAGCGGCTGGAGGCGCCGCAGATGCGCAGGTCGCATTGCGAGGCGATTTCGAGTCCGCCGCCGACGCACACGCCGTGGATCATCGCGACCGTCGGATGGCGGCATTCGGCCACCGCGCGCATGGTGCCCTCGATCTTGTCGCCGTAGTCCTTCGCCACTCTCGCGTTGGCGCGCCTTTGCTCGAATTCGGCTATGTCGGCGCCGGCGGCGAACGCCTTGTCGCCGGCGCCGCGCAGCACGATGCAGCGCAGGCTTTCGTCCGCTTCGAGCTCGCGCATGACCTCCCCCAGCCGCATCCACATGGTGAAGCTCAGCGCATTGAGTTTTTCCGGGTTGTTCAGCGCCACCGTCGCGATCGCGGCGTCGCGTTGTAGCAGGATAGTGTCATTCATGGGCTCTACTCGTAGAACAGTTGCACCAGCCCCAGGCCGGTGATCGGGACGTAAGTGACCAGCATCAGCAGCGCGAACAGCACGCCGATGAAATAAATGTTGACCTTGCTGACATCCCACACGCTCGCCTTGGCGATGGAGCAGGCCACCATCAGCACGCTCGCCACCGGCGGGGTCTGCTGGCCGATGGCAAGGTTGAGCGTGACCACCAGCCCGAAATGCACCGGGTCGATGCCGGCCGCGTGCACCAGCGGCATCACCACCGGCACCACCAGGATGATCGCGGCGGCCGAGTGCAGGAACATGCCCAGCAGCAGGAACACCACGTTCAGCAGCGCCAGCACGAAATATTGGTTGGTGGTGATATCCGAGACGGCCTTGGCAAGATTCTGCGGCGCCTGGATTTCGGTCAGATACGAGCCGAGCAACGCCGAGGTCGCCACCAGCAGCATAACGACGGCCGTCTGCACGCCGCCGTCGATCATGGTGCTCTTGAGGTGCTTCATGTCGAGCTCGCGGTAGATCACCAGTCCGAGGAACAGCGCCGCCACCACCGCCAGCGCTGCGCCTTCAGTGGCCGTCACCAAGCCGCCGAAGATGCCGCCGAGGATGATAATCGGCAGCGCGAACGACCAGGCGGCTTCGCGAAACGCGCTGCGCAGGCGGGCCCACTGGAAATTTTCCTCGATCGGCAGGTTGTAGCGGCGCGCAAACCCGTAGGCCGCGCCCATCAGACCGAAGCCGCCGAGGATGCCGGGAATGATGCCCGCGACGAACATCTTCACCACCGAAGTGCCGGCCATGACCGCATACAGGATCATCGGGATCGAGGGCGGGATGATGATTGCCAGCGTCGCCGCCGAGGACATTATCGCCGCCGCGAGCGGCGCGGGGTAACCCTTGGATTTCATCGCCGGTATCATGATGGGTCCCAGCGCCGAAATCCCCGCCACCGCGGAGCCCGAGAGCTCCGCAAAGAACATCGACGCGCCTATGCCCACCATGGCGAGGCCCCCGCGCATGAACCCGAGTAGCGCCGAGGCGAAGTTGATCAGCCGCCTGGAGATGCCGGAGGAATTCATAATGGCGCCGGCGAGGATGAACAGCGGGATCGCGATCAGCGGAAAGCCGGTGGCACCGTTGTAGAGCACGATCGGGAAGTTGAGCAGCCCCTCGGTGCCTTGGGTGTACACCGTGGCGGCGAGTGCGACGATGCCTAGCGACACGGCGATCGGCACATCGATCACCACCAGCACCAGGACGCAGCCGAACAGCAGCAGGATTTCCATTAGAGCGAGGCCCCTCCGGTGATTGCCGGCGCAGTCATTGCGTTAGTGAGCACCTTGGGCAGGGTGATGAGTTCGGCTGCGACGATCAGCACCGCGCTGATCGGCACCACCGACTGCACCCAGCTCACCGGGATCGACGGCAGGCTGATCAGGTAGTCGGTGTCGAGCACCCCCAGCACCTGGTATCCCATCCATCCCATCAGCAGGAAAAAGCCGATGGTGAGCATTTCTGCGATCACCCGCAGAACAAGTTTGGGCTTCGCCGGCAGCAGCGCCATCACTTCCGGGCAACCGATGTGCGCGCGCTTCACCGAAGCGAGCGCCGAACCGTAGAAAGTAAGCCAGGCGAGCAGGATGGAGGCGACCTCGTCGTACCACTCGAGGGACTCGCCCAGCGTCCGGAACACCACGCCCACCGTGACCTCCCCGGACATCGCCGCCATGAGAATCAGGACCAGCCACTCCAGGGCGCGCTCGTAGCTCCCGCGGATCGCATCAAGATTCATATCGCCGACTCCGATCTGGTATGCATTGGAACAGCGTCCGCATCCCCGGAGACCGGGGATACGAACGACCGCGAGTGCCGCTACTTACCTAGCGCAATCGCGCGGTCGATGACTTCCTTGGCGAGCGGCACTTCCTTGGCGAATTCTTCGTACACCGGCTTGGACGCGGCAATGAAGGCATCCTTGTCCGCGTTGTTCACCTTGATGCCCGCCGCCTTCATTTTCTCCAGCAGTGCATCGTCGTCCTTCGCCGCCTTCTCGTATACGAAAGCCTGCGTTTCCTTTGCGGTATCCTCCAGGGTCTTGCGCACGTCTGCCGGCAATTTGGCCCAACCCGTGGTACTGACCACCAGATACGCTGGGGTATAGACATGGCCGGTAAGCGACAGGTATTTCTGCACCTCATAGAACTTGGCGCTGGCGGTTTGCGCGTGAGGATTCTCCTGCCCGTCCATGACGCCGGTCTGCAGCGCAGTGAACACTTCGGAGAATTTCATCGGGCTGGGATTGGCGCCGTAGGTCTTGAACATTTTCACCCGCCACTTGCCCTCCGGCACGCGCAGCTTGATGCCGTTCAGGTCGGCCGGGGTGTTGATCGGGTGCTTGTTATTGGTAATGTGGCGATAGCCGTTCTCCCACAGCGCGAGAACCTTGTAGCCCTTTTTCTCCACCTCGGGCTCGAACTTCGACCAGAACAGATCTTTTTCGATGCGCTGCATGTGCTTGCGGTCCTTGACCAGGTAAGGCATCTCGAACACGCCGAAGATGTCCGATACCGAGGACATCACGGTGGAGGGCTCCACCATGTCGATCGTCCCCAGCTTGAGCTTTTGCAGCATTTCCTTGTCGCCGCCAAGCTGGCTCGACCCGTAAGTCACCACTTTGTACTTGCCGCCGAGTTTGGCGTTGGCGCGCTTGGCAAACTCATCGGCCGCCGCGCCGATCAGCGAACCCGGCTCGCCTACGTGCCCGAGTTTGAGTTCGATGCCTTGTGCCGTGGCGATGAGGGGCGCTGCGCACAGCGCTGCGATGCTTCCCAGTTTAAGTAGTTTCATTTGTTCCTCCTTCGAAATTGCCGCCCTGCGGATGCGGGCA
>MERK01000004.1:0-564 GCA_001770575.1 Betaproteobacteria bacterium RIFCSPLOWO2_12_FULL_64_23
AATGCACGGTGGCCGGCTTGGCAGCGCTATCCGATACCCTCGCGGGCATGGGAACGGCTACAGGCAGGTCAAGCACCTTCGCCGTCCTTACAGGGCAATCGCCTTCATGACACATGACATAAGCGCTAATGGAATCGGACTGTGTCACTTGCCAGTCGGCACCCATCGACGAGCCTGCCCAGACCAGGGCAAGCAATGTGAACATGCATTTCATGAGGATTTCCTCATTGCCCGGTAGACTTTCCAGGCATAGCCATTTCGTGCGCGGCGGCACGCATCGCCTTTTAGTCGCGTGCATGCCGCGTTGTAGGCGCCGACCGCTTCCCACGAAGCGCCATATCGTGTGAAGTTGTTCGCCAGCACCCAGGCTCCCAGCTTGACGCTGGTACAGGCATCGTAGAGGTGTGCCTCGGTGTATCCGAGTGACTTGATTGGGTTTCTCTGCAGCCACCGGGTATTGATCTGCATCAGCCCAATGTCCTGAGACTGCGTACTTGCTGTGTGAGTGCTGTTAACCGCATGCGGTCTCATATTCGACTCAACTTGGGCCACCGCCTTCAGCAA
>MERK01000004.1:576-6529 GCA_001770575.1 Betaproteobacteria bacterium RIFCSPLOWO2_12_FULL_64_23
AACAACCCAAGGGGAGGAGAGGGAATCCATGGCGCGAATGCTAGGGATGCGCTCATCCCGCTTCCAGCGGAAATCAAAAGAATGTTTTTTTGATTGATTGCTGAAAATAAAATCAGAAATGGATAAAATGATCGGTTGCCCAAAAAAAGAAAGCCCAATAAGGGCCAAGGGACTTACCCGAAAGGGCTTATTCGCTTGAATAGACGCGAACACAAAGGAATACGGGGGGCTTAAGGGGAACGGCTTACTGGTTAAGGGCTATAAATGGCTGGACAAAAAGCACCCACCAGTTTTCGTCCTAGCGGAAATCACCAAAAAAGCCTTCAAGAGTAGAAGCTCAGACTTTGAGCTGACAAAAAGTGAAAGTTCGGGTCGCTCCTGTCAGAAAAAAGATCGGTCAGGTTCAGCCATTGGCGTAGTGGGGGAATGCTTTACTGGGCGGCTGGTGTAGGTCAGTAAGCGGCCTGTCGTGAAATCGGCACGTACTTCTGTTGATCCGGCCAGAGCCGCCGTTGGCGTAATGCGCCACCTAGGTCAGCTATGAACCCGCACACCGGCCATTGGCTATAAATTCCGCTGAATGGCCGCTTTCAACTTTGGCGAATGCGTACTCCCGACCCGAAGAGGCCGCTCATGGCTTAAATAGGCGGCCTTTCGATTTTCTTTTATGGAGATATCCTAGTGAGTCAGAAGTCTCGCTCCCAACGCTCGCCGACATGAAGCACTCGGGCATTTCTTAGGCACCTGGCCTTCCTTTTCTGGAGACGCCGAGTGACAGCTGAAGCAGTCGATCTCGGTTGCCGTATAGGAGTGGCAGGTCTCGCAAAATCCATTCTTGCCGAGAACGCTATTGGTCTTGGGGTCAGCGTGGCAGTTAACGCAATTCTTCAGACTATATTTCGTCGTTCGGATACCACGCCGAACAGTGTCTTCACTCTGATGAACGATGAGATCCATGTGATTGCGGCGCATGAAATCGGTATCGGCCACGCATTTGTCGCCTCGGAAGACTCTTATCGTCGGACCGATGCCCGGCGACTTCGGCGTGGCAACGTCGGCAGCCACTGCATTACTGAGCCACGGTAAGCTCAGTGTCAAAACCGTAGATACGGCGAGAAGATACTTCGTTGTCACGCTCTTCATCTTCTTACTGAACGGACTTGACCAAGGGAAACCACCGTTGTAGGTGGTTGTGGACACGATGGTATCGGACACAAGCTCGACGAGGCAGGTGCCGATTCGGATCGTGCGGTCGGTCGAGCCCTGCGTATGGGGCGCACGCTGCGCGAACGCAGACAGTTGATCAAACCCAACGGCGACCAGCGGCAGCGTCAACAACGATAAGAATGTTCTTTGCTTCATTTTCTCTCCCATGAATATCTCTTTGCATTTGACCGGCCTTCGAACATCTCGCCGAAGAATCCCACGCTCCCTTTTTCGCACGTCCGACAGAGCGTCAAGGGCGACGTCACAACGCTATGCCTGCGCGAAGCGGTGCCGTACACCAGTTTTGGGACCGGTGTCATCTCTCAGTTTGTTGATTGATTGCGGTTCTCTATTCCCCGTTTCAAGGTTCCAGAGCGGTCGTTGCTGACGCCGGCATCCGCCAACCGCCGCCCAGTGCTTGGTAGATAGACACGGTGGCAGCAAGGCGGGCAAATTGCGCCTGAACCTCGGCATCGCGTGCGCGAAGCAGGCTGACCTCGGCCGTGAGCACCGCAAGATAGAGCGTCATGCCGTTGTCGTACTGCAGCCTGGCGATGCGGTACGCTTCCGTGGCATGCGCGACGGCGTCGCGTTGCGCAGCCAGTGTATCCGCGGTGTTGCGCTGGGCCGTCAGGGAGTTTTCCACGTCGCTGAAGGCCGCGAGGATCTTTTGCTGGTAGTTCTGCACGAGCTCGCGGTAACGCGCCTCGGTGAAAGCGAGCTCGCCCCGCAGTCTTCCGCCGTCGAACAGAGGGGCGGTCAGGCCCGCCGCCAAAATGTAGAACGTGCCGCCGGGCTCGAAGAGCTGATGCAGGGCAAGGCTGGCATAGCCGCCCTGGGCAGTGAGGTCGATGCGCGGAAACTGCGCGGCCGTCGCGGCGCGCACGTCAGCGTTGGCGCTCGCCAGAGCCGCCTCGGCACTCTGAATATCGGGACGGCGCTCGAGCAGCATGGATGGCAGACCGGCCGGTGTTTCGGGTGGACGGAGCTGCGCAATCGCCATCGGATTGACATCGAAGCCTTCGGGCAGGCGCCCGATCAGCACGGCGAGCGCGTTGACAGCCTGTTGTCGCTGGGTTTTGAGCGCTGGGACCACCGCTTGGAGCGTTGCGATTTCGACTTGCTGTTGCGCAACCTGAAGCGGCGTCGCCATGCCGGCTTCCTGCTGGGCGCGTATGACCTGCAACGTGTTGCGGGCGTTGGCCAGCCCTTCCTGCGCGACCGCAAGTCGCGCGTCGAGCGCGCCGAGCGCGAAATAGGTGCTCGCTGTCGCCGCCGCCACGCCGAGCTCAACGGTCCTGCGGTCGAACTCGCTGCCCTTCAGGTTCGCGGCCGCCGCCTCGGCCTGGTCGCGATTCAGGCCGAACAAGTCGATCTCGTAGCTCGCGGTAAGTCCAGCCTGGTAATAGTTAGTGGGCGTGACCGACTTCCCGTTCGGATTGCTGCTGGAATTTTTCTGCCGTCCGGCTTGGACGTTGGTCGACAGGCTCGGGTAAAGCGATGCGCCGGCGACCTGGGCTAGCGCCCGCGCTTCGGCCACCCGTTCCACAGCGGCCTTGAGATCGTGGTTGTTGGCCAGGGTCTCGGCTACCAACCGGTCGAGAATCGGATCCCGGAACGCGGTCCACCAATCGGGCGCGGGCCAGCGGGCATCGGCCTTGCCCGCCGCCCAGTCGCTCGGCACCTGGGCCGCCGGGCGCTCATTTGCCGGCCCGACCGCGCATGCGCCGATGAGCAAGGAAACGACCACGACGCTCAATCTCTTGATTATTGGAATGTCGATCATGGTCACTCCGTGCTGAGAGCCACGACCGGATCGAGGCCGGCGGCGCGTTTGGCGGGCAGATAACCGAACACCAGTCCGGTAACGAGCGCGCTGGCGAAGGCGAGCAACAGCGGGGGGAGGGTGACTAGCACCGCGGCGCCGCTGAGTGCCGCCACCGCTGCCACAAGCAGGCCCCCAGCCACACCGATGAGGCCACCGACGGTGCACACAACCAATGCCTCGGTGACGAATTGGAGCAGGATATGAAAGGCGCGCGCACCTACCGCCATGCGCACCCCGATCTCACGCGTGCGTTCGGTGACGCTCACCAGCATGATGTTCATGACGCCGATGCCGCCGACCAGCAGCGAGATGAGGGCGACCGCGCCCAGCAGCAACGTCAGCGTCTGCTGGGTCTGGGCCTGCTGCTGCAGCAGCGCGGTCATGCTCTTCACCTGGAAATCCAGGGTGCGATGGCGTTTGCGCAGCAGTGTGTTGATGGCCGCCTGGGTGGCATCCATCTGCTGTGTGTCGGTAACTTCGACGGTGACAAACTTGAGGTAACTCTGCCCGGTCACACGCGCCTGCCCGGTGGTGATCGGCACAAACACCCCATCGTCGCGGTCGTTGCCCAGTTGGTCGGCGCCTTTCCCCGTCAACAGGCCGATGACGCGCAACGGCGTGTTGTTGATCAGGACATAGCGCCCGACCGGATCGGCGGCGCCGAACAGCGCCTTCGCCGTGGTCTGGCCCAGCACCGCCACCGGCGCGAAGCCTTGCAGATTCGTCTGGCTGATGAACGTGCCCCGTGCCACCGGCCAGTTGTTGGCCGCAACAAAATCGGGTGTGGTCGCGTACAGGGTGGTGGTGTAGGTCACGTTGCCGTAGCGCACCGTCACGGGATTGGCCGCCTGCGGCACCACGTAGCCCACGTTCGGCAGCCGGGCGATGGCCTCGGCGTCGGCGGGCACGAGTGTCGTCGCTCCCCCCGCACCGCGCACCCCCGGCGCGCCTGGCTTGACCACCAGCAGATTGGCGCCCATCGCCTGGATCTGGTCCAACACCTGCTGGCGGGCGCCGTTGCCGAACGCCAACATGGCCACGACCGAACCCACGCCGATCATTACGCCGAGCAAGGTCAGAAAGGTTCGCACCGGGCTCGCCTTGAGCGCGCGCAGGGCCGTGCGCACCGATGCCATGATGTCGAGCATCAAGACTGTCTGGGCGCTTTCGCCATGTCGATCAAGCGGCGATGCACCGCCTTCGGTTCTGCGGGCGGCGCGCTCGCCCCGTGTCGTATCCTCGACGATGCGGCCGTCACTGATGCGCACCAACCGATCGGCCTGGCCGGCGACGTTCATATCGTGAGTGATGAGCACGATGGTGTGGCCGTCCCGGTGCAACTCGCGCAGCAGGGCCATCACCTCCTTGCCGCTCTCACTGTCCAGCGCACCGGTGGGCTCATCGGCGAGAATGACGCGTCCGCCATTCATCAGTGCACGTGCGATGGACACCCGCTGTTGCTGCCCGCCCGAAAGCCGGCCGGGCAAATTATCCAGTCGTTCGCCCAACCCCAGCCGGGCAAGCAGTGCACCCGCGCGCTCGCGCCGCGGCCCGGCAGGCAGGCCAGCATAGAGAGCCGGTACCTCGACGTTTTCCAGGGCGCTCGCATTGCCGAGCAGGTTGTAGCGCTGAAAAATGAAGCCGAAGGTGTTGCGGCGCAGCGCGGCCAGCGCGTCGCCGTCGAGCTCCGCCACGTCGCGGCCCATCAGCCGGTAGCGCCCGCCGCTCGGCCGGTCCATGCAGCCGATGATGTTCATGAGCGTCGTCTTGCCCGAGCCCGAAGCGCCCATGATGGCGACGAACTCGCCTTCCTGAATCATGAGCGAAACCCCGCGCAGCACTTCCACGACGAGGTCGCCCCGCGCGTAGCGTTTGACGATGTCGCGCAACTCGATCAGCGGCGCCGCACTCACATCCTCAACGGCCACCATTGCCGCCGCCCTTGCCACCCGCGTTGCCTTTTCCCGAACCGTTGCCGGCCGGCGCACCCGCGAGGCCGACGATGACTTGGTCGCCGGCCTCGATGCCGCCGAGAATCTGCGCATTGCCCTCGTTCTTGACTCCCACCGTCACCGGCCGGGCCACTGGCTGTCCGTCGACGAGCACCCGCACGCAGTCGCTGTCTTCAGAAGGTGGGGCGGAGGGACAGCCCGGAATGCGAGCGCCGCTCTGCCGCTGGATGGAGGCGAGCGCCGCAAGGGGCATCTTGGCCTCCGCCAACACAAAAAACACCTGCGCGGTCATCTGCGGCAGCAGGCTGTGGTCGGGGTTCGCTACCTCAAAGGCTGCATCGTAGAAGATCGCGCCATTGACCAGTTCGGGTGTTGACTCAATGGCATCGAGCCGGGCTTCCATATGCCGGTCAGGCCGACCGAGCGTGGTGAAATTGACCGGCATTCCGATCTTCAGCCTGGCGACGTCCGCTTCCGACACCTGGGCGCGGACCACCATGCGGTCCAGGTTCGCGATGCGCATTAGCAGGGGGGCGTTCTGGTTGGCGTTGAGGGTCTGGCCTTGATGAGCGATATCTACTTTGCTCCAGGCATTGCCGTAGACAGCGCTGGTTGGAGAGATCACCAAGCCGGCGATGGGCGCCCGGATCTGCGTGTAACCCAGATTCGCCTGATCGACTTTGAGTGCGTTGCGTGCCTTGTCGATCTGGGCCCCGAGCGAGGCCACGGTCGTCTCGGCTACCTTGAGGTCCGACTTACTTTGCTCGAGCGCTTGCCCGGTCGCGCCGCCCTGGGGAGCGAGGCGGCTGTTGCGCTCATAGGTCCAGCGGGCGAGCGCGAGCTTCGCTTGCCATCCTGCAAGTTGGGCTTCGAGATCGGTAATCAGGGCCTTATCCTGGCCCACTTGGGCCGCGTACTGGGTAGGGTCGATTTCGGCGACGAGTTGCCCCTGCTTCACGGTATCGCC
>MERK01000005.1 GCA_001770575.1 Betaproteobacteria bacterium RIFCSPLOWO2_12_FULL_64_23
AACGCGGCGTATGGCTTCATGCTGGTAGGGCCGGTCCACGATGCGGGTGTTGATGGCCATGCTTGGCAGCGGCCGGGCGTTCTGCCGCAGGAACAGCAGGCGCTGCAAATCCTGCGGCGAGAAGAAACCGGCGACCACGCGCGGATTCGCCAGGCCGACTTCCCAGAACCACGTTTGCAGACCGTTGGTCATGAATCCGAACGGGGCATACGACTGGCGTTTTGCGATTTCGGTGACGTAGTGGCGCAGTTGCTCGTCGGCCTCGCGCGGGTTGCGCGAACAGCGCTTCGCCTCGACCACGGCCATGACTTCGCCGCCCGGTGCATACAGACAGTAGTCGGTAACCCCGTTCCAGGGCTCGGCGTCATAGCCATCGACGGGAATCTCGAAACCAACCTGCGTCCGGTCTTCGAGATTCCAGCCGGCGTCGCGCAATGCAGGGTCGATCAGGATGTAGCGGGCCTGGCCCTCGTTGAGCGATGAAGCGGGTTGATTACGCGGGCCGATCATGTGCGGCATTTTAGCCGCTTGCCGAGGCAGCCGTGCGAATTGCCCCGAAACCCTTGCTGCTATTGCCTTTCAGGCCGATTCCCGTGGGTTCGCAAGCATCGCGGTGTCAACTCGCCAGCCGCCCGGGCCGTTGTTTCATCAGTGAACCCGCGAGCCTATCCGGATGCTGCGCCCTCTTTGTCCCGAGATCCCCGGCCACCCGCTGCATGTGATCCAGCGTGGCCATCTTCAGGCCGCGTGCTTCTTCCATGAAGAGGATTGCGTAGCGTATCTCGGCTGGCTCGGCCGGTACGCCGCCCGCTTTAGCTGCTCCGTGCACGCCTACGTGCTGATGGGCAACCATGTGCACCTGCTCGTAACATCCTCACGCGTGGGCGGCGTCGCCAGCCTGATGCGCTCCTCGTGTGAACATTACGCGCGCTACTTCGACACGACCCACCATCGTGACGGCGCGCTGTGGGAAGATCGCTACCAGGCGCTCCCGGTCCACGTCGGGCGCTACCTGGTTTCGTGCATGCGCTACATCGAACTCAATCCGGTTCGCGCCCGTGTGGTCGCGCGGCCGGGCCACTATCGGTGGTCGAGTTTCCGCGCGAATGCGCTGGGTCAGAACGACCCACTCCTTACGCCTCACGCGTTCTACTGTGCCCTTGGACGCAGCGCCGAATCGCGCCAAGCTGCATACCGGGCGCTGTTTCAGGACCAGGCGTCGGCACGTCGCACAAAAGCGCGCGTACAAACAGGTGGTCCCTGATGCGCACGCGCGCCGTCAACCGCCGCTTAGCGGGTGGCATCGAGGTCGCGGGATTTTCATTGAATTGAGAGCCCGCCGGGGCGCATCAGAGAACGAGCGCGAGCCGTTCTTCATTGAGCGGATTGAATCCGAGCCGAACGTAGAACTCACGCGCGCGCCCATTCTCGAGGTGACACGACGTATCTATCCGCCGCACGCCACGGCTGCGGAGTTCGGACTTGAGACCGTCGATCAGGGCGGTGCCGATGCCCTGTCCTTCCCGGCCGGGCAGCACGCACACATCGTCGAGCTTGGCGACCATCGCGCCCGCCGAGGTCGAAATGGCGTAGCAGACCACGCAGCAGCCGACGACCGATGCGCCGTCGAGGACCAGCCAAACGAAACCCAACTCCGGACGTTCGAGGAACAACTGCAGTGCGTGCTGCAGCGCCTCCGGGCCACGATCGCCGTATGCGCTGGCGCTATCCCGGTAGTGCTCGTCTGTGGCAAGGAATGCACGCAGAAGGCCGAAAGCACCTTCGCGTTCCGCATCCGTCATTGCCTTGGCGCTCAGGGGCACAATCATTCCTTCCCGGCGATCCGTTCGCGCCAAAACAGAGACTCAGGATCCCCGTTGGAGATGGATCACCCACAGGCGTGCGAGCGAGGCCGCGCCGTTGCCGCCATGCACGTTCTTGAATATCTGGATCGCCTTGGGGTTGCGGCCGGCGACATGATAGGCATAGCCCAGAAGCAGCCGGGCGTCGTCGGGACGCTTCAGGCCGCCCTTGCGCAGGCCCTGCTCCATCATTTCCAGACCTTTGTCTCCCTTGCCGTGCAGCACGTAGTTCAGCCCCGCATTGAGCAGCGCGTTTCCATCCTTGTCCGTAGCGGCCTGCGCGTCATCCTGCCCGAGCGTGCGATTGTCCTCCGCCAGATTCCTCGCCGCCATGTCCTTGAGGCGCCGGTGGCGCTCGGCTTCGGCTCCGCTGCCGAGCAACCCGGCGGCGTAACCCTCGTCAATGATTTTTTTCGCTTCCGCAGGCAGCCCGGCCTGAAGCGACAGCTGGGCGGCCTCGAGGTATTCGGTGGTCGTGCGCATGGTTCCGGTGGCGAGCTTGAGCCGCGCAAAATCAAGCGCCAGGCGCTCGGAAAAGCCCGCACGTGCGCCGACCGTCTGAACCGCCGCCGCCCAATAATCCTTCTTGGGGTAATACGCGACCAGCTTCTCAAGGACGTTGGCATAGCCGGCGTCGTCGCGCCGCTTGGCATGCACGTTGGCAAGCAATTGGAGTTGGTCCTCGGCCGGCGTCTTGCCCGCCTGCTCCTCGGCCTGGATCTGGTTCAGCAGTTCCTTCGCGGCAGCTGCGAAGTTGTTGCCCAGGTACAGCGCTTGAACGTACAGCGTGCGGATCGACTTGTCCGCGCCGCCATCCTTGAAATAGCGGGCACCGAGTTCGGCTACCTTGCCATAGTCTTTGGCCATGTAGTACTGTCCCGCGGCGGCCGCGAGAAACTGAAGCCGCTCGCCGCCGCTGACGGCGGATGAAGCGGCGGTCGCCTCAAAGGCGCGGGCGGCCGTGGATGCATGACCCGCCGCTGCTTCGGCCTGGCCGCGCACGCGCTCGACCAGATACGCTTCGTAGGCCGTCTTGTTCGCCACCGCGCCGGCTTCCTGAACTTTGGCCAGCGCTTCTTTGCTCCGTTTGTGCTTGAGCAGGTCGAGCGCGGCCTGGATCGGCTTGCCGATCTCCGGGCGCACCGTATTGCCGGCGGGCTTTTGCTCCTGCGCGAGCGCCGACCCGAGCGGCACCAAGGTCGTGAATCCGATGCCGCCGGCGCCAATGGATATGGCTGCGAGCAACGCGCCGACCAGGCGATGACGCCCGCGCGTTGCCGTCGATACCGCCGGATCCAAACCCATTGTCTCCCCAGTCGGCAACGTAATGTCAGTTGATGAACTGCTCGTGGCCGATGATCCCGATCTTGGTCAGGCCGAGCCGCTGGGCCGAGGCCATCACCGCGATCACGTGCTCGTACTTGACCAGCTTGTTCGGGCGCAAATGAACTTCCGGTTGCACCGGGGTGGTGGCGGCGACCCGCAGCCGCGTCTCCAACGTGGGCCGGTCCGGAAGCACCAGACCGTTCCAGAGCACGGTACCGTCGAAATCCAGTTCGATGGTCACCACTTCGGGCGGCACGGTCGGCGGTGGCGGGTTGCCCACCGGCATGTTCAGCTTTACGGCATGGGTCTGAATCGGAATCGTGATAATCAACATGATCAGCAGCACCAGCATCACGTCGATCAGCGGCGTCGTGTTGATGTCCACCATCACGTCGGGATCGCCCGACGCGCCGACATTGCCGACAGTCATTGACATGAAATTCTCCTTATCCCGCCGCGCCGGCGCCGCGCACCGGCGGTTCGGTGATGAACCCGATCTTGAGTATGCCGGCGCGCTGGCAGGCGAACACCACCTTTCCGACAAATTCGTAGCGTGCGTTCCGGTCTCCGCGAACATGCACTTCCGGCTGGGGCTGCTTCACCGCAGTCTCCTTGAGTCTGGCCAGCAGTTTCTTTTCGTCGACCAGTTCGTTGTTCCACAAGACATCGCCGTCCTTGTTGACGACAATGTTGATGTTCTCGGGCTTGGTCTGGGTCGGCTGGTTTATTTCCTTCGGCAATTCCACCGGGGTGGATTGGATCACCACGGGAATCGTGATCAGGAAAATGATCAGCAGCACCAGCATCACGTCCACCAGGGGCGTGGTGTTGATCGTCGAGACGACTTCGTCCTCGGCGTCCTGCGGACCGAGGCCTATTCCCGCGGTGATGCTCATTTGCGCCGGTCGCGGCCGCGGCCGCCGCCCAACAAGGTCATGTGTACCCCGCCGCCGAAGTGCCGGATCAGTTCCATCGCCACCCTGTTGCGCCTGACCAGCCAGTTGTAGCCCAGCACCGCAGGAACTGCGACCGCAAGGCCGAAAGCCGTCATGATCAGAGCTTCGCCTACCGGACCCGCCACCTTGTCGATCGACGCCTGCCCGGCGATGCCGATCGCGGTGAGCGCGTGGTAGATGCCCCAGACGGTGCCGAACAGGCCGACGAATGGCGCGGTGGAGCCCACCGTTGCCAGAAATGCCAGCCCGTTCTGCAGCCGGTTATTTACGACGTCAATGGCCCGCTGAATCGACATGCTGACCCAGACGTTGAGATCCACCCGTTCGATGACCGAACCTTCGTGGTGCTCGGCCGCGTGGGCGCCCTTCTCGGCGACGAAGCGGAAAGCGCTGTCTGCGTGCAGGGACTCAATGCCATCTTTGACCGATTTCGCCTTCCAGAATTTTTCGTCGGATTCCTTTCCCTGCTTCAGCAGCTTTGCCTGCTCGATCAGTTTGAGGATGCCGATATACCAGGATCCAACGGACATGATGAGGAGAATGATCAAGGTACCCCTGGAAACAAAATCACCCTGCCGCCAGAGCGCGTCGAGGCCATAGGGATTTTCGACTACCTCGGTGACAGGGGCCACCGCAGGCGGCAACGCCTGCGGTGCGATCGCTGGCGCCGCCGCCGGCGCCTGCGCCAGCGCTGGCGCCGGCGTCAGCAGTGCCGCCGCAGCGGCTACGCTTACCAGCGCCGCAAAGAACAGGTTTTGTATATGCAGTTTGAAGCTTGTCATAGTGATGTCCCAGTCCAAAAAATTATTTTCCGGCAGGCCCGACGACGGCGAAACGTCGGCGGCGTTAATCCAGTTTCCATACGTACTCGATTTTCGCCCACGCGCGCTCGGGCTTGCCGTCGGTCGTCGCGGGCTTGAATTTGCACAGGCCCAGCGCCTTGCGAGCCGCTTCGTCGAGCCGCCTCGACCCCGATGATCGTTCCACCCTGCTCTCCATGGCCGAGCCGTCCACGTCGATCAGAAATGCCAGCAGCACAATTCCCGTTTCCTGGGCCCGCAGCGCGGCCGATGGGTACTCCGGCTTGTCACAAGCGTTCGCATCCACAACGGGGGCCGTGCGTACCGGGGCCGCACGCGGGGCTGGGGCAGGCGCAGCCACGATACGCTGCCCGGGCGCCGCAACCGGTTCAATCGGTTTTTCCCGCGTAATCGCCGTGATTGCCGCCGCGGCCGACTGCGGAACTTGTACCTGAATTTCCGGCGGCGGGATGTAGGGCGGGGGCGGCGCTGCAAGCTTCGGCGGCGGCGGCGGCGGTGGCTTATCCGGAGGCAGCGGCTTGATGTCCTCGATGATCTTGGTGTCCAGCGGTTGGGTGACCACTTCCACGATCTTGCGCGCGAGGCCATTGACCAGGGCGTAACCCATTAGCCCGTGAAATACGACGACAACGACCAACCCGGTCAGCCGCCTGTTCGCATTTCCCTGCGGTTGTGCGTAGCTCACCCGGAGATCCTCACGCCACCACCGGTTGTTTGTCTTGGCACACTGCGCGTCCTCATGTCCGCTGACTTGTAATCCGGCCCAGAGCTGATCCGAAAACTACGGCAAACGCCGCCGACCCCAAGCCGGACTGCCGCGTTCCGGCGATCCATCGGCCAGCAGACAGACAACCGACGAAGGCGCGATTGTACTCGAACAAACCGGCAAGTTCCACATCAAGACGCGAATTCCAGTTCGATTTCGATAGAGCAATTGACGACACCCCGCGGCCGCCACCTGGCGACGGCTTGCCGCCCCCTTCCTTTTGGTCTTGTTCCAGAGCGAGGCAGCCTGCCTGGCGTTGCGCCCGCCTGAGATTGATGCTGCGGCCCCCTATGCTTACCTTGTCATTTCACGCTCTCGATTCCGTGAACAGTCCAAAAAGCAAAAGGCCCACAACCCGGTACTTGGGTCATGGGCCCAGGAAGCCAGGCGTTGAGCGAATGCTATTCGATCAACGCCCAACCACAGTTTGCTTTAGAAACTATACGAACCGCGAAGGAACACAGCGCGTCCGATCGCATCCGTGAAGCGCGGATCATAGCCGACCTGGAAGGTGTTCCCCTGATTCGAGAACGGCGGATCCACATTCAACAGATTCTTGATGCCGGCCGTCAGCGTAAGTCCTTTGAAACCGGAATAGGTGGCGAGCAGATCAGTCAGCGTATAGGACGAAACCGAGTTGGCGGGATCCTGGTCGGTGTAGCCCGACTTGTTGCGGATGATCAGCTGGGTACTCCAGTTCGCCATCGTGTGATTGACGCCGATCACGTGCTGCCAGCGGAACACCGGGGAGGCATCCTGATAGATGCCCACATTCTCTTTCATCGGATCGTCGGGGCTGTTCTGGTACTTGTACGAATTGACCCGCGTGCCGCTGTAGGTCAGGGCAAAGCGGCCGAAGCGATCGGTCTTGAACGCATAGGACGCACCAAGATCGAAGCCGTTGGTCTTCACCGCGCCGAGGTTGTCGGACAGGGTCACGATGTAGCCTATGCCCGGGCCGTTCGCGTAGCCCCCCTGACAGGCGGTGAGATTGGCCTGGACCGCCGCCGACAGGGTGTTACAGCGGAGGATGCGGCTGGCGTATTTGACCGGATCGGCCATCACCGCGGTCTCGGGGAAGGCGGCGATCTGCTGCGCCATGTCGATATTCCAGTAATCGAGCGAGAACTGCATGTCGCTGGTCGGCTGCAGCACGATGCCCAAGGTGCGGGTCTTCGAAGTCTCCGGCTTCAGGGCGGGATTACCGCCGAGCTGCGCCTGCACCTGCATGCCGCAATCGCGCGGTGCGACGCCGCCCGCAGCGACATTCACCACGCCGCCCGGGCACAGGACCGGGTCGTCGTAGGCATTGGCGCTGAAGGTAATGCTCTGCGGGCCGTGCAACTCGTCCAGGGTCGGCGCGCGGAAGCCTTCGTTGGCCGAGCCGCGGAGCATGAAGACCTTGAACGGCTGGAACTTGAAGCCGATCTTAGGATTCGTGGTAGAGCCGAAATCGCTGTAATTGTCCCTACGCGCGGCCAGATTCAATTCGAACTGCTTGGTGATCGGCAATGCGGCCTCCAGGGTCAGCGCCCTGACGTCGCGGCTGCCGCTGGCGTGATACGCATCGCGTCCCATCGAAGGAACGGCCATGACAAAGGCGTCATCGGTATCGTTGCGATACTTTTCGTTGCGCGCCTCGATCCCCGCGGATACGCCGATCTTGCCGCCGGGAAGGTTAAACACCTCGCCGGAAACGCGGAAATCCGCTCCGCTGGTACTGCCTTTGGCGGTCGCCGCGGTACCTATCATCTTGGCAGCGTCGATGAGCGTTTGTTGGGCAGCAGTCGGAGCGCCGAAGGGGTTGAGGGTGCCAGCCAGCACGCCTGCCCTGATTGCGCCGGCGTTGACGTAGCCATCGATGCTGCCATCCCTGGCCTTGCTCTGGGTCCAGAACAGACCCGCATTGTAATCCCAGGCCGTCCAGGATCCGGCCAGCGTGGCGACGACGCGATCCGACGAGGTTATCGCTTCGTTGGTGCGCCGCCCGGCCGGCATCATGCGCCAACCCGCGGTGATGTTGGTGGCCGGATCGATACCTGGATAGGTGGTGGGGAAAAACGGGGACGCCGGCGTCATGGTGATGCCGGTCACGGGGTCCGGCGCCACGCGTGCGACGTTCCGGTTGTCGGAGTGCAGTACCTCTATCGCGGCAAGACTGCTGCCCAGCTTGAAATTGCCCCGGGCCATGAGGGTCTGGGTCTCGGTCGGCGCGACAATGTCGATCATCGCGGCGTAATCAAATCTGCAAGTCGTCGCGGCCAGGGGCAGCGAGAACGGCGGCGCGCAGCCGGCGGCGCGCGTAGGATTGCCCGAAATTGTAGTCGCGGCCTGGGTCTGGACGAAATTGCCCGGGAAAGTCGTGCTCGAAGTGAGGCTCATGCCCTTGTCAAGACGCACCCCGGTATTGGCGAATTTCCGCTCGACCGCGGCCACCGCATCCTGCCTTTTGCTGTCAACGGATGCCCAGAAATTGTACCCATCGCGGTCGAGGTTGCCAAAACCCTTGGCCAGTGACCATCGGGATTCGCCTCCCCCATCCTCGCGCGGAAGGGTCAATTCAAACGCGACTTCACCCGTGTCGAAATTTCTCTTGGTAATGAAGTTGATCACGCCGCCGATGGCGTCGGTTCCGTAAATCGCCGAGGCGCCGTCACGCAGAACTTCGATGCGTTCAACAGCTGCCAGCGGAATCGCGTTCAGATCGACCGATGCCGAGTCGAACGCGAAGGACGCCAAACGGCGGCCGTTCAGGAGTACCAGGGTCTTGTTCGAGCCCAGGCCGCGCAAATTGGCCGCCGCTTTACCGCCCGTACCGGCGCCGATGGCCTGGCTGGAACCCAGACTGGTCTGGTTGGACGCAAGCGTATTCATCGCCTCTTCGACGCTGGTGACCCCTGATTCCCGCAGTGCTTTGACATCGATAATGGTGACAGGGAGGGCGGTTTCAGCGGCGATGGAACGCTTGATCGCCGATCCGGTGATTTCGACCCGCTCGATTTTTTCTTGCGCCATGACCAGCGTGGAAGCCGTGGCGAACACGCCAACGCCAATGGCGTAACCAATAAGAACGTGCATCCGTTTTTGCTTGAACATCATGTTGGCACTCCCCCTCGCAATGTCATCAAAAAAAAGTCTGTGCGTACTGTATGCATAGGTGTCATGCAAAACGACACAGCCCTTATTCCCAATCGCTTATTGCTTATTACCTATCGCTCATCGCTGTCAGCACATCGGGAAAGCCCAAGCGGCGCGACAGGCACGCCAAAAAGACACCCCGAAATGATGCGGCGATGCTAGCAGACCCCAAATCGATCCGCCATAAAATAGATACATCGTGTTACACTTATTGTTGTATTTTTACAACAAACATATCTCGTTCTAAAAAAACAAATTACGCCGCTGATTTGCATGGATAAAGCAACACAGGATGACCCAGGCAGCCTGAGCCGAATCCCCGTCTTGTTCCCGCACCCCGGCTGCGGACTTCCGAAACGGCTGCGCGCCGGCGGCGCACTGCTCCCGCGAGGCACGCGGATGCGAGCGACCGCAAGGCTGCGCGCCTGCCTGGCTCTGCTGTGCTGGATGGCGGCGCCGGCGACGCAAGCCGCCGATAGCGCCACCCGGAGCCCGCAGGTCGAGGCCATCATCGCCGCGATTTCGCCGCAACGCATCGAGGCGCGCGTGCGCAAGCTGGCGTCATTTCACACCCGTCACACGCTTTCCAAAACGGTATCGGAGACGCGCGGCATCGGCGCGGCGCGGCGCTGGATCAAGGCCGAGTTCGAAGCCTGCAGCAAGGCGGCCGGTGGCAGGCTGCAGGTTGCGTTCGACGCTTTCACCCAGGCACCGGAGCGCCGCGTGCCCCAGCCGGTGGAGATCGTGAATGTGGTGGCGACGCTGCCGGGCACGCAGGCGGGTGCGCAGGAGCGCCACTATGTGGTCAGCGGCCACTATGATTCCAGGGCCTCCGACGTGATGGATGCAGAAGCCCGCGCGCCCGGGGCCAACGACGACGCGTCGGGCGTGGCCGCGGTGATGGAAATCGCGTGTGCCATGGCCGCGCACCGTTTCGATGCCACGCTCGTATTCATGGCCGTTGCGGGCGAAGAGCAAGGCTTGCTCGGCGCCGCGCATTGGGCCGAACAGGCCAAAGCGCAGCGCCTCGACATCGCCGGGATGATCACCAACGACATCATCGGCAGTTCGCTGCCGATGACGGTGCGCGTAACGACCGTGCGGTACGCCTGTTTGCCAACGGCTTGCCGGCATTGCTGGCAGCCGAGCGAAGCGCGGATGGCGCAAGCGCGCAGACCGCGCGCGAGCAAATCGAGGCCATCGCCCGTTCGGGGGGCGAAGCCGACACGCCCGCGCATCAACTGGGGCGCTATCTCAAGGAAACCGGGGAGCGCTATCTTCCCGGCTTCACGGTGGACCTGATTCCGCGGCCGGACCGGTTCCTGCGCGGCGGGGACCATTTGCCGTTTCTGGAGCGCGGCTATGCCGCCGTGCGCTTCACCGAACCCGCCGAAGACTACCGGCATCAGCACCAGAATGGTCGCACCGAGCTTGGGGTGCAATACGGCGATTTGCCGGAATTCGTGGATTTCTCCTACATAGCCCAGGTGGCGCGCGTGAATGCAGCCGGCCTTGCATCGCTCGCGCTCGCGCCCGCGGCGCCGCGGGAGGTGGGCATCGAGGTGGTCGCGCTGGAAAACGACACCACGCTGCGCTGGAGCGCGAATGCCGAACCCGATCTCGCCGCTTACCGCATCGTTTGGCGCGCGCCGGGCGAGCTGATCTGGCGCCACGCGCGCGACACGGGCAACGTCACCCGTTACACGCTCAAGGGCATTTCCAAGGACAACTACGTGTTCGGCGTGGCCGCGGTCGACCGCGACGGCAATGCCAGCCCGGCGAGTTTCGCCCGGCCCTGGCGGCCGCACTGAAGCGGATCCGCATTCGTGGCCGGTTATTCGTGGTCTTCGCATAGCGCTTGTGACCCGATTGCAGTTCGTCTGGCTGACCCGCAGTTCACCCCCCGGCGGCCGCAATTCGTCGCAGCGGCGTTGCCGGGATCCGGCGCACCCCTTAACTTGTGTGCATCGACAACAGCACCAAGGAAAGGAAAAAATCATGAAACGGATCGAATACAGGATGGTGGCGGGATTTCTGGCGGCAGCAATCGGCTTTGCGCCCATTGGCTACGCGGCGGCAGCAGACACAAAGAGCAACACGGGACAGAGTCGGAACAAGTCGGGGCAGGTTCGGGCACCATCGCCTGCTGCACAGGCGCCGTTGATCGGGCGCGTGGTCGTCACGCCGAGCCCGGAGCAACTGGCGAAAATCCGCCTGGAGAAGCGCATGATCGGGCTTGAAAACCGCGCGACCGCTGGCCAGCAGGCCGGCAGCAGGCACACCGCGGCGACCGGCGCACTATGACAATCGTCCTGCCGCTTTGCCCAATCCTGCGAACGCGCACAGCTGATTGCCATGGCCACTGAAAACCGCTTCAACGGCGCTCTCAATGCCGCTCAGGCGGGTTTTAATCGCGTGGCCGCGCGCATCGCCGGGCTGTCATTTTGGCAGTTCGTGCTGCTCGCGGTCATCCTGCTCGCGGCGGCGGGAATCAGCGAGAGTCTCTGGGACAAGCCCGTAAAGCGCCAGATTCAGGTCACGCACGACCGGGCCAAGTCTTCCGCGGACAAGCGCGCTGCCAAATTGCGCGAGAAGGAGTCGATATCCGCCGAAATCCGTATCGACGAAGATGGCATAGTCATCCGGCGCAAGGCCGCCCCCAAGGACAAGAGCGCTATCCCGCCCGCGCCGCCCCAGGACGCGGACAAGCCGGCCGCCGCGGCGCCTGCGCCCGGCACGGCTCCCGAGGCGCAGGACCAACAAACGATCCAGAAAGAGTCGCAACCGGAGACAAAGGAAATACGCATCGGCAAGGACCTGCTGGTCATTCGCAAGCACCCGCCCGCCAAGCCCGACGCAACAGACGACGCCAGTGCCGCACAAAAGAACTCCGGCGTGAACGTGCAGCTGTCAGGTATTCCGCTTTCCGACGCTGACCTGGAGGACATCGAGGACATCGCGCTGAACGTGAGCGACGCGCACGAACCTCAGATCGTAATCTTCGCCCTTCTGCTCATTTTGGCCCTGTTCGTGATGCGGCTATTTGCGCGCGCGCAGCAACGTGCCGAGCAGAAGGCGGACGCCGCCGTGGCGGTGGCGGACCGCGAAACGCTGCAACGGCAGGTTGTGGAAGCGCGCCTGCAGCTGCTCCAGGCCCAGGTGGAGCCGCATTTCCTGTTCAACACGCTGGCAGCCGTCGAGCACCTGATCGAGACCGCCCCTGCGCGCGCGGCGCAAATGCAGCGGCATCTGATCGAGTACCTGCGCGCGGCGCTCCCGCGCATGCGACAGCAATCGGCGACGCTCGGTCAGGAAGTCGAATTCTGCGCCAGTTATCTCAAGATCATGCAGATGCGCATGGACGAGCGCCTCCGGTTCAACCTCGCCGTGCCCGCGGGACTGTCATCGGCGTCCTTCCCGCCGATGATGATTCAGTCCCTGGTCGAGAATGCCATACGGCATGGCCTGGAACCCAAACCCGAGGGCGGATCGGTCGATCTGCGCGCCGAAGTGCGCGACGGCAAGCTTTGTGTCACCGTCGAGGACACGGGTCTGGGGTTTTCGACGAATGCGCGGGCCGGTATCGGGCTCGCCAATATCCGCGAAAGACTGCAGCAGCTGTTCGGCGCCAATGCCGCGTTGACCATCGAACCCAACCAGCCCTGCGGCACCCGCGCAACCATAACCGTTCCCTATGCGGTCGCCTAAGGCGCTGATTGCCGACGACGAGCGTCTGATGCGCGAGCAGTTGCGCGGCCGGCTGGCCGCAGCCTGGCCCGAGCTGCAGGTGGTGGCCGAGGCGCGTAACGGCGCCGAAGCCCTCACCCTGTTCGAGCAGCAAGGCCCCGAGCTGGCGTTCCTGGACATCCGCATGCCCGCGCCGAACGGGCTCGAAGTCGCCGCGAAGATCGCCGGCCGCTGCCATATCGTGTTCGTCACCGCCTACGAGGCGCACGCAGTCGAGGCGTTCGAACGCGGCGCCGTGGATTACCTGATGAAACCGGTGGACCCGGACCGGCTTGCCGTAACCATCACGCGACTGAAGCAGCGCATGCAGGCGCCACCGGATCTGGACCGCCTCGCATCGATACTTTCCACGATCCAGCTCGAGGGGGGGCCGGCGACAAACCGCCTGCGCTGGATCCAGGCCACGATCGGCAATCAGCTGCGCATTATTGCGATCGACGAAATCCTGTTCTTCCAGGCCACCGACAAGTACACCCGGGTCGTCATGCAGGGCGGCGAGGCACTGATTCGCAAACCGCTGAAGGAGCTGCTCGACGAACTCGATCCGGACCAGTTCTGGCAGATCCATCGCTCGACCATCGTCAACGTTCGCGCCGTGGCCAATGTATCGCGCGACATTCAGGGAAGGCTCAGCGTGAGCATCAAAGGCATTCCCGAGCGCCTGGAAGTCAGCCGCGGCTACGCCCACTTGTTCAAGAGCCTCTAGTTCTGCCGGCCTGACACCGGCGGGGGAAGCGTGGATAATCACGTCGATTCAAGATAAAAGGCAGGATTCATGACCAGACGCGCAAAGTGGTGGACGCTCCTGGGTGTGCTGGGGCTTACGGTGATCGTAGGGGTTTCCGCGTTCGCGGCGTACCGGCGCAAGGCCGAAGAGGATTCAGCCAAGAAGGTGGAACGGCCGGCGCTGGAATTCACCCAGCGCGATGTGGTGCAGCTGCGGCCGCAGCGTCTCAGCTATCAGCTGACCCTCCCCGGCACGGTCCAGGCGGTTTCGCAGGCGACGGTGCGCGCCAAGCTTGCCGCCGAAGTGAAACGCGTGCACGTGCGTGAGGGCGAGCGCGTCACCGCGGGCCAGATCGTCGCCGAGTTCGACACGGCGCAGATTCGCGCGCAGCTCGCGGAGCGCGCCGCGGCCCTCGAATCGGCCAACGCCCAGCTGCGCATGACGCAGCGCACGCGCCAGACGAACGCGCAGCTGGTGAAACAGAATTTCATCTCCCAGAACGCGTTCGACAGCGCCGACAGCGCCAACGATGCCCAGATCGCCGCGGTCGCGGTGGCGCGGGCACAGCTCGAGCAGACGCAGATCATGCTGAACGACGCGGTCGTGCGCGCGCCGATTCCGGGCATCGTGGCCAAGCGCTTCGTGCAGCCCGGCGAAAAAGTCGGATTCGACGCGCCCTTGCTCGCGATCGTCGACCTGTCCCAGCTCGAAGTGCAGGCGCAGGCGGCGGTGGCCGACGTGTTCCGCATTCGCACCGGAATGCCGGCCGAGGTCCTGGTCGAGGGCGCTGGCGAGGGCAAGATCGGGGGGCGCGTTGAGCGCATCAACCCAAGCGCGGAGACGGGCACCCGCACCATCAACCTTTACGTATCCATCCGCAATGAGGCGGCGCGGCTCCGCACCGGCATGTTCGCACGCGTGGTGCTCACCATCGCGCCCGAAAACGAGGCGCCGGCGCTGCCGCTCGCGGCGCTGCGCGGCGACGAAGGCCAGCATCACATCTGGGTGATTGCCGAGGGCAAGCTGGCGCAGCGCACGGTCAGCGCCGGGGCGCGCGACGAGCGCGCCGGGCTGGTGGAGATAGTCTCCGGGCTCAAGCCCGGCGAATGGGTGCTCGCATCGAAATTCGACAACCTCAAGGACGGACTCGCCGCCAGAGTGAGCGGCGAGCGCTTGGGCGCCGGCAGCTCGAACCGCGTTGCGCCGGACGCCGCGGCGCGGACGAACTAAGTCAACCAGGCTTCGAGGGGTTCACCATGTGGATGACCCGCGTTTCCATCAATCACCCGGTGTTCGCCACCATGGTCATGGTGGCCCTGACCGTCCTGGGTGCGTTTTCCTACCAGCGGCTGCGCGTCGAGGCGATGCCCGACGTGCGTCCGCCGTATGTTTCGATCCAGGTTGCGTATCCGGGCGCCTCCCCCGAGCAGGTCGAGAACGACGTCGCCAAGCCGATCGAGAACGCCGCCAATACGGTCGCCGGAATCAAGCGCCTGCTGTCGGCCTCCTATGAAGGCGTAGGCTACACCTGGATCGAGTTCCGCATGGACGTCGACCAGGATCGCGTGGTGCAGGACGTGCGCGACAAGGTGGCGCAGATACGCGGGGAATTTCCGCGCGACGTGAAGGACCCGGTGATTCAGCGCGGCGGCGACGAGAACGATCAGCCGGTGGCCTTTTACGCCCTCTTGGCCGACAATCTCACGCCGCGCGGGCTCACCACCCTGGCCGAGCAGGTGGTGCAGAAAGGCTTCGAGCGCGTGCGCGGCGTCGGTCGCGTTGCGCTCGGCGGCTCGGTCACACGGCAGATTCAGGTGCGCATCGATCCGGTGCGGCTGACCGCCATCGGCCTGAGCGTCAACCAGGTGGTCAATGCCTTGCGCGCCGCCAACGTCAGCTTTCCGGTCGGCACCATAGCCAACGAATTGACCGAGTCGATCGTGCGCGTGGACGGGCGCATCACTTCGCCCCAGGATTTCGGCAAGATCATCGTGACGCGCAAGAACGGCGTTCCCATATTGCTGTCGCAAATCGCCAGCGTCGTGGACACGGAGAAGGAGCGCCAGAGCCTGGCGCGGGTCAACGGCAGTCCGGCGATCAGCTTCGACATCTTCAAGGCGCAGGACGCGAACATCGTCGAGGTCGGCGCCAGCCTGAAGACTGCCGCGGAGTCGGTGCGCAAGCAGCTGCCGCCGGGGGTCGAGCTGCGCCTGTTGCGCGCGAGTTCGGATTCCGTCGAACGCGCCGTCGACAACGTGAAATTCACCATCATCGAGGGCGGCCTGCTGACGGTACTGATCGTGTTCCTGTTTCTCGGCTCCTGGCGCAGCACGGTGATCACCGGCCTCACGCTGCCGATATCGGTGATCGCCACCTTCACCGTGATCTACGCCTGCGGCTTCACGCTCAACTACATGACGCTGATGGCGCTGAGCCTGTGCATCGGCCTGCTGATCGACGACGCCATCGTGGTACGCGAGAACATCGTGCGCCACATTCACATGGGCAAGGATCACTACACCGCAGCGCGCGAAGGCACCGAGGAGATCGGCCTCGCCGTCCTCGCGACCACGTTCTCGATCGTCGCGGTATTCGTGCCGATCGCGTTCATGAGCGGCATCGTCGGCAAGTTCTTCTTTCCGTTCGGCATCACGGTGGCCGCCGCGGTGCTGGTGTCGCTGTTCGTGAGCTTCACGCTCGACCCGATGCTGTCGGCGGTCTGGCGCGATCCACCCGAAGGCGCGCGCAACCTGCGCCTGGTCGGCCCGGTGCTGCGCTGGTTCGAAAAGCTCATCGAGCGAGTGCATGCGATCTACGACACCCTGTTACGCGCGGCGCTTGCCTACCGCAAGAGCACGATCGCAATTGCGTTCGCCAGTCTCGCCGCCAGCGTTCCCATCGCCGGCCTGGTCGGCGCCGAAATGATGCCCGAGGCCGACGAGAGTTTCACCAGCGTGCGCCTTACCATGCCCGTGGGCTCGAGTCTTGAATACTCCGACGCGCAGGTACGGCGGGTCGAAGCCGCTCTGCGCGAATTCAAGGAGATCGAAGTCATCAACACCGGCCTCGGCGTCGGCGCCGATCTGGGCAAGAACAGCGCGCGCATCAACCTCAAGCTGGTGCCGCGCAGCGAACGGACGCTGTCGCAGAAACAACTCGAGCAGGCGATCCGCAAGCGCGTGGAAGGCGTGCCGGGCGTGGAATTGCGGGTGGGCTGGGGCGGGCCGATCTATGTCGCGCTGCTCGGCAACAACGACGCCGAAATGCGGCGGGTCATCGCGGACCTCAGGCAGAAGATCCTCGCGATCCGCGGGATAACCGACGTCGAGGTGTCGTTCAAGGAAGGCACGCCGGCGCTGTCGGTGCACCTGAAACCCGAGCTTGCCGCGGAATACGGCCTTACGCACGCGCAGCTGGGTACCACGCTGCGCGCGCTCATCGGCGGCGAAAACTCGGGTTACTGGCTTGCCGCCGACGGGCAGAACTACGAAGTGATCACGCAGCTGCCGCGCGCCAGCCGCACCATGCTCGCCGATGTCGCCGGCCTGAACATCGCCACCGGCCGGCAGCTGCCCGACGGCACCGCGGAGGTGATCCCGCTGCGCTCGGTTGCCACGATAGAGCGCACCTTCAGTCCGGAAAACATCCGCCGCCAGGACCTGCAGCGGCGCATCGCGCTGTGGGCCAACGTGCAGGGGCGGCCCTCCGGCGACGCCGGCGAGGAGGTGCAGCAACTGGTGAAATCCTATGTGCTGCCGCCGGGGCTGCACTTCGATATCGGCGGCCAGATCCGGGACCAGCAGGAAGTCAACGCTGCAATCTTCGGCGCACTCGCCCTGGCGGTGATTTTCATCTACATCGTCCTCGCGTCGCAGTTCGGCAGCTTCCTGCAACCGCTGGCGATCATGGTGTCGCTGCCGCTTTCGGTGGTCGGCGTGATGCTGGCGCTGCTGGTGACCGGAACCACGCTCAACATATTTTCGATGATCGGCATCGTGTTCCTGATGGGTCTGGTGACCAAGAACGCCATCCTGCTGGTCGATTTCGCCAACAAGGGCCAGCGCGACGGCCTCGCCCAGGCCGACGCGCTGCTCGCCGCCGGGCAGGTCCGGCTGCGGCCCATCCTGATGACCACGGCGGCGATGATCTTCGGCATGCTGCCGCTGGCGATCGGCCTGGGCGAGGGCGCGGAGCAGCAGGCGCCGATGGGCCGCGCCATCATCGGCGGCGTGATCACCTCGACCCTCCTGACCCTGGTGGTGGTGCCGGTGATCTATTCCTATCTCGACGCGCTCGAGCGGCGCCTGAAGCCCCGCTCGGGGGGCGCAGGAGCGCTGGCCCGGCAGCCGCAGGACAAGGCATAGCCGGCAAGGGTTTCGATCAACCCGCGTTGTTTCGGCACCGGCTCCACCGTCTGAAACGCGCTGTTGTCGGTAAGTGCAACGAGGTGTGATAAATTAGCCCGACATCGATCTGGGTTCCCGCGTGGCCACTTACCTGCGACCAACCAGCCAGTCCGAAGCCCTCGCCGCGCTCGCCCAACGCAGGCTGACCGTCCTCGCGGGCGGCACGGATTACTACCCGTCCAAGGTAGGCGAGCCGCTTGCGGACGATATCCTCGACATCAGCGCCATCGCCGCTTTGCGCGGCATCCGCGAAGACGCGGCTCACTGGCGCATCGGCGCCACCACCAGCTGGAGCGAACTCATCGCGGCCGCCCTGCCGCCGCTGTTCGACGGATTGAAACTCGCCGCATGCGAAATCGGCGGTGTGCAAATCCAGAACGCCGGCACCATCGCCGGCAATCTTTGCAACGCCTCGCCCGCAGCCGACGGCGTGCCGCCGCTGCTTGCACTCGATGCGCGCGTCGAAATCGCGGACACTGCGGGCAGCACAAGTGTGGCGCTGGCCGATTTCATCCTCGGCAACCGCCAGACCTTGCTGCGAGCGGACCAGCTGCTCACCGCCATCCTGATTCCCAAGCCGGCACGTCCGGCGCGCAGTCACTTCGCCAAGCTCGGTGCGCGCAAGTTCCTCGTGGTTTCCATCGTCATGGTCGCCGCGACGCTGGAGGTCGAAGCCGGGCGCGTTTGCGCGGCGCGCGTCGCAGTCGGCGCCGCCTCCGCCGTGGCACGGCGCCTGCCGCTGCTGGAGGCCGCGCTCGCCGGCAAACGCTGCGACGCCGGTCTGGGCGAGCACGCGAGCGTCGAGCATCTGGCGCCGCTCGCGCCCATCGATGACCTGCGCGCGAGCCGGGAATACAGGCTGGATGCGGGCCTCAGCCTGGTGCGGCGCGTGCTGAGCCAGCTGGGAGCGCGCGCATGAACCGGCCACGGACGGAGTTCGAGGCCCGGACGACACGCTTCGCCGTCAATGGTCGATCCTGCGAATTTTCGGGCAATCCGGCGAAGCGACTCGCGGACGTGCTGCGCGACGATCTCGGGCTGACCGGGACCAAGATCGGCTGCAATGCCGGCGACTGCGGCGCCTGCACCGTGCTCGTCGATGGCCGGCAGGTGTGTTCCTGCCTCACCGCCGTCGCCCAGGTCGAAGGACGTTCAGTAACCACGGTGGAAGGCCTGGCCGATGGCACTGCGCTTTCCGGCCTGCAGCGCGCGTTTCACAAGCACGGCGCGGCGCAATGCGGCATCTGCACGCCGGGCATGCTGATCGCCGCGACCGACTTGCTTTCCCGGAACAAACAGCCGCACGCGGACCAGGTGAAACACGCGCTGGGCGGCGTACTCTGCCGTTGCACCGGCTATCAAAAGATCATCGAAGCCGTGCTGGACGCGGCGC
>MERK01000006.1:0-9897 GCA_001770575.1 Betaproteobacteria bacterium RIFCSPLOWO2_12_FULL_64_23
CGTGCTGAAGGATACGAAACCCCTGTTCGCCGTCGAATGCAAATCGGGAGACAAGGCGATCGGCCCCGCGCTCCGCTATTTCGCCGAGAGAACGCCGATTCCCCGCTTCTACCAGACCCACCTGGGCGAGAGGCACTTTTCCACCGGCAAAGTGACGGTTGTGCCTTTTATCAGGCTGTGCGAGGAGCTTGGGCTTCCCTAGCCTGAGGGATAAGGAGGGATAAGAAAATCCATCCGCCGGGCGACCCTAAATTGGCAGACCGATGCATGCTCAGGCCGGCTTCGCCTGGGCCGCTTTGGTCCGGTCGAGCATGGTCATGGCCGAGGTGATCATGGTGGCCAAATCGCCCATGTTGCCCGGAACGATAAGCGTGTTGTTGGTCTTGGCAAGCTGAGCGAACGCGCCGAC
The DNA here is from genome assembly GCA_001770575.1 of Betaproteobacteria bacterium RIFCSPLOWO2_12_FULL_64_23. Taxonomy (GTDB): domain Bacteria; phylum Pseudomonadota; class Gammaproteobacteria; order Burkholderiales; family SG8-39; genus 2-12-FULL-64-23. Next base: position 410 of record MERK01000006.1, read on the forward strand.
GTACTGTTCGGCCACTTTCAGATTTGCCGCCTGCTGCCCGCCTTCCTTGGCGAGCGCCTCCGCCACCGCGGTCACCGCGGCGGCGGTCGCCTCGGCGATCAGGCGGATCGAGGTGGCGTCGCCCTGCGCCTTGTTGATCACCGCAGCCTTGGCGCCCTCGGATTTGAGGATGGCGGCCTGTTTTTCGCCCTCGGCAATGTTGATCTCCTGCTGCTTCTGGCCTTCGGACTTGGCGATCAGCGCGCGCTTCTCGCGCTCGGCCGTGATCTGCGCCTGCATCGCACGCAAAATGGTTTCCGGCGGGGTGATGTTCTTGATCTCGTAGCGCAACACCTTCACCCCCCAGGAGCGCCCGGCCTCGTCCAGCACCGACACTACCTGACGGTTCATCTCGTCGCGGCTCTCGAAGGTCTTGTCCAATTCCATCTTGCCGATCTCGCTGCGCAGCGCAGTCTGCGCCAGCTGGGTGATGGCGGCGAGGTAATTGGACGAACCATAAGACGCCAGCCGCGGGTCGGTCACCTGGAAATAGATGACGCCGTCCACCGAGAGCTGGGTATTGTCGCGGCTGATGCACACCTGCTCGGGCACATCGAGCGGCACCTCCTTCAACGAGTGGGTGTAGGCGACGCGGTCGACGAAAGGCACGATCACGTTCAGGCCGGGCTGCAGAACGGCGTGAAATTTCCCCAGGCGCTCGACCACCCAGGCGCTTTGCTGCGGCACCACGCGCACACCTTCGATCACGAATACGATCGCCACCGCGAGTATGAAAAACGGAATGGTGAAACCGCGCGTCTGCTCAAACTGCGAAATGACGATGGTGGCAATCAGGACAGCGATAAACTTCGGGAACATGGGTATTCTCCCTAACAATTCGTTTGCGGATGGCAGAATCCGTGGCGTGCGCGCTTTTCCCTGCATCGCCGCACCTCAGGCCTTGACCTTCGATACTTTGAGCGTATTGCCCTCCACGGCATGGATGAACAGCACCTGGCCGGGATCGAGCATGCGTTCGCCCGCTACCTCGGCATCCCACTGGGTGTTGCGATAGGTCACCCGCGCCGCGCCCTGCTCGCGGCTTATCCAGGCGTCGAAGGTGACGGTCTGACCGACGTCGAGCGACGCCATGTCGGGCTGCGGCGTCGTCTTGCGCTGTTGCCGCACCCAGAGCACGCCGGCGATCGCCACCGCCGCAGCGCACAATGCCTCCAGCCAGAAGCCCAGGCCGAACCAGGCCGCGGCCGAGCCGGCGAACGCCGCGAGGCCGAGAATGAGCAGGAAAAACGTGCCGGTGACGAGTTCGGCGATGACCAGCACGAATCCGGCGGCGAGCCAGACCAGATAAGATTCCATGAATTTCCCGAACAGACCAACTGCTTGCATCATAGCGCATTATTGCGCATGCCAGCGCCGCAACCGCAAGGCTACGCTATCATGCGTGCGAAGGTAATGAAGTGCAGAAGCGAAAAATATGTGCGGGAGGAAACACGGATGAAACCGGAAGGCAGTGTCCACGACGAAACCGGCGCCCTCGCGGGCATCGTTCCCAGCGTCAATCTCGCGGCCGAGCCGGGGCGGATGGATTTTTACCAACGCGCCCGCAGCCGCCACCTCGCGCCGCTGTGGCGCGTGCTGCACGGGCTGGTCACGGACCAGCCGGCGACGCGTTGCGTGCCCGCCCTGTGGCGCTACGCCGAGATTCGGCCGTACCTGATGGAGGCGTGCAAGCTGATCAGCGCAGAGGAAGCCGAACGCCGCGTCATGGTGCTGGAGAACCCGGGCCTGCCGGGCGAGTCGCGCATCACGCAGAGCCTGTTCGCCGGACTGCAGATCATCCTGCCCGGCGAAATCGCGCCCGCGCATCGGCACGTGGCCTCGGCGTTGCGCTTCATTATCGAAGGGCACAAGGCCTACACCGCGGTCGCGGGCGAGCGCACCATGATGGAGCCCGGGGATTTCGTCATCACCCCGTCCATGAGCTGGCACGACCACGGCAACGAAGGCGATGCGCCCATGGTCTGGCTGGACGGCCTGGACATGCACATCGTCAACCTGATGTGCGCAAGCTTTCGCGATGGCTATCCGGGCAAGGTGCACCCGCTGGACCGCCCGGAAGGCGCGGCCATGGCCGAGGCGGGCCACAACCTGCTGCCGGTCGATCAGGCATACGGTTCGCAAACCTCGCCGATACTCAACTACCCCTACCGCCGCACGCGCGAGGCGCTGGACGAGCTTGCGCGTTTTCGCGCCGCCGACGCCTGGCATGCCTACAAGATGAAGTACGTCAACCCGGTCAACGGCGGCTGGGCCATGCCGACGATGTCCGCCTGGATGCAGCTCATCCCCAGAGGATATCGGACCGCATCCTACCGCTCCACCGACAGCGCGGTATTCACCGTGGTCGAGGGCACGGGCTCGAGCAGGATCGGCGGGGAGAGCTTCGACTGGGGCCCGCACGATATTTTCGTCGCCCCGAGCTGGGTCGCGCACGAACACGCGGCCTCGAGCGATGCAGTGGTTTTCATCTACTCCGACCGGGTGGTGCAGGAGAAGCTCGACTTCTGGAGAGAGGAAAAGACGGGGACGGGGGCGGGGGCCTGAGCCGCGGTCCTGGCCGTGCGGCGATTGCTTGTCGCGCTATAATCATGGCGCCACGGCAACAATAACAGGCGCAGTTCGCTCACGGCATAGGAAGATGCATGGACACAAAACCCGTGGAAACACTAAACATCGAGCAGGAGGAGCTGCGCGGAATTTCGCGCACCGTCGCCGAAATCGAGTGGCTGCTTCTGATCCTCGTGCTGCTGTTCCAGGTGTTCGATGGACCTCCTCCGGCGAACCGGGAGGAGATTTCCGCCGGACTGTTGCTCTACACCGCGTTCGTGTTGGGCTTTCGCTACACCAATTTCTACAAGTCCGACTCGCGCTGGAAAATCGCCCTCGAATCCTTTGCGATGGTGCTGTTCATCACCTGGGTGCTGTGGTACACGGGGAAGCTCGCAAGCCCTCTGGTCAACGCCTACCTGCTGGTCATCATCACCAGCGCGCTCGCGCTGGGCAAGCTCACTACCATGTTCGAAATGGCGCTGATCGCCGCCTGCTTCGTGCTGCTCGGGGACCCTCCCCCTTCCGGCGGGCTGCTTTCGCTCGCTTACATCGGCGGTCTGGTGGCGCAGCTTGCGCCGATGCTGCTCGTCGCCTATATCACCACCATGTTTTCCGCCGACATCCGTTTCGGGCTGAACCGCGCCCGGCTGCTGTCCGAAACCGATGATCTGACCGGTATCTACAATATGCGCGGCTTCGCCATCGTCGCCGGCCGTTTGTTCGAGCAGGCGGTGCGCTACAACCGTCCCGCCAGCGTGCTGATGTTCGACTCGGACAACCTCAAGGCGGTCAACGACCTTCACGGCCATGAGGCCGGGAACCGTCTGCTCAAACTGGTGGCGAAGTGCATCGAGACCGAGCTGCGCCACACCGACGTGCTGGCACGCTATGGCGGGGACGAATTCGTGGCGCTGCTGCCGGAAGCGCCGGCGGCCAAAGCGCTCGAGGTGGCGCAGCGGATCATCAAGACGATCGCGACGACCCCGCTGGAGTTCGAGGGCAAGAGCATCGACACCAGCGTCAGCGCCGGCCTCGCGAGCTACCCGGATGACGGCCGCACCATCGACGCCATTCAGGGGCGCGCCGATCGCGCCATGTACCGCGCCAAGGAACAGGGCCGCAATCGAGTGGTGAAATTCACCGCCTGAGCGTCGCCGCGCGCGCAGCGTGCGCTATTCGGTTTCTCGGGCAGCGGAAAGCCTGTAAAATTGCGGCTTTCCAGGTATCGGCGAACCGTGCCCACTTTCCAGGAACTTATCCTCAGGCTGCAGTCCTATTGGGACCGGCAGGGCTGCGCGCTATTGCAGCCCTATGACATGGAAGTCGGCGCCGGCACTTCGCACACCGCCACGTTTCTGCGCGCGCTTGGCCCCGAGCCCTGGCGCGCGGCCTACGTCCAGCCTTCGCGCCGCCCCAAGGACGGCCGCTACGGCGACAATCCCAACCGCCTGCAGCATTACTATCAGTACCAGGTGGTGCTCAAGCCCTCGCCGCCGGACATACTCGAACGCTACATCGGCTCGCTCGAGGCATTGGGCGTCGACCCCAAGGCGCACGATATCCGCTTTGTCGAGGATGACTGGGAGAATCCGACGCTGGGCGCGTGGGGCCTGGGTTGGGAAGTGTGGCTGAACGGCATGGAAGTGACGCAATTTACCTACTTCCAGCAGGTCGGCGGGATCAACTGCAAGCCGATCACGGGGGAAATCACCTACGGCATCGAGCGCCTCGCGATGTACCTGCAGGACGTGAACAACGTGTTCGACCTGGTATGGGCGCCGGGGGTGACTTACCGCGACGTCTACCACCAGAACGAGGTCGAGCAATCGGCCTATAACTTCGAGCACTCCAATGCCGAGATGCTGTTCCGGCATTTCGCCGATTACGAGGCCGAAGCGAAGCGCCTGATGCAAGCGCAGCTCGCCCTGCCCGGCTACGAGATGGTGCTCAAGGCTGCGCACACTTTCAACCTGCTCGATGCGCGCGGCGCAATTTCGGTCACCGAGCGCGCCGCCTATATCGGACGCATCCGCAATCTTGCGCGCGGCGTGTCGCAGGCGTATTTCGATTCCCGCCTGCGCCAGGGTTTCCCGATGTGCGCGCCTGAACAACTCGAGCGCCTGGGTATCGATCTCGCCGCGCTCAAGGCTGACTTGCACGAGCGCGAAATGGCATGAGCCCGAGTCTGCTGGTGGAGTTGTTTACCGAGGAACTGCCGCCGAAAGCGCTGCGGCAGCTGGGCGAGGCGTTCGGTTCGCAGCTGCAGGACGGGCTGGTGCGGGCGCAGCTAAAGGACCGCGGCCCGGGCGACGCCCGGATTTTCGCCACTCCGCGCAGACTGGCCGTGCTCATCCCGGATGTGCGGTCCAAGGGTTTGGATCGGACCGAGTCGAAGAAACTCATGCCGTCCAAAGTGGCGTTTGGCGCCGACGGCAAGCCGACCGCGGCGCTCGCAAAACGCCTGAAAAAAGAAAACTGCTCGGCGGACGAGCTCGAGCGCCGGATCGAGGGTGACGCCGAATACGCTTTCCTCAACCAGACGATTGCGGGTGTCACGCTCACCGCCGGCCTGCAGACAGCGTTGCAGGAAGCGATCGCCAAGCTGCCCATCCCAAGAATAATGAGCTACCAGCTCGCCGACGGCGCAACCACGGTACAGTTCGTGCGCCCGGCGCACGGCCTGGTGGCGCTCCACGGCGGCGACATCGTCGACGTTTCCGTTCTCGGCCTGAAAGCGGGCCGCCTCACCCATGGACACCGCTTTCAGGGGGTCAGGGATATTGCCGTCGCGACCGCCGATGGCTACGAGGAGGCGCTCGCGGCGCACGGGCAGGTCATCGCCTCGTTCGGCGCGCGCCGCGACGAAACCGAGCGCCAGCTGCGCGCAAAGGCCGCCGAACTCGGCGCCTCGCTCGGCCCGGAGCAGGATGTCGCCCCGCTGCTGGACGAAGTGACCGCCTTGGTCGAACATCCAAGCGTCTACTTCGGCGAGTTCGAGCGCGAGTTCCTTGCAGTGCCGCAGGAATGCCTGATCCTCACCATGCGGCAGAACCAGAAATACTTCCCGCTGTTCGATGCGGCCGGGAAATTGACCAACAAATTTCTCATCGTCAGCAACATGCGCCTCACCGACCCGGGCAACATCGTCGAAGGCAACCAGCGCGTGATCGGGCCGCGCCTGGAGGATGCGCGCTTTTTCTACAAGCAGGACCGCAAGCAGCGGCTGGAGGAGCGCGTGCCGCAGCTCGCGCGCGTGGTCTACCACAACAAGCTCGGCAGCCAGCTGGAGCGCGTCGAGAGAATCCAGTTGCTGGCGGGACGCATCGCGCGCCAGCTGGGCGCCGACGCGGTGCAAGCCGAGCGCGCTGCCTGGCTGGCCAAGGCCGACCTGCTTACCAACATGGTGGGCGAATTTCCGCAGCTGCAGGGCGTGATGGGCATGTATTACGCCCGCCACGAAAACGAACCGGAGCCGGTGGCAAAGGCGATCTGCCAGCATTACTGGCCTCGTTTCGCCGGCGACCACCTGCCCGAAGACGGGGTCGCCATAGCGGTCGGCCTGGCCGATAAGCTCGATGCCATAGTCGGCATGTACGCGATCGGACAGGTCCCGACGGGGGACAAAGACCCGCTGGGCCTGCGCCGTCAGGCGCTGGGCATCGTGCGCATGCTGGTTGAACGCTCGCTCGAGCTCAATCTCGGCTCGGACTTGCTCGAGCCGGCGCTGGCCCAACTGCAGCTTGCCCCGAAGGGAAAACTCTACGACGAGCTGTTTGCGTTCATCCAGGATCGCCTGCGCAGTTATCTGCGGGAGCGCGATTTTCTTGCCGACGAGATCGAGTCGGTAATCAATCAAACCCCGTACTTGAATGAGATGATGCCTTTGCTGCACGCGGCGAAGGCGTTCAAGACCCTGGCGGAAGGCAGGACTCTGGCGGCCGCGCACAAACGCATCCGCAACATACTGAAAACGGCCGGGCCGTTTGGCCAGACCGAACCGCAGCTCGAGATAATGCAGGAGCCGGCAGAAAAGGAACTGTTTCTCGCCTTGCGGCAGGCGCCGGGCGGTTTTCACATCGACCAGGCGACGCAACGCCTGAAAGACCTGGCTCTGTTCGGCCCCAAGGTGGATGCATTCTTCGATCAAGTCATGGTCATGGACAAGGACGAATTGCAGAAGAACAACAGAATCGCGCTGTTGCGTCGTCTGGAAGGTCTCATGAATCAGGTCGTCGACATCTCCAAGCTCGCCGCATGACAGTCGTTCCCCTGAAACCTGTTCAAGGACAATTCGCCAGATGAAGCTCGTTGTGCTCGACCGCGACGGTGTGATCAACTTTGACAGCGAGCAGTACGTCAAGAGCCCGGAGGAATGGACGCCGATCCCGGGCAGTCTGGAAGCGATCGCGCGCCTCACGCAGGCGGGCTTTCGCGTGGTGATCGCCACCAACCAGTCCGGCTTGGGCCAGGGATTGTTCGACATGGCCACGCTCAATGCCACGCACGACAAGATGCACAAGGCGGTGAACCAGCTGGGCGGGCGCATCGACGCGGTGTTCTTCTGCCCGCACGCGCAGGACGCAGGCTGCGCCTGCCGCAAGCCGCTGCCGGGCATGCTGCTGGAGATCGCCGAGCGCTACAACGTCGCGCTCGCGGGCGTGCCGGCAATCGGCGACTCCCTGCGCGACCTGCAGGCGGCGAGCGCAGCCGGCGCCCGGCCGGTCCTGGTGCTTACCGGCAAAGGCAAACAGACGCTCAAGTCCGGCGGCCTGCCCGCGGGCACCGAGATCCATCCGGACCTGGCCGCCGCCGCCATCGCGCTCGCCGCATGATCTTCCTGCGCTCACTCGTCTACCTGATGCTGTTGGTGATCATCGTCGTCCCCTACTGGGTGCTGGTGATGTGCGTGGCGTGGCTGCCGCGCGTTCCGCGCTGGAAAATCATCGCCGGCTGGCCGCGCCTGGCTGCCTGGCTGGCGATCCATCTGCTCGGTATCCGCTATGAGGTGCGCGGGCGCGAGAACATTCCCGCCGAACCGGTGGTGATCCTGTCCAAGCATTCCTCCGCCTGGGAGACCCTCGCCTACTCCGAGATCTTTCCGCCACACGTCTACGTGATGAAGCGCGAACTGATGTGGCTGCCCTTTCTCGGCTGGGGGCTGGCGCTGTTCAGCCCGATCTTTATCGACCGCGCCGACCGCAAGAACGCCATGCGGCGCACGGTCGAGCTCGGCAAGCAGCGCCTCGCCCAGGGTTTTTGCATCATGGTCTACCCCGAAGGCACGCGCATCCCCGTCGGCAAGCGCGGCAAATACAAGCTCGGCGGCGCACACGTCGCAGTACAGACGGGCGCGCGCGTGCTGCCGGTCGCACACAACGCGGGGCTGCTGTGGCCGCGCAACTCCTTTCTCAAGCACCCGGGCAAGGTGACGGTGGTAATCGGCGAGCCCATCGACAGCGCCGGCCAAACGCCCGAGCAACTGATGCGCAAAGTCGAGGACTGGATCGAGAGCCAGGTCGAGATCCTGCTGCGCGCGGAGCGCGCACATGCAGCTTGAGCTGCCGCTCGCGCTCGCGCCCGTGGCGGCGCCAAAGGGTGCGCTGCGCTACATCCAACTCGGCAGCGAGATCGTGGGCTACCGCTTGCGCCGCGCCCGCCGCCGCTCGATCGGCATCGTCGTCGACGACGTCGGCCTGCGCGTAGCCGCGCCGGGTCATACGCCGATCGCCGAGGTCGAGGCCTTCATTCGCGAAAAAGCGCGCTGGGTGCTGCAAAAGCTGTCCGAGTGGCGCGCCGCGCCCAAGCCGCCGGTGGTGAACTGGAGCGATGGCGCGACCATCGCCCTTCTGGGGGCGCCGGTGACGGTCGAGCTCCTGCCAGGGAGGGGCGGCATCAGCCTGGAAAACGGACGCCTCGGCATCGGCCTTGCGCCCCGCGCCGAGCCGGCGGCGTTGAGAAAACGCGGCATCGCCTGGATCAAAGAACGGGCGCAAACGCTGTTGGGCGAGCGCCTGGCGCTGTATGCGGCCAGCCTGGGCGTGCCAACGCCGGCGCTGGCGCTGTCCAATGCGCGCAAGCAGTGGGGGCTGTGCCGGGAGGACGGGCAGGTGCGTCTAAACTGGCGCCTGATACACCTGCCTCTGCACCTCATCGATTACGTGGTCGCGCACGAACTGGCGCATCTGCGGGAAATGAACCACTCGGCGCGCTTCTGGGCCGTGGTTGGCCGCCTCTATCCCGATTACCAGAAGGCGCGCAGCGAACTGCGCCGCTGCAACCACCAACTGCCAATTCTGTAGGAGAGAAAAAATGAGAATGCTGCATACGATGCTGCGCGTTGGAGACATGGAACGTTCGGTGAAGTTCTACACCGAGGTCATGGGCATGAAACTGTTGCGCACCACCGACCGGCCGGAGCAGAAATACTCGCTCGCCTTCGTCGGCTACGGACCCGAGGACGCGCAAGCCGTGATCGAGCTCACTTACAACTACGGCGTGCACAGCTACGACATGGGGAACGCTTTCGGGCATCTCGCGATCGAAGTGCCCGACGCCTATAAAGCCTGCGAAACGGTCAAGGCCAAGGGCGGCAGCGTGAGCCGCGAAGCCGGACCGGTCAAAGGCGGCAGCACGGTTATTGCATTCGTGCAGGATCCGGACGGCTACAAGATCGAGCTGATCGAGCGCAAATAACGCGCTTTGGCGCCGTCAGCCGAACCGTACGATTGTCGCGGAAGGTCGAGAAATGGAGCGCGCACTGCCGCGCAGCGGAGGCACGAGCCTTTAAGCAGCCCGCCCCGGGGCCATGCGCGGGCGGTCCTACAGGGTCGCGACGCGATACTTGTGCAGCACGCTGGGCTGGCCGATCAGCATCTTGG
>MERK01000006.1:9917-16079 GCA_001770575.1 Betaproteobacteria bacterium RIFCSPLOWO2_12_FULL_64_23
TTGGCGAACTCCTCCAGCAATGTCTCGTCGATGTCGCCCGCCGGAATGCGCAGCTCGTCCGGGCCCAGGCGGAAAAAGTGCTTGCCCTTGAGTACCAGGCGCGCATTGTCGTGGTCGGCTGTGATGGTGATGTCGCAGGTGACCCTGCCGGGCACGGTGAATTTTATCTTTTCGAAGCCGCCGCCCGGCTTCTTGATTTTCTCTTCGGTGAATTTGAGGCCGAAACCCCACAGCGCTTCGTTCACCTTCTGTATCGCCGCGGGCATGTCGCGCTCGACGCTGAGGCTCTCGGGCGAATCCCATCTGATAAACATCGTGATGAAGTCGTAGTAGTCCTTGTCGCCGATCTTTTTTTTGCGGTAGTTGATGAACGACTCGGCGAATCCCAGGTTCTGGAAGTCGCCGACGCCCGGTATCGAATACACCGTCGGGTTGATCGGCTTGAGCACCGCCAACTGCTTCAGCAGATCGTTCAGGTAGAGGAACGTCTGATGCATCTTGGCATCCACCAGCTTGATGCTTTCCTGCAGTATTGACAGATGGGAAAGCTGCTGGCTTATCACCATGTCTGCCTGTTTTTTCAGGTCGTCGAGCAGGCCCATACTAATCTCCGGCGTGGAAGCTTGGCTAATGCGGCGAGGAGGTCTATTGTGCCAGCCGCAGGCGCATTTGTGAACATTATTGCGCCGTCGATCCATCCTTTCCTGCCAGGCGGTTGCTGATCGCGACAAAATCGGCTACCGCGAGGTTCTCCGCGCGCAGCCCGGGCGCGATCCCCAGCGCGGCGTAGTCGTCGGCCTCGAGCAGCCCTGCAAGGGAATTGCGCAAGGTCTTGCGTCGCTGCGAAAAAGCGCGCCGCACCACTTGCGCGAGACCCGCCTCGCTCGCCGCCGTCAGCTGCGCCTGCGGCCGCGGCCGCAGGCGCACCACGGCCGAATCGACCTGCGGCGGCGGCGAAAAGGCGTCGGGCGCGACCTCGAGCAGCAACTTCATGTCGAAGCGATATTGCAGCATCACCGACAAGCGGCCGTAGTCGCCGCCTCCCGGCGGGGCGACCATGCGCTCCACCACCTCTTTCTGCAGCATGAAATGCATGTCGCGTATGCGCTCGGCGTAGCGCGCCAGGTGGAAAAGCACGGGTGTAGAAATATTGTAAGGCAGGTTGCCGACCACCCGCAACTCGCGCTGCAGCGCGGAAAAATCGAATTCGAGCACGTCACCCGCGTGCACCGACACGCGCGCCGGAAGGTAGGCGCGGCGCAGGCGCGCGATGATATCGCGGTCGATCTCGATCACGTGCAGGTGGCGCAGCACGGCGGCGAGCGGCGTGGTGAGCGCCCCCAGCCCGGGGCCGATCTCCACCATTGCATCTTCCGCCTGCGGCCGGATCGCGGCGACGATGTCGGCGATCACGGCCTGGTCGGTGAGGAAGTGTTGACCAAACCGTTTGCGCGGGACGTGCTTCATGTAACGACGGGCTATTTGGCGCGGACGAAAAACCGTCCGCGCGGATCGTCGATTGCGCACGGATGAAAAGCACATCCGCGCGCAATCGACGATCTTGGATAAAAGCAAATCCAAGCCGTCCTTGCTCTTATCCATAACCGCGGTTTTGGTACGGATGTGCTTTTCATCCGTACCAAAACCGCGGTTGGCGCGCGCAGCGCGCAAGTCCGCTCGTTGCGCCCGGCAGTATCCAAGGCGCAGTACCTAGACCGTTTGCGCGGGATGTGCTTCATCGAAGCAAGGGTGCGCGAACCATCTCCAGCGCCGTTTCGATCGCCGCTATCAGGCTGCCCGGATCGGCCTCGCCGCTGCCGGCCAATTCCAGCGCAGTGCCATGATCGACCGAGGTGCGCACGATCGGCAACCCAAGCGTGACGTTGACGCCTTTGCCGAAGCTCGCATACTTGAGCACCGGCAGTCCCTGGTCGTGGTACATCGCCAGCACGCAGTCACCGCGCGCGAGCAGCTGCGGCGTGAACAGCGTGTCGGCTGGAAACGGTCCGTCGAGACGCATCCCGGCCTGGCGCAATTGGTCCAACACCGGGGAAATCACCTCGATTTCCTCGCGGCCGATGTGACCACCCTCGCCGCCGTGCGGATTGAGTCCGGCGACCAGGATGCGCGGCTCGGCCACGCCGAAACGCTGCCGCAGCGCCTTGTGCAGAATCCGCAGCGTCGCCTCCAGGCTTGCGCGCGTAATCGCGCCGGCCACTTCGGCAAGCGCCAGATGGGTAGTGGCAAGCGCCACGCGCAATCCGCCGCCGACAAGCATCATCACGACCCGTGGCGTGGAGGTCAGCGCCGCAAGATATTCTGTATGCCCGGTAAAGGGAACGCCGGCGTCGTTGATCGCGCCCTTGTGCACCGGCGCAGTTACCATTGCGGCAAAGCCGCCATCGGTGCAGCCGGCAACGGCACGCCCGAGCAAGGCCAGCACGTAAGGGCTGTTGGTCGGATCCAGCCTGCCCGCGGTCACCGGCGCGGCGAGCGGCAGATGCAGCACTTCGAGCTCATCGGCCGCGGGCGCCTGCGCCGGGTCGAACGCGCGCAAGCGCAGGGCCAGGCCGAGTTGAGCCGCGCGCGCCGCGAGCAGCCCGCGATCGGCGAGGATTACGGCGCGGCAAAACGGGCGCTGTGCCGCCAGCGCAAGACAAATGTCCGGTCCTATACCGGCAGGCTCGCCGGAAGTGACCGCGATGACGGGCAGCGGCGCCGTCTTTCCCTCCCCGCTCCTCACGCCTTGCTCCTCTGCGGGCTGCGCGCAGCGCAAACCGGCGACGTCCGCCATCAGCGCTCGTCCGACCGATATTCCACGAAAGCGCGGTCGCGCAGCTGGCGCAGCCACTCCTGGTAGGCTTCGTCGGCTTTGCGCTCGCGCAGGATCAGGCGCGCCTCCTGCCGCTTGCGTTCGCCGGACACGTCGGTCTGGCGCCGCTCCAGCACCTGCATCAGATGCCAACCGAAAGGCGATGCGAAAGGCTCGCTCAGCTGGCCGACCTTGAGGCTGTTCATCATGCGCTCGAATTCGGGCACGGTATCGCCGGCATAGATCCAGCCGAGATCGCCGCCCTTGATCGAGGACGCGTCGTCGGAATTGAGCTTGGCGAGTTCGGCGAAATCGGCGCCATTGACAATGCGCTCGCGCAAGTTATCGAGCTTGCGTTTGACGTCAGCCTCGGACACGATCTCGCTGGTTTTTGCCAGTATGTGCCGCACATGGGTCTGCTCGATCGTGGCCGCCGCGCCGCCGCCTCGGCGCTCGACGAGCTTGATCAGATGGAATCCGGCCGGACTGCGCATGATGCCGCTCACCTCGCCCGGTTTCAAAGCGTCCAGGGCCTGCGCGAAAGCATCCGGCAGCCTGTCGCGTGCGCGCCAGCCGATGACCCCGCCCTGCAGCGCATCCGGCGCGTCGGAAAAACCGACGGCCAGCTTGGAAAAATCGGCGCCGTCGCGCAATTGCGCGAGTACCTGTTCGGCGCGGGCACGCTGCCGGTTCAATTCCTCCGGGCTCGCCTGCTCGGGCAGCCGCAGCACGATGTGGCTCAGGTTGAAATCGGTCGCCGCCGTCGGCGACGCCGCGTGCTGGCTGAGGAAATAGTCGATCTCGTTGTCGGTGACCACGATGCGGTTGTCCACCTCGCGTTCGCGCAGACGCGACAGCAGGATCTCATTGCGGATTTCCTCGAGGAATTTGTCAAACTGAACCCCGTCGCGCTCCAGCGCTTGGCGGAACTGCGTCAGCGACATCTTGTTGCGCTCGGCAACGCGCGAGACGGTACGGTCGAGTTGCAGATCGTCCACGCGCAGCGCTGTCTCCTTGGCCAGCTGAATTTGCAGTCGGTCCATGATCATGCGTTCCAGCACCTGCTTTTGCAGCAAATCGGCCGCGGGCAGCTGCGTCCCCTGCTGCTGCAGCTGCAGCGTCACCGCCTTCACCCGCTGCGCGACTTCGCCGCTGGTGATCACCTCGCTATTGACCACGGCAACGATGCGGTCCACCAGCACCACCGAGCTGGGCGCCGCGTTCTGCGCCCAAGCGCCGCCGGCGCCCAGAGCCAGTGCCACGGTCGCGAGCCACGCCAGCGCCGCTGAATTCAAGAATTGCATGTGAGCTCTACTCGTAAAAATCGAACGGTAATGAATCGGGACGAGTCTGGTTGAGACGGCCATAGCTGGGGATGCTGCGCTTCAGCGTTTCCAGCGGATTGGACCCAATGCGCGAGAATCCGTTCAACTCCAGCTGTACGAACAACGCGCTGGTCGAGGTCCCGGCGGCCGCGGCAAAGCGCTGCACCACAACGCGGCCAATCCAGCAGCCTCCATTATATTCGAAACCGCCCAGAGCTTCGACCAAGCGGTTGTCGCGCATGGAATAGTTGTAACGGCCCACGCCGTACCATCCGCCGCCCAGCGGCCACTGCGCCGAGACGTCGACCTGATTCAAGGAATCACGGGTAAAGCGATAGCCGAGGTTGAGCACCTTGGCGATCTCGGGCTGGTAACGCACGCCCACGCCCAGGCGTTCGAAGAAATTCCGATGCGGGTTGTATTGCAGCGCGCTGTCCACGGTCCAGTCGCGTGAAATGCGCCCGCTCAGCGCGGCCAGGAAATCCGAGGTCTTGTCGGTGCGCGTCGGCGTGAGGCTGTTCAGGGCTACCTGCTGGTTCTGGAAATAGTGGCGCTGACCGATCGTGGCCTTGAGCACCTCCCGGCCGCTGGCGGGCGACAGTATGCGTGTCGTCGCGGCAACCGTCAGCTGGTTGGCGTCGGCGATGCGGTCGCTGCCGTTGAACAGGTTTTCGGAAAAGATTTGCGCATAATTGAAGTCGGCCAGACCGGTGTCGAACAACGGAATCTTGCTCTGGTCGCGCAACGGCACGTACAGGTAATACAGGCGCGGCTCCAGTGTCTGGCGGAACTTCTGCCCGATGAAGCTCGCGTCGCGCTCGAACGTCAGGCCGCCGTCCAGACTGGCAATCGGCAGCGCCCTGCGCATCGTGTCCGGAGTGCCGGGCGCGCTGCGCTCCAGGCTGTAGCCGGTGGAGTGAAAACCCAGCTTGGGCGTGAGATAGGCGCCCGGCAGGATCAGCGGCAGGCTGGCGCTGGGGTACAGCATCAGGCGGTTGCCTGTAACGCTGGTCGGGTGATGGAACCTGACGAACTCGCTCGTCAGGGAGAGGTCCACCCCGCCGATGTACTGCCGCGTCGCATTCAGCGTGAACTGCGGCATCCGGCCGTAGGGCTCGACCACCGGGTTGGCCGGGTCCTGCAGCGTCTGGAAACGCTGCGCCCGCGCGGTCGCGGTCCACCAGCCGCCATCGTAGGCGAGCATGCCGTCACGCGGCAGCGTGGTCTGCGAAGTGATGTTGATGCGGCTCGACAGGTCGCGGAAATAATTGTCGTCGGAAACCTTGTTGAGATTGAGGTAGCCGCTCAGCTTGCTGCTGAATTTCTGATGGTGCTCGATGATGGTGGCATAGCGGCGGGTGTTCCGCGCGCGGTCGTTGGCCATGTACTCCAACCGGGCCTCGCCATCGTAGCTGCGGTCGAGATAGCGGAACTGCGCGGTCAGCTGCAGCCCGCGCTTGGAAAGTTCGCGCGGCGCGATGGTGAGATCCCGGTTGGGTGCGAGGTTGACGTAGAACGGCGTGCTGACTTCGATCCCGCTCTTGCCGCTGCTGCCTATGGTGGGCGGGAGGAGACCGGTCTTGCGCTGGTTGTGCAGCGGAAAATCCATCCACGGCAGATAGGCGATCGGCGCGCCCTTGAACACCAGCTTGCCCCCGCGCACGACGCCCAGGTCGCGCGTCATGTCCAGGTCGAGTTCCCCCACTTGCAGATACCAGTCTTCGTTGCCCGGCTTGCAGGTGGTGAAAATCGCGTTTTTCAGCTGATACTTGTCCTTGCTTTCGAACTTGATCACATCGGCCTTGCCGCGCGCGCGCACCGGGGCGTAGCCGGCGCGGCTGCCCAGCGCAAACTCGTAGTCGGCCTCATCGAACTGGCCGACGTTGTCGCGCACGCGCAGCCGCAGCCCGGTGCCGCTCATGCGGTCGCCGTCGCGTGTCAGGCGCACGCCGCCGCTCGCCTGCACCTCGTCGGTGGCATAGATGTAGCGCAGGCGTTCGGCCTGGACGCTGACGTTGCCCTGGC
>MERK01000007.1 GCA_001770575.1 Betaproteobacteria bacterium RIFCSPLOWO2_12_FULL_64_23
CCGCGGCGACGGCTTCAACAGCGCGCTGTCGTCATCGCAGTAGAACACCAGGACCACGGTTTCGGAAGCGCCATAACCCGAGACCGGCGCCAGGCCGGTCGCTTCACGCCACTCGCGCCGCACCGCCGCAGGCAGGGCCTCCCCTGCTGACACATAGCGCCGCACGCCGGCCGCCGCAAGCCGCGCGGGGACGCCGGCGTGCAGCATCTTGAGGTAGAGCGTGGGCACGGAAAACAGCGCCGTCGGCCGATGCCGCTCGACGATCTCCGCCACCCGCTCGGCAGTCGGCCATTCGCTATCGAGGATCACCGTGGCGCCCAAGCGCAAACCAGCGCAAAGACTGTTGCCGAGCGCATAGGCAAAGAACATCTTGGACGAAGCATAGATGCGGTCCTGCGCGCCGAGCCCGAGGATTTCGTGCGCGAAATCGGCGCTGGCGATGACCGTGCGCTGCGCGTGTATGACCGCTTTGGGAACGCCGGTGGTGCCGGATGTGTATATCCACATCGCCGGGGCGTTATCAGGCAATTCGGCCGCCGGAACCGGATCGGCTGTCGGCAGATTTTCGCTCCATTCTGCATCGACGACCAGCTGCGGCGGATCGGCGATGTTCACGAGCAGCCGTTGCAGCAGCGCGCGCGAGCTTTCGTTGCACCAGATGAAGCGCGCGCCGGATTCGGAAAGCACTATCGACAGCTCGCGCTCGAACAGGCGCGAGTTCAAGCCGACGGCGACGCCGCCCGCCCAGATCGCGCCCAGGTAGGCGACCACCCAGGCGATGCTATCCGGCGCGAACACCAGCACGCGTTCGCCCTGCTCGAGGCCGCGCGCGCGCCAGGCGCCTGCAGCACGCCCGACCGCACTGCGCAGTTCGCCATAGCTCAAGCGCTCCGCGCCGCATTCCAGCGCGGTCGCGCCGGCCTGTCCGGTGGCAAGCAGGTATGCGGCGGCGTTCATGCGCTGCGGCGCATGCGTTCAGCGCGGCGCGACGACGCTCACGTGCAACTCGCCCAAACCGTCGATGCCGGCGACGAGTTCGTCACCCAGCTTGGCTGCGCCAACGCCCGCCGGGGTGCCGGTGAAAATGACGTCACCCGCCTCGAGCGTGTAGTACTGCGTCAGAAATGCAATCTGCTCGGGCACGCTCCAGATCATTTGATCGATGTCGGATTGTTGGCGCAACTCGCCGTTCACCTTGAGCCAGAGCTTGGCCTTGGACGGGTGCCCTAGCTTGCTTGCCGGCGTGACCGGCCCGCAAGGCGCGGCCTCATCGAAGTCCTTGCCGAAGCTCCATGGACGGCCCTTGTCCTTTCCCTGCTGCTGCAGGTCGCGGCGGGTCATGTCCAGGCCGACCGCGTAGCCCCAGACGTGTTCGTTGGCGCGCTCGGCGGCGATCTTGTAGCCGCCCTTGCCGATCAGCGCAACCATCTCCGTTTCCCAGTGATAGTTGCCGCTCATCGGCGGGTAGTGAAGTTTGCCGCTTTCGCCGGCGTCGACCGCTACCAGGTCATGCGGCGCCTTGCAGAAAAAGAACGGCTGCTCGCGGCCGTCGCCGCCCATTTCCTTCTGGTGCTCGACATAGTTGCGCCCGACGCAGAATATGCGCCGCACCGGAAAACGGTCTTTGCAACCAATCACCGGCAGCGAAGGCTGCTGCCACATTTCGACGACGTAACTCACTTCAGACTCCTTTTCAATCAAACCGCGGCGTTCGCGCCGCGCATCCCGGGGAAAGCGCGAACCCCCTCGAAAACATCGCCGCTTTGTTGCTTGCCTTTTTACCATGGTTCATGTAAATTTTGCAAACTGAATGAATATTCATTCAACCGCATTGTAGCCGATGCCGGCGTGCCCGCGAAGAACCTCATGCACGACGTCAGGCCGGATCAATCCGCGTCCCGGACCGGCGCAGGATGCGGGCGCTGGCTGGCGCAGAGGCATCGAACGGCAAACATTTTCCTTTTATTGCGGAGTAAGAAATGCGACTGGACGGCAAGACGGCGGTAATCACCGGGGCGGCCTCGGGCATCGGGCGGGCGACCGCGGAAACCCTGGCGCAAGCGGGGGCGCATGTGCTGCTCGGCGACATTGCCGTGGAAGCGGGCGAACAGAGCGCGGCGGCGATCCGCGCCAAGGGGTTCGGCGCCAATTTCGTGCGGCTCGACGTAACCGACCTCGACTCGATCGAGGCGTTCAAGCGTGCCGCCTATGCGCTGCGCGAACACGTCGACATCGTCGCCAATGTCGCCGGCTGGGGCAAGACAGAACCTTTCGTCAAGAACAGTCCGGATTTCTGGCGCAAGGTAATCGACCTCAACCTGTTCGGGCCGATCGCCGTGACGCGCGCATTCCTCGACGCCATGATCGAGCGCAAGGCCGGCAAGATCGTCATCGTTTCGAGCGACGCGGGGCGGGTCGGCAGCCTCGGCGAGTCGGTCTATTCCGGCGCGAAAGGCGGCGCCATCGCGTTTACCAAGTCGCTGGCTCGGGAAATGGCGCGCTTCAATATCAACGTGAACTGCGTCTGTCCCGGACCGACCGACACACCGCTGTTGGCCGCGGTGCCGGAGAAACACCGCGAAGCTTTCGTCCGCGTCACGCCCATGGGCCGGCTGGCGCAGCCCTCGGAGGTCGCCGACGCCGTGCTGTTCTTTGTCAGCAGCCGCGCGGATTTCGTCACCGGTCAAACCCTGAGCGTCAGCGGCGGACTTACCCTGGCCGGCTGACGCCGTCCTGTTTCACTAACAGCAATACGGAGAAGCACATGTACAAACTCAACGCCGCCGAGTGGCGTCCGCAGCACTTTAAATGGGAAGTCAAGGACCGCGTAGGCACGATCACATTGAATCGTCCCGAGCGCAAGAATCCGCTTACGCTAGAGAGCTACGCGGAGCTGCGCGATACGTTCCATAAGCTGCAGTACGCCGAAGACGTGCGCGTCGTCGTGTTCACCGGCGAGGGCGGCAATTTCTGCTCCGGCGGCGACGTGCACGAAATCATCGGCCCGCTGACAAAGATGGACATGAGCGCTCTGATGGCGTTTACCCGCATGACCGGAAACCTGGTGAAAGAGATGCGCACTTGTCCGCAACCGATCATTGCGGCAGTCGATGGCATCTGCGCCGGGGCAGGGGCGATCATTTCGATGGCGAGCGACCTGCGCTACGGCACGCCGGAATGCAAGACCGCGTTCCTGTTCGTGCGCGTCGGCCTGGCCGGCTGCGACATGGGCGCCTGCGCGATTCTGCCACGCCTCATCGGGCAGGGACGCGCTTCGGAGCTGTTCTACACCGGGCGCGCCATGACGGCCCAGGAAGGGCATGCCTGGGGCTATTACAACGAACTCGTGCCCAAAGATAAACTCCTCGAGCGCGCGCAGGCGATGGCGAAAGAGATTGCCGATGGACCGATATTCGCCCATGCCATGACCAAGAAATGCCTGCACCAGGAGTGGAGCCAGACCATCGAGCAGGCGTTGGAGACCGAGGCCGAGGCGCAGGCGATTTGCATGCAGACCAAGGACTTCAGGCGCGCGTACGACGCGTTCGTGGCCAAGCAGAAACCGGTGTTCGAGGGCAATTGATCGGCCGTTTCGCCATGGCCGAAACGGCCCCCGGCTTAGGCGGGCACGGGGGGACGCCCCGTCATGCTGAAACAGGTTCTCAATGAAATTGCCGGGACATGTGGCAAGCCGCGTCGTCGACACCAAGCTGGTGGAGGAACGGCGCGGACAGATCCTGCGCGCGGCAGTGAAGTTGTTCTCGGACAAAGGTTACTACACCACCACCATCTCGCAGATTGCCCGCGAAGCCGGCGTGAGCACCGGGCTGATCTACCAGTATTTCGGCGACAAGGACGACGTCCTGCTGCTTTCTCTCAAATTGGTACTTGAGACTTACGAGAAAGAAATCCCGCCGCGCCTGGAAGGCGTCAAACACCCGGTCGAGCGGCTGTGCATGGCATTATGGGCCTACTGTACCATCGTGGATGGCTTGCGCGAAGCGACCGTCCTCGCCTACCGCTCCACCAAATCATTGCGTGCCGATCGCAGGACCCTGGTTAAGCAGGGCGAGCTCAGGACCAACCGTTTGCTGCAGGTCTGCTTGCGCGAGTGCATTGCCGCAGGACACATGCGCCGGGTAAACGAGTACCTTTTGGTCTATCAGTATGTGACTTTCTGTCACGCCTGGGCGCTGAAGCATTGGGCCTTGCGCGGCAGGTTCAGCCTGGGCAAGTACGTGGCCGAAGGCATAGGGCTCCTGGTCGAGCCTTTTCTCACGGCAAAGGGCCGCGCGGCGCTCACCGCGATGCGCAGCCGCACCGCCGATTTCACGCGTGGCGCCTCGCAGGCCAAGCCGGCGAGGCGGGCGCGCACTGCGTGACCGCAACGGACGCACCATAAAACACGGGCGCCCGCGGGCGCCCGTGTAACAAACACTTCCGGGAAATTATATGTGATACGCAACCTCGCCGTGCTGCGTCGAGTCCAGACCTTCGCGCTCGATGTTTTCCTGCACGCGTAAGCCGACCAGCATATCCACGATCTTGTAGAGAATGTAGCTGATGATACCGCCCCACACCAAGGTGGTTCCGACGGCGATCGCCTGCGTGGTCACCTGTCCGATCATGGTGACGCCCTTGTCGTAACCGACGCCGCCGAAGGACTCCGACATCAGGACGCCGGTGCCGATGGCGCCGAGAGTGCCGCCGATGCCATGCACGCCGAATACGTCCAGGGAATCGTCGTAGCCGAACATGCTCTTCAGGCCGGTGACGCCCCAGAAGCAGATTACACCCGCTGCGATGCCCAGGATGATCGAGCCCATGGGACCCACGAAACCGCAGGCCGGGGTAATCGCGACCAGGCCGGCCACCGCGCCGGAGGCCGCGCCCAGCATCGTCGGCTTGCCGCGCACCATCCATTCGACGAACATCCAGCCGAGGACCGCCGCCGCCGTTGCCAGTTGCGTGTTGACAAGCACCATGCCGGCGACGCCGTCGGCCGCAAGCTCGCTGCCGACGTTGAAGCCAAACCAGCCCACCCACAGCAGCGAGGCGCCCACCATGGTCAGGGTGAGGTTGTGCGGCGGCATGGCTTCCTTGCCGTAGCCGATGCGCTTGCCCAGCAGCACGCAGCCCACCAGCGCCGCAATGCCGGCGTTGACATGCACGACCGTGCCGCCCGCGAAGTCCTTGGCCCCTAGCCCGGCGAGGAAGCCGCCGCCCCAGACCATGTGCGCGATCGGCACATAGACGAAGGTCACCCACAGGGCCATGAACAAGAGCACCGCGGAGAACTTCATGCGCTCGGCGAAGGCGCCCACGATCAGCGCGGGGGTAATGGCGGCGAAAGTGAGCTGGAACACCACGAACACATACTCGGGGATGACCCCGCTCAGCGTGTCGGGCTTGATTCCGGCGAGAAATGCCTTGTCAAAGCCGCCGATGACCGAGTTGAGCGAGCCGCCCCCGGAGAACGCGAGGCTGTAACCGTAGATCGCCCACAGGATAGAGACCAGCGAAAAGATCACGAACACCTGCATCAGAACCGAGAGCATGTTTTTGGCCCGCACCAGCCCGCCGTAGAACAGCGCGAGGCCGGGGATGGTCATCAGCATGACGAGCACCGTGGCGGTGATCATCCACCCCGTACTGCCGCTGTCCAGCTTTTTGACCTCCGGCGCGGGGGCAGCCGGCGCCGCGGGGGCAGCCGGCGCCGCCATGGTAGCCGCCGGTTGCTCGGCGGGCTTGTCCTGCGCCTGCGCCGAAAAGCCCGCGAGGCTCAATGCACCGAACAGCGCAACAATAGTAAGTAATTTCTTCATGCCGTTCTCCCTATAGTGCGTCCGCGCCGGTCTCGCCGGTGCGGATGCGGATGACCTGCACCAGATCGAATACAAAAATCTTGCCGTCGCCGATCTTGCCGGTACTGGCGGACTTTTCGATGGCTTCGATCGCCTGGTCGAGCATTTCGGCTTTGATGGCCGCCTCGATCTTAACCTTGGGCAGAAAGTCGACCACGTATTCCGCGCCGCGGTACAACTCGGTATGGCCTTTCTGCCGGCCGAATCCCTTCACCTCGGTCACGGTGATGCCTTGCACGCCAATCGCGGACAGGGCCTCCCGTACCTCGTCAAGCTTGAACGGCTTGATAATTGCTGTGACTAGTTTCATGGCATTTCCTCATGGAAAAGGGGCAGTGACGACCCGCCCCGTGGTGTGCTCAAAAAGTCTTTTGCACGAAGACAGTGAACGTATCCTTGCCAACCATGCGGCTGTCGGCAGTATTGGTATAGAACGCCTTGTGCAGCGCCGAGTCCATCTTGGCAGTGGTGTAATAGCCACCCACGGTAAAGTCCTTGGGCAGGGCGTAGCTCAGCCCCAGCTTATAGTCCTCGTAGGATGCGAAGGAATCGTTGGACACGCCCGCCACGGCGCCTTCGAATTTCTGCTTGCCATAATGCGCTTGCAGACTCAGCTTGTCGGTGAGAGGGTAGTTGGCGGAAATATCCAGGTACCAGGTGCCGCGGCTGCTAGGCACGCCAAAGGTCTTGCTACCCAGGCTGTAGGAGTACTTCGCGCTCAGCCATTTCCAGGTAAGCGCCCCGTAGGCTTCGAGCGTATCCGCTTTTACGGTTCCGGGAGCGACGAACGTACTATGCGTGCCGGGATAGTAATATTGCAGCAGGCCGACATCGTAGCCGAAGTCCGACGCGCCGAACGTGCCGCGATAGCCGCCGTAGAAATCCCACTCCAAACTCGAACTGGTATAACCCGTTGCTGGTGTGTCCGTCAGCCAGCTGATATTGGAAAGCCAAGTGCCAACATAGAATCCGCTGGCGTGGCTGTAGTCAAGGCCGCCCTGCAGCGCCGGGTCCCGATTGGTCTGCGTCAGCCCACGGAATATGTACTGGCTGTATAGACCGGCGTTCCCGGTAAACGTATGTGGCGAGGCAGGCGCGGTTTGGGCGGACGCAGTCATCGGCAGCAAGAAAGCGGCTGACACCGCCGAAGCGAGCAATAGTTTGCGCATGGCAATACTCCTAATCAAGGTTTCGGAAAAGTCTGACGACTAAGTCCTTAGCACAGCCTGTGCCAGCTTTTTAATTTCTTTTATTTCAATCGGTTGAATCATGCACCCGGTTAAGGAGTCCGCGTGATGCATTATCTTGGTGCGCTGCTTTTCTTGTTTGCACCGCCAGGGTGCGATCAGCCGATTCGTTCGCTGGCGCGTTAAATGCATCGTGATAGACTCGAAAAACGACGGAAAAAAGGAGATGTTTATGCAGCAAAACCGCCTGTTCGAAGAATTGAGCGGCAAGATCAGCGCGCTATTGGCGCAAAGCCCGGCCAAGGACGCAGAGAAGAACCTGCGCGCCCTGCTGGCGAGTTTTTTTGCCAGACTCGACTTGGTTACACGCGAGGAATTCGACGTTCAGGCCAGGCTGCTTGCCCGCTCGCGCGAACAAGTCAACGCACTCGAGACGCGCGTGGCCGAGCTCGAGGCCAGGGTTACCAAACCGAACGCCTGACCGGCATGTCGCTCGCCGTGCTGCACAGCCGCGCACTTGCCGGCATGGATGCGCCCGAAGTCGCGGTTGAAGTCCATCTGTCCGGCGGGCTGCCCAGTTTCACTATCGTCGGCCTGCCCGAGGCCGAGGTGAAAGAGGCCCGCGACCGGGTGCGCGCGGCGCTGGTCAACGCCCATTTCGATTTTCCCGCGCGCCGGGTCACGGTCAACCTCGCCCCGGCCGACCTGCCCAAGGAGAGCGGGCGTTTCGACCTGCCCATCGCCCTCGGCATACTTGCCGCCTCCGGGCAGTTGCCGGCAAACCGGCTGGAGGAATACGAATTCGCCGGCGAGCTCTCGCTCACTGGCGATCTGCGCCCGATCCGCGGCGCGCTGGCCATGACCTACACGGCGCATCGCTGCGGACGCGCTTTCGTGCTGCCGCGCGCAAGCGCCGAGGAGGCGAGCCTGGTGCGCGACGCGCGTATCCTGCCGGCCAAGACCTTGCTCGAGGTATGCGCGCACCTCGCCCGGAGGGAAGAACTGCAGCCTTACATCGCGCAGCCTTCGGCCGCGACGCAGCCCGATTACCCTGACCTCGCCGATGTCAAAGGCCAGACGCAGGCCAAGCGCGCGCTGGAAGTCGCCGCCGCCGGCGGCCATAGCCTGCTCATGGCGGGACCGCCCGGCACCGGCAAGTCCATGCTGGCGGCACGCTTCGCCGGGATACTTCCGCCGATGAGCGACGCCGAGGCGCTGGAGTCGGCGGCGCTGCAATCGCTGGGTTCGGGTGGGTTTCGCATTGAGCAGTTCCGCCGCCGGCCGTTTCGCGCCCCGCACCACTCCGCCTCCAGCGTGGCCCTGGTCGGCGGCGGCGCCAATCCGCGCCCCGGCGAGATTTCGCTTGCCCATCATGGCGTGCTGTTTCTGGACGAGTTGCCGGAGTTCGACCGCAGAGTGCTGGAAATGCTGCGCGGGCCGCTGGAGTCCGGGCACGTGGCGATTTCGCGTGCAGCGCGTCAGGCGGAATTCCCCGCGCGTTTCCAGTTGATCGCCGCGATGAACCCCTGCCCTTGCGGCTATCTCGGCCATTTCAGCGGCAAGTGCCGTTGCACGCCGGATCAGGTGGCGCGCTATCGCGGCAGGATTTCGGGACCACTCCTGGACCGGATCGACATCCATCTCGAGGTACCCGCCGTGCCGCAGGAAGACTTGCTGCGTCAGACTGCGGGCGAAGCGAGCGGCGCCGTGCGTGCGCGCGTCGCGGCGGCGCATCGGCTGCAGATCGAGCGCCAGGGCAAGAGCAACAGCAGCCTCGCCACGCGCGAAATCGACCGCTGGTGCCGGCCGGAGGCCGCGGCCGAGGGCTTGCTCAGGCAGGCGATCGCGAAGCTCAACCTGTCGGCGCGCGCTTATCATCGTGTGCTGAAACTGGCGCGCAGCATTGCCGATCTCGCCAGAAGCGAAGCGATTGCCGTCGCCCATGTCGCCGAAGCGATTCAATATCGCAAGCTCGACCGGATGGCTTGAAACCCGTTGCAAAATAAATCGTGCAACGGGCCAATCCCGGGAAGCATGAGGGAAGGTATCCTCTCATTTCTATTACGGACTGGTGGACATGGCGACTTACGCAATCGGCGACGTTCAGGGATGCCTGGGCGCACTGCAGCAGTTGCTCGACGCCTTCGGCTTCGACCGGGCGCGCGACCGGCTGTGGTTCGTCGGCGATCTGGTGAACCGCGGCCCGGATTCGCTCGCGACCCTGCGCCTGGTGAAGGATCTCGGCGACGGCGCGGTGACGGTGCTTGGCAATCACGATTTCCACCTGCTCGCCGTGGCCGCCGGGCAGGCGAAGAAACGCCGCAGCGACACGCTCGATCAGGTACTCGCTGCGCCGGACCGCGAACAGCTTTTGACTTGGCTGCGGCAACAACCGATGTTGCACGTCGAAGGCGCCTGGGTGATGGTGCATGCGGGCCTGTTGCCGCAGTGGAACATTGCGACGGCGCAGATGCTGGCGCAGGAAGTCGAGACAGCGCTGCGCGGCGCCAACTGGCAGAAATTTCTGGCAAAGCTTTATGGCAACACGCCTGACACATGGAACGAGGACTTGCGCGGCGCGGAGCGCCTGCGCGTCATCGTCAACGCCATGGCCAGAATGCGTTTTTGCACGGCAGAAGGCACAATAGAGTTTCGTACCAAAGGCGAGACAGCCAAGGCGCCGCCCGGGTTTTTTCCCTGGTTCGATGCGCCCGGGCGCGCCAGCCGCGATCACACGCTCATCTGCGGCCACTGGTCCACGCTCGGGCTGAAGCTGCGGCCCGACCTGGTTGCCCTGGACAGCGGCTGCGTTTGGGGCGGAAGCTTGAGCGCGCTGCGCCTCGAGGACCGCAAACTGTTCC
>MERK01000008.1 GCA_001770575.1 Betaproteobacteria bacterium RIFCSPLOWO2_12_FULL_64_23
CGACGTTCAGCTTCAAATCTCGAGCCTGCCATCGAACATTGCATTGCCATCCCGGTAAAGATCCACACAAATGGAACTGTGGCCCTCGGCATCCGCAGGGAGTCCGCTGGGACCTTGACCTCAAATGACCGGTGTTCGGTTGGCATGATCGCAACGCGCATGGTCCAATCATTGGAAATGAGCAGGCAACCCAAGTGAGCGAACCGATATTGCCAGGTATCGAGACTGTCTACGAGGTCAACGATAAAGGCTGGCAACAATTGCAGGGCAGTTCGACTGCGCTCCTCGGTGAGGCGCTGCGCTTGCTCGTACTCATCAATGGAAAGCTCAGCCTCAGGCAGATCGAAACGCATCTGAAGGACGTGCCGGAGGCGAAGCTGCGCAAGATTGCCTTGGATCTCGAGCAGAAGGGCTACATCCAGCCGGTGAAAGCCGGCGAGCCTGGCAAGGTTGCAGCGTTCGACGTGATCGATTTTTTCTCGGGCCGGTCGGTCAATTCGAAGGCGCGTGGCCCGCAGTCTGATCAGGACGAAGCCCGAAAACTGGAGGCGGAAGCGCTGAGCTTCACCGCCTTGCTGAAATCACAGGGCTACGCGGTGCGTATCGCGCGCCAGGTCGGTGAGACCGTGAAGCCCGCCTCCGGCGGCGCGTACTCCGTGCTGTTCGTGGAAGACGTTCCGACGCTCGCGAGCGCCGTGTGCAAGTTTCTCGAGCTGGAAGGTTTTGTGCCGCACCGCGCAGGTAACCGCAATGAGGTCGTGACGGAGTTGCGCAAAGTCCCGTCTCCCGACCTGATCCTCCTCGATGTGGGACTGCCCGACATCAGTGGTTTCGAAATTCTGGAGCGCGTGCGCAGCCATGCGGCACTGAAGCACATACCCATCATCATGGTCACCGGGAAGGCGACCCGCGAAGATGTCATGCGCGCGCTTGCCGCCGGGGCGAACGGCTACATCACCAAGCCGTTCGAGTTCGAGGCGCTGACGAACAGCATCCGGGCCGTGCTCGGCATTGGCCTTGAGCCGCCGCCCGATTCCTGAACCGGCGCTCGAAGTGCGGCGTGCCGCAGTTGACCTTGCCACCGTTCAATGAAAACAGGGTGCTCGCACAAGCTGCTAATGTAGTGCCTGCCGGGATTGCCGAGGGCCCGCATGAAAGCGATGATTCTGGATGGGCAGGATCGGCCGTTGCGAGAAGCCGAACTGCCTCGCCCAAAACCTGGGTTTGATGAAATCCTGCTGAAGGTGCATGCCTGCGGCGTCTGCCGCACTGATCTGCACGTCATGGACGGCGATCTGCTGCAGCCGAAACTACCCCTCGTTCTCGGCCACGAAATCGTGGGCATCGTGGTGGAAAAAGGCGCGAAAGTGGAGCGTTTTTCCCTTGGGCAGCGCGTCGGCGTGCCTTGGCTGGGGCGTACCTGCGGCCATTGCGGCTATTGTGCGAGCGGTCGCGAAAACCTCTGTGACGATGCGCAGTTCACCGGCTATACCCTGGATGGCGGTTACGCCGAATACGCGCTGGCCGATGCGCGCTATTGTTTTGCCTTGCCGGATGCGTACACGGATGCCCAAGCCGCGCCGCTGCTTTGCGCGGGGCTGATCGGCTATCGCGCGCTGGTCGCAGCCGGCGATGCAAAACGGATCGGCATCTACGGTTTTGGCGCGGCAGCACATATCATCGCCCAACTGGCCTGCTGGCAGGGACGGGAGATATTCGCTTTCACCAGGCCGGGCGATGCAGACGGACAGCGCTTCGCGCGCGAATTGGGCGCCGCCTGGGCCGGGGACTCGACCGCAGCCCCGCCGCAGGAAATGGACGCCGCCATTGTGTTCGCGCCGGTGGGCGCGCTGATACCGCAGGCGCTACGCCACAGCGCCAGGGGCGGGACGGTGGTGTGCGCCGGCATCCACATGAGCGATGTTCCCGAATTCCCCTATTCC
Organism: Betaproteobacteria bacterium RIFCSPLOWO2_12_FULL_64_23; assembly: GCA_001770575.1. Classification (GTDB taxonomy): domain Bacteria; phylum Pseudomonadota; class Gammaproteobacteria; order Burkholderiales; family SG8-39; genus 2-12-FULL-64-23. Next base: position 1,944 of record MERK01000008.1, read on the forward strand.
ATCCTATGGGGAGAGCGCAGCGTGCGTTCCATCGCGAATCTCACCCGCCGCGATGGTGAGGCGTTTCTCGATCTCGCGCCTAAGGCCGGCATCCGAGCGCAGGTGGAAACTTTCCCGCTGGCATCGGCCAACGAAGCGCTGCGGCAGCTGCGCGCAGGTCGAGTACGCGGCGCGGCCGTTCTGGTAATGGACGAGCCCGGAACGTTCCGCCACGGGAGTTATCCGACATGAACAACCGTCAATCCATTGCAACACTGGCTTTGATTCTGGTGGTCGGATGCGCCGGCCCGGAATCCACGTCCCAACTGGAGGCGGAAGCGAATGCGGTGAAGGAGCGCATCGCCCAGGCGCAGGAGGAGCGAAAATCCTACGGCAAGGGGTCCGTGGTGCATGACCTGATCGCGCTGCGCATCGCCATCCACGAGCAGACGCTCGCAATGCTGGAGCAACGGCGCTCGGCGGGAAAAGCGCGGGTGACGCTCTCCTACAGCGTGGATGGCAAGCCTTACCGTGCGCCCGCCGATGCGGCTGCTGATGCGAAACGGTTGGAACACGAATTGAAGGAGGTCCGGGCCGGCCGGGAGTACGATTTGCACCAGGTCAAGGAGTCAGGCGAACCATTCAAGCCGCTCTACACGATGACCGCGGCGATCAAGGCGATCCAGATCGCCCAGCTCGAATACCGGCTGGCGGCCAACCGCCACGGTTTCCCGCCCTATTACGTGCCCTTCCACCCGCCCGCCGAAGGGGTCACGCCGCCCCAAGTCATCGAAATTCCTGCGGGGAAATCCGCCGTTATTCAATAGCGGAGGGCATGAGTCGTGATTCAGTCCTCTCGATTCACTGCCACGGGCAGTCGATGTAAGCCCGGGATGCCAGCATGCACGCCGCGATCAAGTACCCGTCCCGGATCCAATCGGTCTCATGGTCATTCCAGATACGTCCTATCTCGGCCATACGCGTACCTCCTCATCCCCGGATTAGATCAGAAAGTGTTGCGTCGACACGTTGAACCCGCCGCTGTCAACGGACGCTCAGTTCTCGCGAGCCGTCGACAGCAGCCAACCCATGCCTGGCGGCAACCAGTCAATTTCGCTTGCTCCAGTCCAGTCACTGCAACACGGCTACCCGGTCCACACGCTGGACGAACTCGCCTATGGAAAGCAGTCAGATGCTCCCATTGGAACCATTCAGCCGCTGCATAAGGGCCACCATGTCGGTCAAGGTCAGACCCGACACATTCGCGGCCGAATTCATGAATGCGGTCATCGCCGTCACTAAGTCGATGGTGCCGGCGGTTGAGGCCAGCTGACTTGCTCCCATCATTGCGCCCATCGACATGGAAATCTGACTGGTACCTTTCTTCCCGTCCATAACGCCATCTGCCGCATCGTTCATCATCGCCGTGACCATGGTCGAGGACACACTTAGACCCAGCGTCTGGGCATATTTCGACATGGCGGCCAGCGTCATGCCGTAGTTTTGCGCGTCCTGACTTGCGCCCGTACCCGAGCCCGCTACCAGAGGGTTCATCGGTTGAACATGCAGGATGTCGCTCACCGAGAAGTAGCTGCCCATGGCCGAATTCGCAGCGGCGATATTGGCGTCTGTCATACCACCGCTCATCGCCGAGGCACGAGACTGGGCCATAGCTGTGATAGGAGTGATCCAGACGCCGGTGACTGTCGCGCCGCTGGCCAACGTCGTCAGTGCGGCGCTCATGAAGTCGTTTGCCGCCATGGTCATGGTCGTCTTTGTCGCTTGGTCCGTGTAGCTTGCTCCGCTCGCTTGCAACATCACTGGACCGGCGTAGCTTCCCAATGGCAGGGTGAAGTTGCCCTGGCTATCTGCAGCAACGCTGGCGATCTGCGCGCCCATGGCGCCGCTATTGACGGCGAAGGCCGTCACCGTGGCCTTGCTCACCGGCCCGTTGAACACCGTACCGCTCAAAGTGGCGTTCATCATCGCTGGCACGCCGCTTGAAATCTGACCGCTGGCCCCATTCAGTTTGTTCACCAGCGTTCCGGTAGTGACCCCAGATTTATTTTGTGTCGAGGTCATGAAGGCATTCATGGCGGCTCCCATGCCGGTTGTTCCGGCCGTCGCCGGCAGCATTCCGCCCGCCATGCCGCCCATTTGCACTGACATAGCGCCGGCTTTGCCGTCCAGAATCCCGTCCGTAGCATCGTTCATCATCGCCGTGACCATGGTCGAGGACGTGCCTAGACCCAGGGTCTGGGCGTATTTCGACATGGCGGCCAGCGTCATGCCATAGTTCTGCGCGTCCTGACTTGCGCCCGTACCCGAGCCCGCTACCAGAGGGTTCATCGGTTGAACATGCAGGATGTCGCTCACCGAATAGATGTTTCCCATGGCCGAATTCGCAGCGGCGATATTGGCCTCGGTCATGCCACCTATCATGTGTTGCGCCATTGCCTGCGCCATGGCGGTAACAGGGGTCACTTGGATACCGCTGTTGGTTGTACCGGCGGCGACAGTTGGGATGACTGCCGTCATCACATCGCCGGGAGCCATAGACATAACTGTTCCCGTAGCTTCATCCGTGTAGCTTCCCCCGCTCACCTGCAGCATCATGGGGCCGGCGTAACTGCCGATGGGCATGGTAAAGGCGCCATCAGCAGCGGTGGTCGCCGTGGCGATCTGTGCACCCAGCTGACCATTGCTGATGCCGTAGGCGGCGATGGTGGCATTGCTCATTGGACCCTTGGTGGCGAATCCGACAATGTAGCCAGTGCCGCCCGAACCAACGCCTGCTACTGATGCGCCACCGCCGCTGCCGCAGCCGGTTGCAAGCAATAACGTCGCGACAATCGCAATGATCGTCCGCGCGCGTGCAAAAGCGACATTGAACATTTGAGGCTCCTTAATGAACAAAGTGAATAACGACAAATCGGGAGAAACCGGCTACGGTTGCGAATTGGGACCGTGATAAAAATACATGCCAACACGAATGCGTTGATCCGCGCCGTCGAGTCCCCGGTCGTGATCACTGCGCAAAGTGGCCTCGTGCACGATGTCATGTACGGCCTTGGACCAGATTTGGCGGGCCAAGATACTCAAGGATGCCGCCGACTCCGGGCGCAGGTTATCGGCAAATACACTTTGTTCGAGCATTGGGGCGCCGTTGCCCACCAGGTTTTGCACAGCGGCCGCGAGGTGATCCCCGACGTTGTCGGAAAGCAGTTGCAACATTTCGGCGGCCCCTTTTTTGGGCACGAAGGCGTCCGCGCATAAACCGATCTTGTCCCCGCTTTCGTCAGATGAAGCGTCGACGTGACGCGCAATGCCAAGGCGGATCAGTTCTCGCAACACCGTGCGCGGATGAACGTCGTTCGAAACTGAAGCAGCAAGCGCTTCAAAAGAAACCGGGCCACCGACCCGATTCAGCACCTTTGGTCGCCCTTGCTGGTCGCAATATTCTGGATCATTCGCCCAGCGGGTAAAAATCTCCATGACGGCTCCGAGAGTCTTGGCCTGAGGTCGTGGCTGTCCGACCGACCGCCACTCCCGCACATCCTTGCGGTGTACGCCGGTCAGTGTACTGACGCTCGAATCGTTGACGCGCGCTGAACTTGCTTCGAGAATCTTCAGCGCTGAATCGAGAAAGGCTTTCTTGAGTGCATTGGCAAAGCGGGGGTAGGTCACCCCCTCATGCAATAGCAATTCCACCAGCGGCGCCAGCAAAGCCAGGGCGGCGGCCAGGGCAAGATCAGCGCGGGATTCGGACATGGTTTGCAAGCGGCTTGACTCCATTTAATGGGAATATATCCCATTTTTTGCTTAGGCGCAAGGACCTTTCGGAAAAGGACTTTTCGGAAAAATAGATCGAGCCGCCAACACAGGCTAGGGAGGCGTCGGTTTTGGATCTCTCGGTTCGCCTCCCGCAATTGCCAGAAATTCCGCTGCTCTTGACCGGTCACCGGCCGAGGAGCAGACGTCCGCGACGGGAACTCTGACCGGCCGCGCCCGGCCCTGGGCGCACGCCGGCGCGTATCTCGATCTGCAAACAGCGGTTCCGCTACGGGCTACAGAATGGCTACGCGCCGCGGCTCGGACGCGCACCGCGCTTTCATGAGCGGCCGACCGACGCGCGGTGGATCTTGGCCCTTTCCGGAGCGCACGGCAGGCCAGCGGGTCAGCGCCCGCCCGAGAGCGTGAGGATGCTGCCTGTCATGTAGGCGGCCTCGCCCGACAGCAGCCACAGGATCGCCTCGGCGCATTCCTCCGCCGTGCCCAGGCGCCCCATTGGCACCATCGCAATCACTTTCTGCAGCCGGTCGCCCAGGCCCGCCTCGGCGTGGATCTCGGTGGCTATCAGTCCGGGGCTGATGGCATTGACGCGTATGCCCTCGTCCGCCACCTCTTTCGCCAGGCCGATAGTGAGACTGTTGATCGCGCCCTTGGCGGCGGCATAGGGAATCCACTGGTTCGCGCCGCCCAGCGTCGCGGCGACCGAAGACACGTTGACGATGTTGCCGCCCGCGCCGCCGTTCTTGGTCGACATGCGCCGCACCGCCTGCTGCGAGCAGAACAGGGTGCCGGCCACGTTCACCTCGAGCACGCGCCGGATTGCATTTGCATCGAAGCTCTCGAGGCGCCCGGCGCGCCCGGTGATGCCGGCGTTGTTGACCAGCGCGGTGACCGGCCCGAGTTCGAGATCGACGCGCTCGAACAGCTTGATCACTTCGTCCTCGTGCGCGGTGTCGGCCTGCACCAGGATGGCGCGGCCGCCGCCGGCGCGAATTTCGGCCACGACCGCGTCGGCGCGCTCCTCGTTCTTCAGGTAGTTCACGCATACCGCGTAGCCGCGCCTGGCCGCGAGTTTCGCCGTCGCCGCGCCTATGCCGCGGCCCGATCCGGTAATGATGGCAACGCCAGACATGTTCATTTTCCTATCGTTGAATTGGATGTGGTCGGACGGATCGAATGCTAGCATCAGCGCCTGCCATCTGCTTGCGCCGCGTGTCCGGCCTCGCGCGCGCGCACCGCGTCGCCGCGAACATCGAAGTCGGCATCTGCTGGGTCAACTGCTGGTTCCTGCGCGACCTGCGCACCGCGTTCGGCGGCTCGAAGCAGTCGGGCATCGGCCGCGAGGGCGGCGTGCATTCGCTCGAATTCTATACCGAGCTGCGCAACGTCTGCGTAAAGCTGTAGCAGCGGTTTCCGGCAATCGAGCCGCGCTTGCAGCGCTGCGCTTGAACGCCGCATAATCGCCGCATGTGCGGCAGATACAACATCATCACCGATGCGCAGGCGCTCTACGACGCCTATCAGGTCGAAGCCGAGCTCGCCGAAGGGCGGCTCGCGCGCTATAACGTGGCGCCGGCCACCGATCAGCTGGTGATCCTCGAGGAGGGCGGGCGCAGGGTGGCGCGCTGGCACCGTTGGGGCCTGATTCCACATTGGGCGAAGGACAAGACCATCGGCTACAGGACGATCAATGCGCGCGGCGAAAGCGTCGCGGCAAAGCCGGCTTTTCGCGCGGCGTTCCGGCAGCGCCGCTGCCTCGTTCCCGCCACCGGCTTCTACGAGTGGAAAGTCGAGGACGGCGGCAAGCAGCCGTATCTGATCAGGCCGAGGAGCGGCGGGCTGTTCTCGTTCGCCGGGCTGTGGGAGAGCTGGACCGGGCCGGAAGGGGAGTTGCGCTCGTTCACCATCGTCACCACCGGACCGAACGAACTGATGGCGCGCATCCACGACCGCATGCCCGCGATCATCGCGCGCGCGCAGTACGCGCGCTGGCTCGATCCGGCGCTGCAAGACCCGGCCGAGGTCCAGCCGATGATCGCAAGCCATCCGGCGGGAGAGCTGCAGGCGATTCCCGTCGGCCGCCGGATCAACAGCGCCCGCAACCAGGGGCCGGAGCTGATCGAGCCGGCGGGCGAGCCGCTCGCGTGAGGCCGGCCATGCCCCAACGGGGATGGCAAAGGTTAGAATGGCGCCATGCTGACGAACCAAGCCTAATGGACCAAGCGCAGTGGACCAACCGTTCGAAATGGATCTGAGCCTGCAGATCGGCAAGTACGACATCCGCAGGCAGCTCGGCAAGGGCGCGACCGGGACGGTCTATCTCGCCGTGGACACCTTCTCCGGCAAGGAGGTCGCGCTGAAGGTGATCGAGCCCGAGGTGTTCAGAGACCCGGAGTTCGGGACCGTATACCGCTCGCAGTTTCTGAACGAGGCCTCGCTCGCGGGCAAACTGAAACACCCGCATATCGTGAGCATCCTCGACGCGGTGGTGCTGGAGGACTCGGGCCACATCGCGATGGAGGTGGTCTCGGGCGGCGACCTGTCGCAGCACGTGACCGCCGCCACGCTGCTTCCGATCGAGGACGTGCTGCAGATCGGCTTCAAGTGCTGCGGCGCGCTCGCTTACGCGTTCAACGAGGGCATCGTCCACCGCGACATCAAGCCGGCGAACATCATGATCGCGCAGGGGACCGACGTGAAGATCGCCGATTTCGGCGCTGCCCTGCTGCGCAAGGCCCAAGCCGTGCAGACGGCCAGCATCGGCTCGCCTTACTACATGTCGCCGGAGCAACTGGAGGAAGCGCCGCTCACTCACCACAGCGACATGTATTGCCTCGGCGTGGTGCTGTACGAATTGCTGACGGGGCAAAGGCCGTTTTCGGCCGATAGCCTGCAAATGCTGGTGCAGAAAATCCTCAACCAGCAGCCCGCGCCGCCGAGCAGCGTGCGCGCTGCGCTGCCGAAGGAGATCGACCGCGTGGTGTTGCGTGCGCTGGGCAAGAAGCCGGAGTTGCGCTACGAAACCTGGGCCGATTTCTCGCTCGATCTGTCCAACGTAGGCAAGCTGATGCTGCCCTCCGATGCCATCATGGACAGCGAGAAATACGTCGCGTTGAAGCGCGTGGAGATGCTGGCGGATCTTTCCGATGCGGAGTTGTGGGAGCTCACGCATGCGGGGCGCTGGACGCGGGTCGGGGCGAAACAGGCCATCATCCGCGAGAACGAGCCGGGAAAGAGCTTTTTCTTCCTCGCGCAGGGGCAGGTCAAGGTCACGCTGGAGGGGCACTTGCTGAATACCATCGGCGAGGGCGAGAGCTTCGGTGAGATGGCCTACATCCGCGGCGGTGTGACGCCGCGGCACGCGACGGTGGAGACCCTGACGCGCATTCTGCTCGCCGAATTCGAGCCCGAGGCCCTGGCCCTGATGAGCCTGGGCGCGCAATTGCAACTCACCCGCGCCCTGGTGCGCAACCTTGTGGACCGCCTGGAGCTGGCCAATGCGAGGCTCGCCAAGTGAAGCCGGGAGCTGTTCGCGCGCCGCGCCTGCGACCGGCGGCCTGAGTATTCGTTGCAGCCTGATTTCCAGGTAACGAACCAGGAACCACGAGCATCGAGCCGCGAGCGCCCCGGATGACCAAGGAATTAGCATGAGCAAGAACGTCGGAGTCATTGGCCTGGGTGCGATGGGCCTGGGCGTGGCGAGATCGCTGCTGCGCGCGGGATTTCGCGCGCATGCCTGCGATGTGCGGCGCGAGGTGCTGGCTGCGTTTGCAGCAGAAGGCGGCATCGCCTGCGCCACGCCGGCGGAACTGGGCGCGGCCTGCGAGGTGGTGCTGACCCTGGTGGTGAATGCCGAGCAGACCGAGGCGGTGCTGTTGGGCGAGCACGGCGCGGCCGGCGCGATGCGCGCGGGATCGGTGGTGATCGCGAGCAGCACCGTCGCCCCTGAGTTTGCCGAATCGCTCGCGGCCCGGCTCGAGGCCATGGGCATCGGCATGATCGATGCGCCGGTGTCGGGGGGCGCGGCCAAGGCGGCGAGTGGCCAGATGACCGTCATGGCCGCGGGAGCGCCGCAGAATTTCGCCAAGGTCGAGGACGTATTCAAGGCGATCGCGCAGAAGGTGTATCGCCTGGGCGACGCGCCCGGTGCCGGCTCGAAGGTCAAAATGATCAATCAGCTTCTGGCCGGCGTGCACATCGCCGCGGCAGCCGAAGCGATGGCCATGGGCATACGCTCGGGCGCCGATCCCGCCGTGCTGTACGATGTCATCTGCAACAGCGCCGGCTCGTCGTGGATGTTCCAGAACCGGGTACCGCACATCCTCGCCGGCGACTACACGCCGCTGTCGGCGGTGAATATATTCGTCAAGGACCTCGGCATCGTTCTGGACACGGCGAAGAAAGCGGCGTTTCCGCTGCCGCTAACCGCCGCCGCCCATCAGATGTTCCTGGCGGCCGCGGCCGCCGGCCGCGGCGGCGAGGACGATGCGGCGGTGGTCAAGAATTTCCCGGGCATAGAGCTTCCCCGGAAAAAGGATTAGGCCGTGCTGCTCGGTTGCATCGCCGACGATTTCACCGGCGCCACCGACCTCGCCAATAACCTGGTTCGCAGCGGCATGCGCACGCTGCAGACCATAGGCGTGCCCGCCGCGCCCCTGGCCGCGGACGTCGATGCGGTAGTGGTGGCGTTGAAGTCGCGCACCATTGCCGCGGCCGACGCGGTGGCGCAATCGCTGGCTGCGCTCGCATGGCTCAAGCGCGCCGGCTGCCGCCAGTTCTATTTCAAATACTGCTCGACCTTCGATTCGACGCCGCAGGGCAACATCGGGCCGGTGGCCGAGGCGCTGATGGACGCGCTGGGCGCGCGCATCGCCATCGCCTGCCCCGCGTTTCCCACCAATGCGCGCACCATCTACATGGGCAACCTGTTCGTCGGCGAGTTGCCGCTGTCGGAGTCCGGCATGCGCGATCACCCGCTGACGCCCATGACCGATGCCAATCTGGTGCGCGTGCTGCAGGCGCAGTCGCGCGCCAGGGTCGGCCTCGTCCCCTGGACCGCCGTGGCCGCGGGCGAGCCGGCGATACGCGCGCGGCTGGCGGCGCTCGAGGCCGGGGGTGTGCGCCTCGCCGTGGTCGATGCGATCAGCGATGCCGACCTGCATGCGATCGCCGCCGCCTGCGCCGATCATCCTCTGATCACCGCCGGCTCCGGCGTCGCCATCGGCCTGCCTGAGAATTTCCGCCGCGCGGGCCTGTTGTCGCCGCGCGCGGACGCGGCCGAATTGCCGCGCGTGCCGGGACTGGCCGCAGTGATCTCGGGCTCGTGCTCGCAAGCCACCAACGGCCAGGTCGCGCACTGGATTGAATCAGGGCGCCCGGCGATCCGCATTGATCCGATCGAAATCGCCCGCGGCACGGATGTCGCCGCAGCGGCGTTGCTGCAGGCCGGCTCCGTGCTGGCCTTCGCACCGGTGCTGTTCTACGCCACGGCCACACCCGAAGACGTCAAATCAGCTCAGGCCAAGCTTGGCGTGGCAGAAGCCGGTGCCTTGGTGGAGCAGGCGCTGGCGGCCATAGCGCAGGGCCTGATCGCGCGTGGCGTGACGCGGCTGGTGGTGGCGGGCGGAGAGACTGCGGGCGCGGTGGTGCAGGCGCTGGGGGTTGCGGCGCTGAAGATTGGGCCGCAGATCGATCCGGGCGTGCCCTGGACCGCGACCCAGGGGGCGCATCCGATCCTGCTCGCGCTCAAATCGGGCAACTTCGGCAGCCGCGATTTTTTTGTCAAGTCGCTGGCCTTACTGGAAACCTAAGGTGAAAGAGCAGGCGCTGCGCGAACAAATCTGCGAGCTGGGCCGCTCGATGTTCGAGCGCGGCTTAACCCACGGCAGCACCGGCAACATCAGCGCCCGCTGCGACGACGGCTGGCTGCTCACGCCCACTGGATCCAGCCTGGGCAAGCTCGATCCGGCGCGCCTGTCGAAGCTCGACTGGCAGGGCAAACTCATTTCGGGCGATCAGCCGTCGAAGGAAAACTTCCTGCACCTGGCGATGTACGAGGAGCGCGAGCGCAACCGCGCAGTGATCCACCTGCACGCGACACACTCGGTTGCGGTGTCGGTGCTGCAGGAGGTGGACCCCGCCGACGTGCTGCCGCCGCTCACCGCCTATTACCTGATGCGCATCGGCAGCCTGCCGCTGGTGCCCTATTTCGCGCCGGGAGACATGCAGCTGGCGCAGGCGGTGCGCGGCCTTGCCGGCAGGCACCATGCGATGCTGCTCGCCAACCACGGTCCGGTGGTCGCGGGTACCAGTCTGGCGGCGGCCGCCGATGCAGTGGAGGAGCTCGAAGCCACGGCGCGGGTGTACCTGTTGCTGCAGGGGCTGCGCCCGCGTACGCTCACACCGGAACAGGTCGCCGATATCCGCCGGCGTTATCCCGCCGGCTGAATTCATTGATTGTTGAAAGGTACCAGCGCCATGCCCAGATTCGCCGCCAACCTGTCGATGATGTATCAGGAGCACGCGTTCCTCGATCGCTTCGGCGCCGCCGCAAAAGACGGATTCAAGGGCATCGAATTCCTGTTTCCCTACGCGCACCCGGCGGCGGATATCCGCGCGCGCCTGACCGAGCATGGCCTCGCCCAGGCCCTGTTCAACGGACCCCCGGGCGACTGGGACGCGGGCGAGCGCGGCCTCGCCTCGCTGCCCGGCCGTGAAACCGAATTCAAGCAGGGCGTCGCGAGCGCGCTGGAGTATGCGCGCGTGCTCGGCAACGCGCGCGTGCACCTGATGGCCGGCCTGATCCGGCCGGGCGAGGAACGCGCGCGCCAGCGCGAAACCTACGTGCGCAATCTGGCCTATGCGGCGAAGGAGGCCGCCTCTGCGGGTGTCACCGTCGTGATCGAACCGATCAACACGCGCGATATTCCGGGTTTTTTCCTGAACCGCCAGGACGAGGCGCACGCCATCTGCGCCGAAGTCGGCGCGCCCAACCTCAAGGTGCAGATGGATTTTTATCACTGCCAGATCGTCGAGGGCGACCTCGCGATGAAGCTGCGCAAATACATCGCCGGCGTCGGCCATATCCAGATCGCGGGCGTGCCCGAGCGCCAGGAGCCCGACCTGGGGGAGATCAACTATGCCTACCTGTTCCGGCTGATGGACGAGCTCGGCTATGCCGGCTGGGTCGGCTGCGAGTACCGGCCGAAAGGCGGGACCAGCGCCGGGCTGGGCTGGCTGAGGCCCTGGCTGTGAGCGTGCGGCCATGAACGCGCTTGCGCCGGACAAGCCCGGCGGGAAAGGCACGGACAGCCTGCTGCGCATGGTCGCCGACAGCGTACCGGCGCTGATCGCGTATTACGAGCCGAAGAACCTGCGTTGCGTGTTCGCCAACAAGTCCTATGCCGAAGCGAACGGCTGGACGGTGGACTCGATCATCGGCAAGACCGTGCGCGAAGCCATCGGCGAAGCGGCGTGGCGCGTGATCGAGCCGCAGGTCGAGCGCGTGCTCAAGGGGGAGAAGGTCGAGTACATCCGCCCCCTGACGCTGCCCAATGGCGAAGAGCGCGTTGTCGAGGTCCACCTGATCCCGCATTTCGACGAACAGGCGCAAATGCTGGGCGCGTTCGTGCTGATTACCGACATCACCCGGCACCAGCTCGCCGAGCGGTCGATCCGCGACAGCGAGGAGCGCATGCGCAAATTCGCCGCCGCGACCAACGAAGGGATCTTCTTCCACAAGAACGGCATCCTTACCGATGTCAACGAGGCGCTGCTCGCGATCACCGGCTATGCGCGCGAGGAGATGATCGGGCACAGCACGCTGGAGTTCGTGGCGCCGCAGTGGCGGCAGACGGCGGCCGATTACATGCGCGAGGGGGGCGAATATCCCTACGAGGCCGAAGTAGCGCACAAGAAGGGTCACAACATCACGGTCGAGCTGGTGGGCAAGACAGTTTTACTCAACGGCGAGACGCACCGGCTGGGGGCGCTGCGCGACATCACCGCACGCAAGCACGCCGAGGCGCGCATCCAGTACCTGGCGCACCACGACATGCTCACCGGCCTGCCCAATCGCGCTTACCTGACCGAGCGGCTGACCACGATCCTGGCGCTGGCGCGGCGCCACGGCACATTGGTGGCGATCATGTTCATCGACCTGGACAACTTCAAGACGATCAACGATTCGCTCGGCCACCACGTAGGCGACGCCCTGCTCAAGCAGGTGGCCGCGCGCATCAAGGAAGTGCTGCGCGAGGCCGACATGGTGTCGCGGCTCGGCGGCGATGAGTTCCTGGTGATCCTCGCCGATTTCGCCGCGCCCGAGGATGCGGCCAAGGTCGCGGAAAAGCTGTTGCAGGTCATTTCCGCCCCGATCGCGCTCGAAGGCCGCGAGCTTTGCGCCAACGCCAGCATCGGCATCAGCGTGTTTCCGCGCGACGGCGACAATGCGGATGATCTGATCCGCCATGCCGACGCGGCGATGTACAGCGCCAAGGATCACGGCCGCGGCCACAGCCGCTTCTACACCGCCGGGCTCTCGGACGAGGGAGCCGAGACGCTGGCGCGCGAGTCCAGGCTGCGCGAGGCGCTGCAGCGCGGGGAATTCGTGCTGTTCTATCAACCGCAACTCAGCGTCGGCGATCTGCGCCTGGTCGGCATCGAAGCGCTGGTGCGCTGGCGCCACCCCGAGCGCGGTCTGATCGACCCGTCGGAATTCATCGAATTCGCCGAGACGCGCGGTCTGATCGACGAGATCGGCCACTACGTGCTGCGCGAAGCCTGCCGCCAGAACAAGGCGTGGCAGGCCGCCGGCCATGCCGCGCTGCCGATTTCCGTCAACGTGTCGGCGGTCCAGTTCCGTCGCGGCGATTTGGTGGCCGGGGTAAAGCGCGTGCTGGAAGACACCGGGCTGGAAGGCCGCTATCTGGAACTCGAACTCACCGAGAGCCTGCTGATGGACACCGAAATCGTCGGCACTGCGCTCGCAGGACTGCGCGCGCTCGGCGTCAAGATCACGATCGACGATTTCGGCACCGGCTATTCGTCGCTCGCCTATCTGAAACGCTATCCGATCGACAAGCTCAAGATCGACCGTTCCTTCATCGACGATCTGGGCACCGATGCCGATGACCGCGCCATCGCCGTCGCCATCATCAATCTGGCGAAAACCCTGAAGCTGACGGCGCTGGCCGAAGGCGTGGAACGGCCGGAACAACTCGAGTTCCTGCGCGTGCACGGCTGCGACGAATTCCAGGGCTATCTGGCCGGCAACCCGGTTGCCGCAGAAGAGTTCAGCGCGTTCTCGCGCAGCTGAGCACCAGCGCGCCGATATTCTTGCATTGCGTTCACTTTCCCTTGAACACGGGTTTGCGCTTTTCGTTGAAAGCCTTGATGCCTTCGTAGCGGTCCTCGGTTTCCACCAGGTGGTTGTAGGCCTCGACCTCGAAACGGTAGGCGGTCTTGAGTTCCATCTGCATGCCGTAGCGCACCGATTTCTTCACCTGGCGGATGGACAGCGGCGCGTTGCCGGCGACGGTGCGCGCGGTCTCCAGCACGCGCGGCATCAGTTCGCCCGGCTCGCACACTTCGTTGAGCACGCCCCAGGCCAGCGCCTGCTGCGCGCTGAACGGGCGGCCGGTCATGATGATTTCCTTGGCGCGGCGCTCGCCCACTGCGCGCGGCAGGTTCTGCGTGCCGCCGGCGCCGGGCATGATGCCCAGGGTGACTTCGGTCAGCGCGAAGCGCGCGGTTTTCACGGCATAGGCGAAGTCGCAGGAGAGCACGGCTTCGAAACCGCCGGCATAGGCGTGGCCGTTGACCGCCGCGATCAGCGGCAGGGGCAGGTCGGCCATCGCCCAATAATGGCGCTCGAACAGTTCGTGCTGGTGCCGCCATTGCTCGCGCGTCATGCCGTTGCGCTCCTTCAGGTCGGCGCCGGCGCAGAACACCTTGTCGCCGGCGCCGGTGAGCACCACGCAGCGCACATCCCGGGCGTCTTCGGTCAGGCGCGTCCACAAGTCGAGAAATTCGCGGGCCATCTGGGTGTTGAGCGCATTCGCGATCTCGGGCCGGTTGAGGGTCACCAGCAGCACGTGCGGCTCAGGCGTCCCGGTCTTGAGGGTTTGGTAATCCGGCAGGTCCATGTGTCTATGACTCCCTGGTTTTCAAAGTCTGCCCGCCCGGCTTGGGCGGGCGGTTGCGGAGGCGCGTTGGTGCATCAACGCGCGCGACCGTGAAGGAAGCGCTCGCTCCAGTGCGCGTAGTCGGCATCGCGGCTGAGTCGCTGCATCAGCTGCGCCGGCGCGATATGCGCAAGCCCGGCCGGCGGCGTGCCCGCGCGCGCTTCGATCATGCCGGGAAAGGCCGCGGCTGGGCGATGCCGAAGCCCTGGACATAGTCGACTCCGACCGTGCGCAGCCGCGCGAGGCTGTCGTCGCTCTCCACCATTTCGGCGATGGTGCGCAGCCCGATGACCTTGCTCACGCGCTGGATCGCGCGCACCTTGGCCAGCGCCTCCGGCACGCGCAGGATCTGCAGAATAATGCTGCCGTCGATCTTGAGGAAATCCAGCGGCAGCTGCTTGACGTGCTCAAAGCCGATGCCCGCGCGGCCGAAACCGTCGAGCGTGAAGCGGCATCCCAGCGGCCTGAGTTCGCTCGCAAAGCGCACCGCATCGGGCAGGCAGGCGATCGCATCGCTGTCGGCGATCTCAAAACACAGCGCCTGACCGCCGATCCCGCCTTGTTCGAGCGCGCGCGCAACGAACTTGGGGAACGAGGGGTCCTCGATGCTGGCGCGCGCGAGGTTGATGCACAGCACCAGCGCTGCGGCCGCGTCCGCGGCGGGGCCGGCAGCTGCGCACGCGGCGATGGCCTTTTTCACGACGAAACGGTCGATGTCGGACATCATGTTGAACCGCTCCGCAATCGGCAGGAACGTGCCCGGGGGCACCATGTTCTGTTCCTCGTCGCGCATGCGGATGAGCAATTCGTGCATGGTCCTGAACGGCGCATCCGGGCCCAGCGCGACGATGTCCTGCGCGTACAGATTGAAGCCGTCGTTCTGTATCGCCTCGCGGATGCGCTCGCGCGGATTGCCCCAGCCGCTGAGTTCCTCGGTGAGCGATTTGAGGTACACGGAATTGCCGCTCCCGTCGGCGATCATGAGTTGACTATCGGCCTGCTCGGTCTCGTCCGCCGCCGCTCGATCGGTGGGCTCCGGCGCGCCGTCGGCCCATGACCGCGGCTCCTTGATCAGCAGCAGCGTGCCGCAGACCTGGCCGGAGGCGTCGCGCTGCGGCAGAAAGTCCACCACCACGCGCTGCTCCACGCCGGTGTGCCGTGGAAGCGACAACTCGGCCCGCCCGACCCGTCCGTCCATGGCATCGAGCAGTCGCGTGCGCAGCGCCTCGGCGCCGCGCGGCGGCAGCGCTTCCTGGAGGGCAAGCCCGTCTATGCGCCCTGAGGGCATGCCGGCCCAGGCGGCAAAACGCCTGGTATGGAAGCCGCAATGCCGGTCGCGATCGACGAAGACGGCAATCTCCTCCAAATGGAG
>MERK01000009.1:0-13262 GCA_001770575.1 Betaproteobacteria bacterium RIFCSPLOWO2_12_FULL_64_23
AATATACGCTGGACGCAGCGGGCCAGATACACCGCGTCTGGGTGCTCACCGCCGAAGAAGCCGCCGCGCGCGACAAGAAGCAGGATTGAGCGTGCCGCAGAAACTCTACATCAAGACGTTCGGCTGCCAGATGAACGAATACGACTCGGCCAAGATGGCCGACGTACTCGCCGCGGCCGAAGGCATGCAAACCACTACCGATCCGGCCGAGGCCGACGTCATTGTGTTCAACACCTGCTCGGTGCGGGAAAAAGCGCAGGAGAAAGTATTCCACGATCTGGGCCGGGTGAAACACCTGAAGCGAGCGCGACCCGGCCTGCTCATAGCCGTCGGCGGCTGCGTCGCCAGCCAGGAGGGCGCCGCCATCGTGGCGCGCGCGCCCTACGTCGATCTGGTGTTCGGCCCGCAGACCCTGCACCGCCTGCCCGCCCTGATTGAAGCGCGCCGGCGCAGCGGCAGGCCGCAGGTCGATATTTCCTTTCCCGAGATCGAGAAATTCGACCGGTTGCCGCCGGCGCGGGTCGCAGGCGTGTCGGCCTTTGTCTCCATCATGGAGGGCTGCAGCAAGTACTGCAGCTTCTGCGTCGTTCCCTATACCCGCGGCGAGGAGATTTCGCGCCCGTTCGAGGACGTGCTCACCGAAGTGGCGGAGCTGGCGCTCTCGGGCGTGAAGGAAGTCACCCTGCTCGGGCAGAACGTGAACGCCTACCGCGGAAACATCGGTGGCGACAGAAAGCAGGGATCGCGCGACAACGCCGATTTTGCGCTGCTGCTGGAATACGTCGCCGAAATTCCCGGCATCGAGCGCATCCGCTACACCACCTCGCATCCGAAGGAATTCACCCAGCGCCTGATCGACGCCTACGTCCGCACGCCGAAACTGGCGAGTCATGTGCACCTGCCGCTGCAGTCGGGCTCGGACCGCGTGCTCGCGGCGATGAAGCGCGGCTACACCGCGCTCGAATACAAGTCCATCGTCCGCCGGCTGCGCGCCGCGCGCCCCGATATCTCGATTTCATCGGACTTCATCGTCGGTTTTCCCGGCGAGACCGAGCGCGATTTCGAGGCAACCATGAAACTCATAACCGAAATCGGTTTCGACGACTCCTACTCCTTTCTCTACAGCCCGCGGCCGGGCACGCCGGCGGCGGAGCTCGCCGACGACACGCCACAACGGGTGAAGCAGGCGCGCCTGGCGCGATTGCAGGCGCAGATCGAAGCGCAGGCGAACGCGATCAGCCGGGCCATGATCGGCGGCATCCAACAGGTGCTGGTCGAGGGCGCCGCGAAAAGAAATTCCGGCGAGCTCTGCGGCCGCAGCAGCAGCAACCGCATGGTGAATTTCGCCGGTCCGCGCGAGCTCATCGGCCGCATGGCGGAGGTCAGCATCAGCGCAGCGCTGGCGCATTCCCTACGCGGCGAATGCCGCGTTCCACCCGAGGGCGGCGAATGCCGCGTTCCACCCGAGGGCGGCGAAGTCCGCGTTCCGCCAGAGGGCGGCGGCGTCCGCGTTGCTCGATGAAGCCCAAACCCGTAGAAGTTACGCTGTCCCCGGTTGACAACCAGCGTCTCGCCACCTTGTGCGGCGCGTTCGATGAGAACTTGCGCCAGATCGAAATCGCCCTCGATATCACCGTTTCGCGCCGCGGCGAGCGCTTTGTGCTGAAAGGACATCCGCTGCAGACCGCGCGCGGGGCCGAAGTACTCGAACGCTTCTACAACCAGGCCAAGCGCGGCCTCACCATCGACGACGTGCAGCTCGGCCTGGTGGAGGTCCGCCAGCCCAGCGCAGGCGCGGAAGCCCCGGCCCTGCTCACGCGCAAGCCCGACCTGCACGGGCGCACCCCGCGCCAGGTCGAGTACATGAAGAACATCCTCGAGCATGACATCACCTTCGGCATCGGCCCGGCCGGCACCGGCAAGACCTATCTGGCGGTGGCCTGCGCGGTGGACGCGCTGGAGCGCGACGCGGTGAAGCGCATCGTGCTGGTGCGCCCGGCGGTGGAGGCGGGCGAGCGGCTCGGCTTTCTCCCCGGCGACCTGGCGGAGAAAGTCAATCCGTACCTGCGCCCGCTGCACGACGCGCTGTACGACCTGATGGGCTTCGACAAGGTCGGAAAAATGTTCGAGCGCGGCGCGATCGAGATCGCGCCGCTGGCCTACATGCGCGGGCGCACGCTCAACCACTCTTTCATCATCCTCGACGAGGCGCAAAACACCACGCCGGAGCAAATGAAAATGTTCCTCACCCGCATCGGTTTCGGCAGCAAGGCGGTGGTCACCGGGGATGTCACCCAGATCGACCTGCCGCGCGGCAGCAAGAGCGGATTGATCGAGGCGCGCAGGATACTGGCCGAGGTGCGCGGCCTCGCCTTCACCCTGTTCCTGGCCGAAGACGTGGTGCGCCACCCGCTGGTGCAGCGCATCGTCAACGCCTATGAGCGCCAACAGAGCGAAACCTGAGCGCAGCGCGGCCAGGCTGGAGCTGGCCGTGCAAAAAGCGGTAAGCTCCCCCGGCCTGCCGACCAAATCCGAGCTGCGCCGCTGGTTGGCGGCGGCCCTCGAGCAGAGCGCCGCGATCACCGTGCGCTTCGTCGGCGCCGCCGAGGGGCGAGCGCTCAACCACGCCTACCGCGACCGCGACTGCGCCACCAATGTGCTCAGCTTCGGCTACGCCGGCAGCGGGCGCGAGCGCGTCCTCACGGGCGACATCGTGCTGTGCGCGCCGGTGCTGCGGCGCGAAGCGCGCGCGCAGGGCAAGGCGCTCACGGCGCATGTCGCGCACCTCACCGTGCACGGCGCGCTGCACCTGCAGGGACACGATCACCAAAGCCCGAGTGCGGCGGCGCGCATGGAGGCGCTGGAAAAGAGGATACTGGCGAAACTCGGGTTTCCGGACCCTTACGCCGGCGAAGCGTGATGAATAAATGGCCTTGGGTGGATAATACCCGCTTGTCCATCGCCCGTTTCCCGCCGCCGAACCGCCATGCAAGACGACAAGACGCATAAACGCTCGTTGCTCGAACGCCTGTCGGCGCTGATCCTGCGCGAGCCGGAGGACCGCGAGCAGCTGATCCAGCTGCTGCACTCGGCCTACGCGCACAATCTGCTCGACGCCGAGGCCCTGTCGATGATCGAAGGCGTGCTGCAGGTGTCGGAGATGCAGGTGCGCGACATCATGATCCCGCGTGCGCAAATGGACGTGGTCGACATCGGCGAGACGCCGGACAAATTCATCCCGACGGTGATCTCGACGGCGCATTCGCGTTTCCCCGTGATCGACCGCGAACGCGACAACGTGCTCGGCATCCTGCTCGCCAAGGACTTGCTGCACTACTATGCCGGCGAGGAGGAGTTCGATGTGCGCGAGATGCTGCGGCCCGCGGTGTTCGTGCCCGAATCCAAGCGCCTCAACGTACTGCTGCGCGAATTCCGCGCCAGCCGCAACCACATGGCCATCGTGGTGGACGAGTACGGCGGCGTCGCCGGCCTGGTGACCATCGAAGACGTGCTGGAGCAAATCGTCGGCGACATCGAGGACGAGTATGACTTCGACGAGACGGAAGACAACATCCTGCCGGAATCGAGCGGCCAGTACCGCATCAAGGCGCGCACCGAGATCATCGATTTCAACGAAGCCTTCGGCACCGACTTCGGCGACGAGGCCTACGACACCGTGGGCGGGCTGGTGATCAGCCGATTCGGCCGGGTGCCCAAGCGCGGCGAGAGCATCATCATCGGCGGATTCAAATTCCAGGTGATGCGCGCCGACAGCCGCCGCGTGCACACCCTGCTGGTGCAAAAGCCGCGGGATCAATGAATCCCGCGGTCTTGCGGCACGCGCGCGCCCCGTTGGCGGCATTTTTCCTCGGCGCGGCCACGGTGCTGGGTTTCGCACCTATCGGCCTCGCCCCGCTGCCGTTTTTCACCGCCGCCGGCCTGCTCTGGCTGTGGCAGGAGGCGGCCACGCCGCGGCGCGCGGCCGCGCTTGGCTTCGCCTTCGGCATGGGTCTGTTTCTCGCCGGTGTCAGTTGGGTCTACGTCAGCCTGCACGAATTCGGCGCCATGCCGGCGCCGCTCGCCGCCATCGCCACCCTGCTTTTCTGCGCCGTGCTCGCGCTGTATCCGGCCTTGGTGGGCTATCTGCAGGCACGGCTCGCCGGGCCGCTCGCAGCGAGGCAATTGCTGCTGATCCCGGCACTATGGGTACTCACGGAATGGCTGCGCGCCTGGGTGTTCACCGGCTTCCCCTGGCTCGCCCTGGGCTATTCGCAAACCGACTCGCCGCTACGCGGCTACGCCGCGCTCACCGGCGTATTCGGTCTGTCCTGGCTGGTATGGCTGTGCGCCGGGCTGCTGCTCGCGCTCGCGCGCGCGCGGCTACGCACTGCGGCGCTCGCCGCGCTCGCGCTCGTCCTGGGCCTGGGCTACGGCCTCGCGCAGGTCGAATGGACCCACCCGCAGGGCGCGCCGATCAGCGTGAGCCTGGTGCAGGGGAACATCGCACAGGATCTGAAATGGGACGCGACGCGCTACGCCGCCACGGTGCAGTTGTACCAGCGCATGATTGAGGACTCGGCGGCGCGCCTCACCATTCTGCCCGAGACCGCCATTCCGCGCTTTTTCGACCAGATCGATCCCGAGCTCGTGTCCGCACTCGCGCTGAGCGCGCGCAGGCACGGCGGCGATCTGCTCATCGGCCTGCCGCTGCGCGATGCCCCCGGGCGCTATTACAACAGCGTGCTCAGCCTGGGCGCCTCGCCCACTCAGCGCTACGACAAGATCCACCTGGTTCCGTTCGGGGAGTTCATTCCGCCCGGTTTCGGCTGGGTCCTGTCGATACTGAAAATTCCGTTGGCGGACTTTTCGCGCGGCGGCGCGGCGCAGGCGCCGCTTGCGCTCGCCGGCCAAAAAGTCGCGGTGAATATTTGCTATGAAGATGCGTTTGGCGAGGAAATCATCCGTTTCCTGCCCGAGGCGACGCTGCTGGTCAACGTCAGCAACGTCGCCTGGTTCGGCGATTCGCTTGCACCGCACCAGCATCTGCAGATCGCGCAACTGCGCGCGCTCGAGACCGGGCGAACGATGCTGCGCGCCACCAACACCGGCATGACCGCCATCATCGACCATCACGGCCGCATCACCGCCGTCCTGCCGCCCTTCACCCAGGGCACACTGAACGGCAGCGCCCAGGGGCGCAGCGGCGCCACACCTTATGTGCGCTGGGGCAACGCGCCGCTGGTGCTGCTCGCGCTGCTCGTGTGCGGCCTGTTCGTGCTGCGCTTTGGAAAATCGGCGCCACTGCAAGCGTGAGCAAACTATCCGACGCGACGGCGAGGCGATCGGTGCTGCCGTTCTTCCTCAGCTCTTTCAGCTGGAATTTCGCGCTCGGCATGACCTATCCCCTGGTGCCCTTGTACGCCAACCAGCTGGGCATGTCTGGCGTGGGCATCGGCACCCTGGTCGCGTTGCCGGTGCTGGTGCAGATTACGTTCAACCTGATCGGCGGCGCCTACACCGACCAGGTGGGCGGGCGCAGTCTCATGCTGGCCTCTTTCGTGCTCACGGCCGGTGCGGGTTCGGTGTTTTTTTTCGCCGGCGGTTTCTGGCTGCTGCTGCTGGCGCAACTGCTGATGGTGATGTCGCGCGCGATGTACTGGCCCGCCTCCTGGAGCCTGGGCAGCGAATTGCCGGGCGGGCGCAGCCTGCAGATGGGGCGGCTCAACGCCATCACCAACGTCGGGCAGATCATGGGCATGACCGGTGCGGGCTTTTCCTTGCTCTGGTTCGGCTTCGGTCCATCATTCCTCGCGCTCGCGGCCATGGGGGCCCTGTCCTTTGTCCTCGGCCGCCGCCTGCCGGAAAAGCCGAAGAACCCGGAGCGCAAACCGCGGCGGCTGTTCTCCGGCTATGCCAAACTCGTGCGCCTGCGGGTGATTCCTTTCGCCATCATGTGCGCCTATGTCTCGGCCCTGCCGTTTTCGCTCTCCTTCTCCTTCTACCCCATCCTGTTGGTCGAGTACGGTTACAGCGCGGACGCGACCGGCGCGATGCTGGCACTGCGCGCGATCGGTTCGGCCATGGCAGGTTTGTTCATCGCGCGCTATCTCGACTTCTCGGCGAAGCTCGCCGTGCCCCTCGCTTGCGCCATCGCCACCGCGCTGTCGGTGGGGCTGATCGCCGCAGCGCGTGACGCCTGGTCGATCGGCCTGCTGATGGTCGCGGTCGGTCTCGCCTCCGGCATCATGACGCTGTTCTTCCAGATGCTGATCAGCGAAATCAGCAGCATCGAGGACCGCGGCTCGGCCCTGGCCCTGGGAGGGCTGGGCTGGGGGCTATCGCATTTTTCCACGCCCCTCGCCATGGGCTATCTGAAGGACCACCTCGGCCTCCTGCCGGCGTTCTATATCCTCGGCGGCTTCGCCTTCGTATGGGGCATCGCTCTCATCCCCATGCATCGCTGGGCCTTCGCCAAGTTCGACAACTCGGCGCCAAACAGGGTGCCTCCGATCGAGGAAAAACCTTGATCACACGAACAAGGGGGGTGCACCCCCCTTGTAAATCCCCCGCGGATGCATAATCGCCATTTATTGAGATCTTCGCGATATTTCACAGCTCTCGACTTTCAAGAGATTAGATCCGACGTCTAAGAAAAAGACGACTCATGAACCTGCACCTGAGCATACTCGACCAGTCGCCTGTGATCAGCGGCCACACGCCGGCGCACGCGCTCGCGGAAACCGTCAAGCTGGCGCGGGCGGCCGATACGCTCGGCTATCACCGCTACTGGCTCGCCGAGCACCATGCGGTGGCCGCGCTCGCCGACCCCTGCCCGGAAATCCTGCTCACGCGCGTGGCGAGCGCGACCGCGCGCATCCGCGTCGGCACCGGCGGCGTGTTGCTGCCCTACTACAGCGCGCTCAAGGTGGCCGAGGTGTTCCGCATGCTGGAGGCGCTGTTCCCCGGACGCATCGACCTCGGCCTCGGCCGCGCGCCCGGCGGCGACCTCGCCACCGCGCAGGCGCTGTCCAGAGGCCAGTACGCGGCAGCGGACGACTTCGCCGAGCAGGTGCAAGATCTAGTCGGCTTTCTCGACGACGCGCTGCCGGCGGACCACGCATTCGCCCGGGTGAAGGCCATGCCCGCGGGACCGGCGGCGCCGCCGATCTGGCTGCTCGGCTCATCGGACTACAGCGGTGCGCTCGCCGCGGCGCTGGGCCTGCGCTTCGCCTTCGCCCATTTCATCAGCGCCCAGGGCGGCGACGCAGTGACGCGCGCCTATAAGACGCGCTTCCAGCCATCGGCGCGCGAGGCCGCGCCCCACGCCGTCGTCTGCGCCTTCGTCATTTGCGCCGAGACCGCGACCGAAGCGCAGAAGTTGGCCGCCTGCGTGGACCTGCGCCGGCTGCACATGGCGCAAGGTCTGAACACGCCGATTCCGACCCTCGCGCAAGCCGAGGCGCAGAACTACTCGGAGCGCGAACTCGCCTACATCCGCTCGCAGCGACCGCGCGCGGTGATCGGCGATCCGCGCCAGGTGCGCGAGCGGCTGCTGCAATTGCGCGAGCAATTCGATGCCGACGAACTGATGGTTCTCACCATCACCGGCGACTACGCCAGCCGCTTGAGGTCCTACGAGCTGCTCGCGCGGGAATTCGGATTGCAGTGAAAGCATCGCGCAACCTGACGCTCAAGCTCGCCGCGCCAGCGGATGCGGCGCCGATCGCGGCGATGTCGCGCGAGCTGATCGAGGCCGGCCTGCCCTGGTCGTGGACGCCCGAGCGCGTGGCGCGCAACCTCGCCCGGCGCGACACCCTGGTGCTGACGGCCCGCGACGGCGCGCCCTTCGCCGGTTTCGCCATCATGCAGTTCGGCGCCGAGCGCGCGCATCTTTCGCTGCTCGCCGTGCACCCCGACTACCGGCGCCAGGGCGTTGCCCGGCGCATGCTCGAATGGCTGATCGAATCCGCGCTCACCGCCGGCATCGGCAGCATTCATCTGGAGTTGCGCGAAACCAACCTGGGCGCGCGCCGCTTCTACCTCAAGCACGGTTTTGCCGAGACCGTGCGCATTCCCGGCTATTACCGCGGTGCCGAAACCGCGGTGCGCATGCTGCGCGAGATCCGCGTCAAATCCTAGACCGGCACGCATCGTTTTGTAGGAGCGAGCTTGCTCGCGAATCCAATTACTCGCGAGCAAGCTCCCACAATGAGCTTCACATTTCATTCGCGAGCAAGCTCGCTCCTACAGCGCTCCTACATCGAAATCGAGCCTTCGCGAAAGTCGGTCTTGTCCAACCACACATTGACCAGGACCGGCTTGCCGGCCCTGGCCGCGGCGCGCGCGCGCGCGAGCGCCGCGCTCACATCAGCGGTGCTTTTCACCAGAATGCCCTCCGCGCCGAATCCGGCCGCAACCTCGTGATAGGCGGTGCGCGCGAGCACCGTACCCACGTCGTCATGCAGCATTTTCACCTGTTCACGCGCAATCTGGGTCCAGCCGGCGTCGTTGCCCACGACCGCGATCACCGGGATGCCGTGGCGCACGAAAGTGTCGAATTCGATCAGGCTGTAGCCGCAGGCGCCGTCACCGTAAATGATCCAGACTTCGCTCTCCGGGCGGGCGAGCGCCGCGCCCAGCGCAAAACCCGCGCCCACGCCCAGGGTTCCGAACACGCCGGGATCGAGCCAGGCGAGCGGTCCCCGCGGATGCACGATGTACGAGGCGGTGGCGACGAAATCGCCGCCATCGGCCACTATCACCGCATTCTCCCCGGCTGCCTGTTCGAGCGCGCGCAGGAACGCGATCGGATTCACGAACTCGCCCTCCGGCCGGGCCTGCTCCTCGATTTCCGCTTCGCGTTTCAGATCGCGCGTGCGCAGGTCCTCGATCCAGGAGGCCCAGCGGCGGCCTGCCTGCGCCAGCGGCGCGACCAGGCGCTCGAGCAGCAGACCCGGGTCGCCGATGGCCGCGATATCGGGCCGCCGGTTCATGCGCGCCTCTTTCGCGCTACGGTTCGCGGCAATCAGCGTGGCGCTGCGGCGCACGTGGCGGCCGTAGTCGAGACGGAAGTCGCAGGGCACGCCCGCGAGCAGCACGCAATCGGACTCGCGCAGCGCCTGACGGCGCTGATGCCGCATCTGCAGCACATGATCGCGCCCGAGCAGGCCGCGCGCCATGCCCGACAGATATAGCGGAATGCCGAGCTGCGCCGCAGCCGCGGCGATGCGCGGCGCCTCGGCCGCGATCGACAGCGCCTGGCTGCCGATCACCATCAGCGGGCGTTCGGCGCGCGCGAGCGCGACCGCCGCGGCCGTCACGCTGGCGGCGCTCGCTGCCGGCGGCAACACCGCGCGCACTCGCAGCGCAGCCGCCTCGCCGCTGCCGGCGAACATGTTCTCCACCTGCCGGTTGAGATAGAAGCGCAGCAGCCGGTCGGAAATGGCCGTGCCCTTGCCGACAGCGTCGGCGTACCACTGGCGGATGCTCGCTTCGTCGTAGAGCAGGTCGACCGGGCACTCGATGCACACCGGTCCCGGCACGCCGGCGCGCGCCACGGCGAACGCCTTCTCCACCGCCGGACCCAGATCGCGCACGCGCCGGATTTTTATGAACAGCTTGACGTGCGGCTCGATCAGCGGGCGCTGGTCGATGTCCTGCAACGCGCCACGGCCCTGCAGCGCGGTGGGCGCGGCGCCGCCGAACAGGATGAGGGGCGACTGCGCGAGCTGCGCGTTCTTGAGCGCGGTGATGGTGTTGCTCAATCCCGGGCCGGCGGTGACCGCGGCGACGCCCGGCACGCCGGTCAGGCGCGCCACCGCATCGGCGGCGAACACCGCGGTCGCCTCGTCGCGCACGTCGATGATGCGGATGCCGCGCGCCTTGGACGCGGTGAGTATGGGTGAAATGTGGCCGCCGCAGAGCGCGAACACGAAGCGCACGCCGTGGGCCGCCAACGCCGCGGCGACGCGGTCGCCGCCGTGAACGGTCTCCATCATCATCTATTTGCTCTCCCCGCCGTCGCGGTTGCGAACTGGTCCAGCGTGACCTCTGGATAGCTCAAGCTGTGAGGCCGCTTGCCGCAAAAGCGCAGCCAGGATCGAATCTGAGTCATCGGGGCCTCGCGCGCAGGGAATGCCGGCGTACCCATCGTGCCGGCGGTCACAGTCCATTTCCGCGTTGCAATCCTACACCGGGCACCGGGCAAAGCCCAGTCCGGCGCCTGTTTACACATTCAGATAGAAATGCAATTTGCGCCTTGTTGGCATATCATTGTCGAGCCAAATTTGTCCCAAGCGCAGTTTCGGGATGAGCGTGGGCTAGACTGTACGCTTATCGACAGGTGCTGACCGTGAAGATCGCAAGACCCGAGAACCTGGCAGGTGACCTGTGGGGCGGCCTGGCGGCGATGCTGGTCGCGCTGCCCTCCGCGATCGCCTTCGGCGTGACCATTTTTTCGCCGCTGGGCGGCACTTACGTCGCGCAGGGGGCAATCGCCGGCATTCTCGGCGTCACCGCCCTGGGCCTGATTGCCGGCGCCTTTGGCGGGACCAATCGCCTGATCACCGCACCCTGCGCGCCCGCCGCGGCGGTGATGTCGGCCTTGGCGATCCAGCTCATGCAAGACGGCGCCTCTGGAGAATCGGCGGTACTGATGCTCACTCTGGTCGGGCTCATCTGCGGCGCGATCCAGGTGAGCTTCGGCGCGGTCGGCCTGGGGCGTCTGATCAAGTACGTGCCGTTCCCGGTGGTCAGCGGGTACCTGAGCGGCGTCGGCCTGATCATTATCGTCAGCCAGGTGCCGAAGTTCCTCGGCGTGCCGAAGGAAATCCATTTCTGGGAGTCCCTGGTCTCGTCCTCGCTGTGGCAATGGCAAGGCGTCGTCGTCGGCGTGGTCACGGTGGCGGTGATGGCGACGGCGCCGATGTTCACCAAAGCGGTGCCGGCCGCCATTCTCGGCCTGGCCGCGGGCGTGCTCGCCTACTTCGGCCTGGGCCTTGCGGATCCGGCCCTGCTCGCGCTCCAGGGAAACGCGCTGGTGATCGGGCCCCTGGGCGGCGCAGGTGCGGGCTTTGGCGAGGCGATCTCCGGGCGCTGGAAAGCGGTCGGCGACCTGGACTTCGCCGTAGTCGGCCGCCTGCTGGTACCGGCGGCGACGCTGGCCGTGCTCCTGTCGATCGATACGCTCAAGACCTGCGTCGTGCTCGATGCGCTGACGCGCTCGCGCCACAACTCCAACCGCGAGCTGATCGGACAGGGGCTGGGGAACCTGGCCTCGTCCTTCGTCGGCGGCGTGCCGGGCGCGGGCCAGATGGGCGCGACCCTGGTGAACATGTCGAGCGGGGCGCACACGCGCCTGTCGGGCCTGGTCGAGGGCGCGCTCGCGCTGGTCGCCTTCCTCGTCCTTGGAACATTCATCGCGTGGATACCGATCGCGGCACTCGCCGGCATCCTGATCGTGATCGGCTTTCGCATGTTCGACCGCGACAGCCTGCACCTGCTGAAGTCGCGCACCACCATCCTCGACTTCGCGGTGATCGTGGCGGTTGTGGTGGTCGCGCTTACCGTCAGCCTGATCGCGGCTTCGGGCGTAGGCATCGCGCTTGCGATCGTGCTGTTCATCCGCGAACAGATCCGCGGCTCCATCGTGCGCGGCAAGGCCTACGGCAACCAGATGTTTTCCAAGCGCGTCCGGCTTCCGGCGGAGATGGAGATTCTGGAAAAACGCGGCGACAGCACCGCAATCTTCGAACTGCAGGGCAGCCTGTTTTTCGGCACTACCGACCAGCTATACACGACCCTCGAGCCCGAGCTCAAGGCGCGCAGCTACATCATTCTCGACATGCGCCGGGTGCAGTCGGTGGACCTGACCGCCGTTCACATGCTGGAACAGATCCAGGCCATGCTCGCCGAGCGCAAGGCGTTTCTGATTTTCAGCGCGCTTCCGGCAAACGTGCCCAGCGGCCAGGACATGCGCAAGTACTTCGACGAGGTCGGGCTGGTGAAGACCGAACGCCTGATCCAGACGTTCAACGAGCTCGACGAAGCGCTGGAATGGGTGGAGGAGCGCCTGATCGAAGAGGAGCACCTCGAGCGCCTGCAGGAGAAGCCGCTCGAGCTGCGCGAGATCGATGTCTTCCTCGGGCGCAAGGAGACGACGCTGGCCGCCCTCGAGTCGTGCATGGACAAGCGCTCCTACAAGGCGGGCGAAAAAATTTTTGCGCGCGGCGACGCCGGCGACGAAATGTTCCTGATCCGGCGCGGGGCGGTGCGCATCGTGCTGCCGATCTCCGACACGCAAGGCCATCACCTGGCGACGTTCGGGCGCAGCGACTTTTTCGGCGAGATGGCCTTCCTCGACCCGGCCGCGCGCTCCGCCGACGCGCTGGCGCTCACCGATACCGACCTGTTCGCGCTCTCGCGCAAGCGCTTCGACACCCTGGCCGAAGAGCACAAGAAACTGGCGATCGGCCTGGTGCTCGGCGTCGCCAGGGTGCTCGCGATCCGCCTGCGCTACGCCAACGCGGAGCTGCGCGCGATGCATATGTCCTGAGCCGGACGAGCCGGATCCTGTAGCTTGCAAGCAAGCCTGCGATGTTGCGCGGACGGGAAACCGTCCGCGCGGATCGGCGATTGCGGCTAGCGCGTCCCGCCCTTTTTCTTCTTCGGCGTGACTTTCTCGATCTCGGTCCTGGAGAAATACCAGTCGGTGTATTCGTAGCCCGCACCCGCCCTTGCCTCGGCGTCTTTGGCCGTGACCGGCGGCGGCAGCATTACTTTTTCGCCGGGGCGCCAGCCCTCGGGAGTTGCAACGCCGTGCCGGTCGCTGGTTTGCAGGGCCTCGAGCAAGCGCAGAAACTCCTCGACCGATCGACCGTTGGTCATCGGGTAATAGACCATCGCCCGCACTTTGCCTTCCGGATCGATGAAGAAAGTGGCGCGCACGGTCGAGGTGTCGCTCGCCCCGGGCTGGATCATGCCGTAGTCGTGCGCAACCCGCATCGACAGATCGTCGATGATGGGAAACGGGATCTCCACGCCGAACTTCTCCTTGATGTTGCGGATCCAGGCGAGGTGCGAATAGGTGCTGTCGATCGACAGGCCGAGCAGTTCGCAGCCGAGTTTGCGGAAACGGTCGTAGGAGCCGGCGAATGCCAGAAACTCGGTGGTGCACACCGGCGTGAAATCCGCCGGGTGGGAGAACAGAATCAGCCATTTTCCGCGGTAGTCCTGCAGCGAGCGCGGACCGTGGGTGGTCCTGG
>MERK01000009.1:13271-21122 GCA_001770575.1 Betaproteobacteria bacterium RIFCSPLOWO2_12_FULL_64_23
CGGACCGTGGGTGGTCCTGGCGCTAAAATCCGGCGCCGGTTCGTTGATGCGCGGAATTCTCGCGTTCCAGACATTTTCCATTGCTTTCTCCTGTGCTGCGGAGTTCATCTGCGTATCGCGTCTGCCATCAGTCCTGAAACCGGGCGATGATCTCCGCTGGAATAACGCCCGCTTTCATCCCTTCCGGATCGTTCGGGTCGCGCAGACCCCACACCCGCACTTCGCGCCCCTCGACGACGATATTACCGTTGTTATGTATCCGATGCTCGACCACGAATACCTTGCTGCGCCATTCGCCGACCCAGCTCTCCAGCGTGATCTGGTCGCCGAATCGCGACGGGCCGCGAAAGCTGGCGCTGGCATCGACCAGCGCCACCCCCGCCATCCGGTATTGCGGAAACAACTGCGCCCAGGGCATGCCGCGGGAACGGAACATCCTTTCGGTGGCGCGGTCGAACCATTCGAAATAGCGCGGGTAAAAGACGATCCGCGCCGGATCGCAGTCGGCGAAATCGACAACGATTTCCATGCGCGAAGGCGTCATTCAGGCGCCGATGAATTCCCGGATCAGCCGATTCAGCCGCTCGGGCTGTTCGTGCATGACCCAGTGCGAGGCCTCGGGCAGACGTTCGATGCGCAGATCGGGCACGCAAGCCTGCAACCCGTCCAGATTCCCCGGCAGCAGCGCCTGGTCGCGCATGCCCCAGACCACCAGCGTCGGCACGCGCACCATGAAGTCGGCGGGATCGAGCTGCACGGCGCGCGCGCCGGGATCGTCTCCGATCGGCGGGTATAACGGCGAAGCGCGGTAGTAATTCAGGCTGCCGGTGAGCGCGCCCGGCTGCGACCAGGCCTCGATATAAGCGGCCCTCTCCGCCGGATCGAGCGCGCCCCCGCCCCAGCCTTCCAGGGTCATTTTCGCCAGGCGCGCGTAATTGTTCTCCGACAGCACGCGCTCGGCCTTGTCGCTCCTGAGCAGGTTCATGTACTGGCTCGCCTCTGCCTGAGCCGGGTTATGCGCCAGCTCGCGCGCGAACGTGACCGGATGCGGCGAATTGACGATCACCAGCTGGCGCAGGGTCTGCGGGTGCGCCATGGCATAGCCCCAGGCCACGGCGCCGCCCCAGTCGTGCGCCACCAGCACGAATTTCCCGTGTCCCAGGTGCTGCGCCAGCTGGCGGATGTCCTCGATCAGGATGCGCGCCTTGTATTGCTTCACCTCCGCCGGGCGGTCCGAAAGGTTGAACCCGCGCAGGTCCGGCGCCACCGCCAGATGGTCGCGGCCGAGATCCTCCAGCTGCTGCTTCCAGCAATACCAGAACTCGGGAAAACCGTGCAGAAACAGGATCAGCGGCCCCTCCCCTGCATGAGCGTAGTGCAGGCGCACGCCGTTGACGTTGGCGTAGTCGTGACGAATGGCGGTCAAGGCGCGTCCGTCAGTCGAACCGGCTGAAATCCGGTTTGCGCTTCTCCAGAAAAGCGCTGAACGCTTCCTTCGCCTCGGGCGAATCCAGCCGTTCGGCGAAATGACCGGATTCCAGTTTGATTCTCTGCGCCACCGCCGCCGCCTGGCCCTGCTTCATCAGCCGCTTGGTGAGGCGCAGCGACGCCGCCGGCTTGCCCGCCAGTTTTTTCGCCTGCGCCATGGCGGTATCGAACAACTGGTCTTCGGGCACCACTTCGGTGACCAGACCAATGTCCCTTGCCTTCTGTGCGCTGAAGGGCTCGCCCAGCAGCAGCAGTTCGGCCGCGCGCTGGTAGCCGATGAGCGAGGGCAGCAGCAGGCTCGACGCGGCCTCGGGGACGAGCCCCAGATTGACGAACGGCAGCTGCAGGCGCGCATTGGGCGCGGCGTACACCAGGTCGCAGTGCAACAGCATGGTCGTGCCTATGCCCACCGCCGCCCCGGCCACCGCGGCGATGATGGGCTTTTGCGCCTGGCTGATGGCGTACAGGAACTGGAACACCGGCCGCTGGTCGTCCCGCGGCGGATGGTCGAGAAAGTCCTGCAGATCGTTGCCCGCGGTGAACAGGCCGGGCTTGCCGTGGATCAGCAGCACGCGCACCTTGGCGTCGGCCTCCGCCGCATGAATCGCATCGGCCATGGCCTGGTACATGGCCGCGGTGAGCGCATTTTTCTTGTCCGGTCGGTCGATCTCGATGCGCGCGATGCCGTCCTTGGTTTCGCTGAGAATATTGCTCATGCTTGCTTGTGCGGGAATCGATGCCGGCAGACCGCGCTCAGGCAGTGGGCAGCTTGTGCCCCTTGAAATCCTCGCGCAGCTTGGTCTTCAGCAGCTTGCCGGTGGCGGTGTGCGGCAACTGCTCGACGAACACCACGTCGTCGGGCATCCACCACTTCGCGATCTTGCCCTCGTAGAATTTGAGCAATTCCTCGCGCGTGACCTCGGCCCCGGGTTTTTTCACCACGATCAGGAGCGGCCGCTCGTCCCATTTCGGGTGGTGGCAGCCGATCACCGCCGCCTCCGCCACCGCTGCATGGCCGACGGCGATGTTTTCCAGCTCGATGGTGCTGATCCATTCGCCGCCGGTCTTGATCACGTCCTTGGAGCGGTCGGTGATCTGCATATAGCCGTCGGGATCGATGGTGGCGACGTCGCCGGTCGGGAACCATCCGTCCACCAGGGGATCCCCGCCCTCGCCCTTGAAATAACTGCTGGTGATCCACGGGCCGCGCACCAGCAGGTCGCCGAACACCTTGCCATCCCAGGGCAGTTCCTTGCCTTCGCCGTCCACGATTTTCATGTCCGCGCCGAAAATGTTGCGGCCCTGCTTCGCCTGCAGCGCGAGCTTTTCTTCTTTCGACAGCTTCAGGTGCTTGGTTTTGAACGTGCACACGGTGCCCAGGGGGCTCATTTCGGTCATACCCCAGGCGTGCAACACCTGCACGCCGTACTCCTCCTGAAAGGTCTTGGTCATGGCCGGCGGGCAGGCGGCGCCGCCGATCACCGTCCGGTTCATGGTGCTGAACTTGAGCTTGTTCTGGCCCATGTACATCAACAGCGCCAGCCATACCGTGGGCACCCCCGCCGAAACCGTGACCCGCTCCGCCTCGAACAGCTCGTACAGGCTCTTGCCGTCGAGCGCGGCGCCGGGGAATACCAGCTTGGCGCCGACCATGGCGCAGCCATAGGGCAGGCTCCAGGCGTTGGCATGGAACATCGGCACCACCGGCAGCATTACGTCGCGCGCCGAAATGTTGAGCGCATCGGGCAGCGCCGCCGCAAACGCGTGAATCACGGTCGAGCGGTGCGAGTACAGCACGCCCTTCGGGTTGCCGGTGGTGCCCGAGGTGTAGCACAGGGACGAGGCAGTGTATTCGTCCAGTTGCGGCCAGGCGAAATTGCCGTTCTCGGCCGCGATCAATTCCTCGTAACACAGCAGATTGGGAAGATCGATCTTCGGCATATGCGCGCGGTCGGTCAGCGCGACCCAGCCCTTCACGCACTTGCACGCGGGCGCGAGCTTCTCCACCAGCGGCGCGAAAGTGAGGTCGAACAGCATGTAGCCGTCTTCGGCGTGGTTGATGATATAGACCAGCTGTTCCGGGAACAGGCGCGGATTGACGGTGTGCATCACCGCGCCCATGCCCGAGATGCCGTAGAAGGCCTCGAAATGGCGGTAGCCATTCCAGGCCAGGGTGCCGACGCGGTCGCCTTCCTTCACCCCCAGGCGGGCGAGCGCCTGCGCCAGCTGGCGCGCGCGCTTGTGCGCGTCGCGGTAGGTGTAGCGGTGTATACCACCCGAACCGTCCGCGGCCGGGCCTTCGACCCTGCGCGACACGATCTCGGTGTCACCATGGTGCCGATCGGCATGGGTAATGAGCGAAGAA
Source organism: Betaproteobacteria bacterium RIFCSPLOWO2_12_FULL_64_23 (assembly GCA_001770575.1). Lineage (GTDB taxonomy): Bacteria > Pseudomonadota > Gammaproteobacteria > Burkholderiales > SG8-39 > 2-12-FULL-64-23. Next base: position 17,125 of record MERK01000009.1, read on the forward strand.
ATGAGCAGGGGAACATCCTGGATCAGGCCGCGCAGCATGGTTTTTCTCCGATGACAACAGAAAATCTGGACAGACGATGGAAGTTACCCTGCTGCTGAATCGGTGTCAATCAAGGCCGGGCACGATTGATCTGGGTCAGAACATCCTGTAGTCTTTGGAAGGACGCTTGCGAAACGCCCCGGTTCGAAGTTTCGTACCGCAGCGCGGCAGCCAATCGCGGGTAGCACGAAATCCAGCGGTAAGTAATCAGTCCCTCTTTCTCAGGGGCTCCATCAAAGGAGGAAGTATGTTCAAACTCAGACCCACCCATGCGGCACTGTTTCTGGTTTCGGCCTTGTTTGCCGGTTCGGCCTATGCGGAAACGCTCAAGATCGCTTACATAGACCCGCTTTCCGGCTTTTTCGCCAACGTGGGCGAAATCGGCTTGAAGCAGTTCCAGTTCGTGGCCGATGACATCAACAAGCGCAATTTGACCGGCGGACCGAAGCTGGAAATGGTGGCTTTCGACGGCAAGGGCAGTCCGCAGGAAAGTCTGATCATGCTGAAGAAAGTAATCGACAGCGGCATTCGCATCATTACCCAAGGCAATAGTTCCGCAGTCGCCGGCGCTCTCATCGACGCGGTGAACAAGCACAACGAGCGCAACCCGGACAAGACCATCCTGTACCTGAACTACGCCGCCGTGGATCCGGACTTCACCAATTCGAAATGCAGCTTCTGGCATTTCCGTTTCGATGCCAACAGCGACATGAAAATGGAAGCCTTGACCACCTATATGGCCAAGGATCCGAAAATCAAGAACGTCTACCTGATCAATCAGAACTATTCCTTCGGCCAGGCCGTCAGCCGGGCCGCGAAAGCGGACCTCGCGAGGAAGCGCCCCGACATCAAGATCGTCGGCGACGACCTGCACCCGATCGGCGCAGTGAAGGACTTCGCGCCCTATGTCGCAAAAATCAAGGCGTCCAACGCCGATGTCGTCATCACCGGCAACTGGGGCAACGACATGTCGCTGCTGGTCAAGGCCGCCAAGGACGCCGGCCTTAACACCCCGTTCTACACCTATTACGGCGGCCTCCCGGGCGCCGTGACGCCGATCGGCGAAGCGGGCGAAGGCAAGGTGAAGCAGATCACCGAATGGCACATGAACGTGACGCCGAACAAGACGGAGAAGTTCGCCAACGCGTTCAACAAGAAATACGGCGGCCCGCCCGCGTACATAAGCTTCTACTTTCTGCGCGGGAATATCGAGATGTATATGCTGGCCGAGGCGATCAAGCAGGCCAAATCCACCGACCCCAAGGCGATCGCGCTGAAACTCGAAGGCATGAAGTACGCGGGCGACGAAGGTGAGGTCGAAATGCGGGCCAGCGACCACCAGCTAATCCAGCCGCTGTACATTTCGACCCTCGCCAAGGCCTTCCACAATCCGAAGGACCCGACGACGGCCAAGTTCACGGGCAAGGACAAGGAGGTAAAGTACGACCAGGAGAACACCGGTCTCGGTTTCAAGACCGACGCCCGGATCGAGGCCTACGTCACCGCGCAGCCGACCTCCTGCCAGATGAAGCGGCCCTGAGCCGTTTTGGTCTTGCGCCATGGTTGAACCAACGGCCGGGCAGATTCGCCCGGCCGTTGTTCGTGTGACCCGTTCTTCCTGAATCTAGGCCTCCGAATCCCGCGCCATGGAATTCTTCCTGATTTCGATGTTGAACGGCATCTCCTACGGGCTGCTGCTGTTCATGCTTTCAGCGGGGCTTACCATCATTTTCAGCATGATGGGGGTGCTCAACTTCGCCCATGCGAGCTTCTACATGATAGGCGCCTACTTCGCCTACCAGATCAGCACCTATATCGGCTTCTGGCCGGCACTGGTCATCGCACCGCTGCTGGTTGGGGCAGTCGGCATGGCGGTTGAACGCTACGGGCTGCGTACGGTGCACAAGTACGGCCATGTGGCCGAACTTCTGTTCACCTTCGGCCTTGCCTACCTGATCGAAGAGACGGTGCATCTGGTCTGGGGGCGCTCGTCGGTTGAATACAGGGTGCCGCCCTCGCTCGACGGTTCGCTGTTCACGCTGTATACGACCACCTATCCGATTTACCGGGTATTCATGATGGCGGTGTCGGTGAGCATGCTGATCGGCATCTACCTCACGCTGACGCGCAGCCGCATCGGTCTGGTGATCCAGGCCGCGCTCACCCACCCGCAAACGGTGGAGACGCTGGGCCACGACGTGCCGCGCGTGTTCATGCTGGTGTTCGGCGGCGGCTCGGCGCTTGCCGGGCTGGCCGGCGTGATCGGCGGCAATGCATTCGTCACTGAACCGGGCATGGCCGCGGCGGTCGGTCCTATCGTGTTCGTGATCGTGGTGGTGGGCGGCATGGGCTCGCTCGCCGGCGCCTTCATCGCTTCGCTGTTGATCGGCGTGCTGCAGACGTTTTCGGTGGCGCTGGACTACTCGTTTGTCGATCTGTTCGCCCGGCTCGGCATCGCCATCGGCCCGGATGCGCCGCTGGCCGCGCTATGGGATCTCACCATCTCGCAGGCCGCGCCGGTATTGCCCTATCTGCTGATGGTGTTGATGCTGATTTTCCGGCCCAAGGGCATCATGGGGACACGGGAAGGATAGGCCGCCGATGGCCACTCCTGCACGCCGCTAATCCATGAGAAAGCTGAAATGCCGGCCGCTCAACCCAGGACGCTGGCTCGTCTGGGGCGGTACTGCGCTGACGATGATCGTGCTGCCGCTGATTCTGACGGCGGGCTTCACCCTGACGCTGCTGAGCCAGATCGGCATCGGCATCATATTCGCGCTGTCCTACAACATGCTGCTCGGACAGGGCGGCATGCTCTCCTTCGGCCACGCGGTGTACTCGGGGCTGGGAGCGTATTTCACGGTGCATGCGCTCAATCTGATCAGCAAAGGCTCGTTCTATTTTCCGGTGACGCTGGTGCCGCTGATCGGCGGGCTGGCGGGCATGGTCTTCGGTGTCATTTTTGGCTATGTCACGACCAAGAAATCCGGCACCACCTTTGCCATGATTTCGCTGGGCATCGGCGAAATGGTGTTCGCCTGCTCGCTCATGTTCCCGGGTTTTTTCGGCGGCGAGGGCGGCATTAGCACCAACCGCGTCGTCGGCCAACCCGTCCTCGGCCTGAGCTACGGGCCGGGCATACAGGTGTATTACCTGATCGTAGGCTGGGCGCTGGCCTGCATGGCCGCCATGTTCGCCTGGACCCAGACTCCGCTCGGCCGCATGGCCAATGCCGTGCGCGACAATCCGGAGCGCGCCGAATTCGTCGGCTACGACACGCATATGGTGCGCTTTCTCACGCTGGTGCTGTCGGGCTTCTTCGCCGGCATCGCCGGCGGGCTGAATTCGATCAACTACGAAATCGTGAGCGCCGAGAACGTGGGCGCCCTGCGCTCGGCCGGCGTGCTGCTCGCCACCTTCATCGGCGGCGCCGGTTTTTTCTTCGGCCCGGTCATCGGCAGCATCGTGTTTTTCAGCATGGTGACCGCGGTGGGCGCCGTGACCAAGGCCTGGTCGTTCTACCTCGGACTGCTGTTCCTGGTGATGGTACTGTACGCGCCGGGCGGTTTCGCCAGCCTGATCGTGATGCATGTGCCGGTGATCAAGGCGCGGCTGATGCGCCGGCTGTGGCTGCCCTATGCCGCCACCGTCGTCACCGGCTCGGTGCTGCTCACCGGCCTGATAAGCGTGGTGGAAATCACCTATCACTATTCGCTCGAAGCGGACACGGCGCCCGCGATGACGCTGTTCGGATTCGCGTTCAAGGTTACCGATGGCACGCCCTGGGCCGTCGCCACCGGCCTGTTGGTCGGCGGCTTCATCGTTTCACGCTTCGCCTGGAACGCGGTGGGCCGCGCCTGGGGCGATATCACCCACGTCCTTCAAGATAAGGCGGCGGCATGAGCAGGGAGCAGGGGGCCGCCGAAGAGCGGAAGAGGGGCCCCGGTGCAAGCCGGGGA
>MERK01000010.1 GCA_001770575.1 Betaproteobacteria bacterium RIFCSPLOWO2_12_FULL_64_23
GGCGATGTGATAGCCCGAGATCGACACCGAGTAGAAGTTCTTCACCTTGTGGTGGACGAAGTATTCCTGGATGTCGCCCATCACCTTCAATGAAAACTCGGTCGAGAAAATGCAGGTGTTCTGCCCCTGGTCTTCCTTGAGGATGTCGGCCTGCACCGTGCCGCGTACGGTCGATTGCGTCCAGGCCTTGATCTTGTCGTATTCGTCCTCGGTCGGCTCGCGGCCGTTGTCGGCGCGGAACTTCTCCACCTGCTGGTCGATCGCGGTGTTGAGGAACATCGCCAGCATGGTCGGCGCCGGACCGTTGATGGTCATCGACACCGAAGTGTTGGGGCTGCACAGGTCGAAACCGTCGTAGAGCACCTTCATGTCGTCCAGCGTCGCGATCGACACGCCCGAGTTGCCGACCTTGCCGTAGATGTCCGGGCGCTCGTCCGGCTCGAAGCCGTACAGCGTGACCGAGTCGAAGGCGGTGGAGAGGCGCTTCGCTAGCATGTCTTTCGACACGTGCTTGAAGCGGCGGTTGGTGCGGAACGGGTCGCCTTCGCCGGCGAACATGCGCGTCGGGTCCTCGTTCTCGCGCTTGAACGCGAACACGCCGGCGGTGTAGGGAAACGAGCCGGGCACGTTCTCCAGCAGCAGCCACTTCAACAGCTCGCCGTGGTCCTCGTAGCGCGGCAGCGCGACCTTGCGAACGGCGCTGCCCGAAAGCGTCTTGGAGGTGAGCTTGGTGCGGACTTCGCGGCCACGGATTTTGACCACGTATTCGTCGCCGGCGTAGGCCGCCTGCATCTGCGGCCACATTTCGAGCAGCTTTTTCGCTCGCGGGTCGAGCTTGGCCTCGCGCGCATGGATCAGGTGATCCAGGATTTCGGACGAAGGCTCGGCGCACTTGTCGGCGAGCAGCATGAGCTTGGTGCCAGTGAGCTGCTGGCGCTCGCGCGCGAGGCGCGACTGTTGGCGTGCGAACGCGTGGTAGGCGCGCACGCTGTCGGCGATCTCGGCCAGGTAGCGCGTGCGCTGCGGCGGCACGATCACTGCCTTGCTGGTGGAGGCGCGCACCTCGACCTTGGGCAGCTTGCCCGGCTTGATTTTCAGGCCGTGCTCGGCGAGGCGCGGCAGCAGGTGCTGGTAGAGCGCGGTAACGCCGTCGTCGTTGAAGCGCGAGGCGATGGTGCCATACACCGGCATGGTTTCGGGCGGAAACTTGAATGCGTCGCTGTTGCGCTGGTATTGCTTGCGCACGTCGCGCAGCGCGTCGGCTGCGCCCTTGCGGTCGTACTTGTTGATGGCGACGAAGTCGGCGAAATCGAGCATGTCGATTTTCTCGAGCTGGCTCGCGGCGCCGAACTCGGGCGTCATCACGTACAGCGACACGTCCACCAGCGGCACGATTGCCGCGTCGCCCTGGCCGATGCCGGAGGTCTCGACCACGATCAGGTCGAACCCGGCCAGCTTGCACGCGGCCAGGGCCTCGGGCAGGGCCGCGGAAATCTCGGAGCCGGCGGCGCGCGTGGCGAGGGAGCGCATGAAAATGTGGCTGCCGTTGATCGCGTTCATGCGGATGCGATCGCCCAGGAGCGCGCCACCCGACTTGCGCCGCGAGGGATCGACTGCGATCACCGCGATGTTGAGCTTGTCGTCCTGATCCAGACGGAAGCGGCGGATCAGCTCGTCGGTGAGCGAGGACTTGCCCGAGCCGCCGGTGCCGGTGATGCCCAGGGTCGGGATGTCCAGCGCTTCAGCTTCCTTCAGCACGGTGGCGCGCAGCTTGGCCATCCCTTCCTCGCCGGCGCCGGGCGCCGCCGTCTGGTTCTCGAGCGCGGTGATGAGTTGCGCCAGCCTGCGCCGGTCGCCGCCTTTGACCGCCTTGAGATCGCGCGGCGCGAACTGCGCGAGATCGACGTCGCAGCGCATGACCATGTCGTTGATCATGCCCTGCAGGCCCATTTTCTGACCGTCCTCGGGCGAATAGATGCGCGCCACGCCGTAGGCGTGCAGCTCGGCGACTTCCTCGGGCACGATCACGCCGCCGCCGCCGCCGAACACCTTGATTCGCTCGCCGCCGCGCTCGCGCAGGAGATCGAGCATGTACTTGAAGTATTCGACGTGCCCGCCCTGGTAGGAGCTGATGGCGACGCCCTGCACATCTTCCTGCAGCGCCGCGGTCACTACCTCTTCCACCGAGCGGTTGTGGCCGAGGTGGATCACCTCGCAGCCGGTGCCCTGCAGGATGCGGCGCATGATGTTGATCGAGGCGTCGTGGCCGTCGAACAGCGACGCGGCGGTGACAAAGCGCACCTTGTACTTCGGTTTGTAGACAGTAAGATCGGCGCTGATGGATAGGTCGGTCATGGCAACCCCGCTGCCGGATTCCCGGGAACACCCAGTGTAGTTGACGTTGACGTTAACGTCAACTTGGCGCAGGCTGACGCGCTACCCGGCGCGCTGCCTGTGAACCGGCAGTCTAGCAGGGTGTCGAAAAAGGGGCGCGCCGGATCCCGCGGTTCAGGATGCTTGCAGCAGCTTGCGCAGCTCGGTTTTCAGCACTTTGCCGGTGCTGTTCTTCGGCAGCGCCTCGACGTAACGGTAAGCCTTGGGCCGCTTGAAGCGGGCGATGTGGTCCAGGCACAGTGCGTCGAGCTCCGCGCCGTCCGGCCCCGCGCCATGCGGGCCGCGGGCGACGATGAAGGCGACTACGACTTCGCCCCATTCCGGGTCGCTTTTGCCGACTACCGAGACCTCGCTCACGCGCGGATGCCGCAGCAGCACTTCCTCCACCTCGCGCGGGTAGATGTTGGAGCCGCCGGAGATGATCACGTCCTTGCTGCGGTCCCTGAGGGTGAGAAAACCCTCCTCATCCAAGCTGCCCACGTCGCCGGTGTGCAGCCAGCCGTTCTTGAGGGTTTCCGCGCTCGCCTCGGGGTTTGCCCAGTAGCCCGCCATAACGGGGTCGCCACGCACCAGGATTTCGCCGATTTCGCCCGCGGGCAGCGGCCGGTCTTCGTCGTCAGCGACTATGACCTCGACCCCGGTGAAAGCCTGGCCGACCGAAGCCAGACGCTGCTCGTAGCGCGGATGCCCGGCGGCGGCGTGGATGGCCTTGTTCATGGCGGTGATGGTCATGGGCGCTTCGCCCTGGCCGTAGATTTGCGCCAGCTTGCAGCCGAAGCGCGCCATCGCCGCCTTGCAATCGGCCACGTACATCGGACCGCCGCCGTAGACGATGGTCTTGAGGTTGCGCGTGTCGGCATCGCCGGGAAAATCGACCAGGCGCTTGACCATGGTGGGCGCGGCAAACAGGGTGACGCCGCGGTGCGCCAGCAGCAGCGCATGGATCTCGGGCGCGTCGAACCCGCCCGACTCGGGCGCCACATTCAGGCCTGCATGCGCGACATGGGGCAGGATATAGAAGCCGGAACCATGCGACATCGGCGCGGCGTGGATGACGGCCTCGCCCGGCGCGATCGCATCGACGTCGGAGAAATAGTTGAGGACGGACGCCATCACGTTCTTCTGCGTCAGCGTCACGCCCTTGGGCCGGCCGGTGGTGCCGCTGGTGTAGAACAGCCAGGCTGGATCCTGCGCCTCGCGTGCGACCATGGGCAAGGGCGCGCCGGCGCAGAGCGCGGCGTAGCGCGGGCCGTCCACGTCTATCGCTTCTTCGAGGCAGGCCACGCTCGCTGCGAGCGGCGCCACCGCATCGATGAGTTCGGCGCTGGCGAAGCACAGGCGCGCGCCGCTGTTCTGCAGGATGAATTCGAGCTCCAGCGGGTGCAGCTTGGCGTTGACCGGCACCGCGCACAAGCCCGCATGCCAGCAAGCGAACAGCAACTCCACGTACTGCGGGCAGTTCTTCATCACCAGCGCGACGCGGTCGTTCGGGAAAAGGCGCAGCGCCAGCCCCGCCCCAAGGCACGCTACGCGCGCGGCCAGCTCGGCATAGCTGCAGGTCACGCGAGCGCCGTGCGCGAGCGCGGGCAGCGCCGGGTAGGCGTGCGCGCTGCGCACGAGGAGCTGGGCCAGGTTCACGCTCATAGTGCCCGACTCTAACAAATTTCTTGCGGCCGCGGGCGGGGCGCCGCGATCGCGCAATAAAAAAAGGCAGGGATAACCCTGCCCTTCAATTGCGAAGAAGAAAAACTTACTTCTTCACTTCTTCCTTCTTCATTTCTTTCTTCACTTCTTTCTTCTCTTCTTTCTTCACTTCTTTCTTGGCTTTCTTTTCCTTCTTCTCGGCCTTCATTACTTTCTTTACTTCTTTCTTTACTTCTTTCTTTACTTCTTTGGCCATTTCTTTCGTCTCGCCGGCGGCTTTGACGTGCGATGCGGCAAACACGGAACCGGTGGAAACGGCGAATACAGCTGCGACCAGGATAGACAGAAGCTTGCTCATTTCGACTCCTCGTTGATAAATTAAAATAACCGGTTCGCCCTATACCGCCTCTGCCCTTCGTTCCATCTTGAGGAGCCGATGTCCATAATGCGGTGCAAGCATAGCGGTGATAGCCGCAATACCGGAAATGACAATAACGACCATGCCGCCAAAGCGTTGACAGGCCTTGGCGAGCCCGGTCCGCGCCGGATTGTATAGAAAAAACCACAAACAATCAATGCTATACTTCGAACACCGCGCCACAGGGCTGGTCCAGGCCGGCAACATTCACCTGCTTCCGACCCGAAATGCGCCGCCTGCTCCCCCTGTTTTTCTTTCTGATCTTCGACCTGGGTGGCGGCGCGGCGCAGGCGGCGCCCTATACCCCCCAGTCGGACGACGAAGTCCTGGAGCGGCTGCCGTTCAAAGCCTCGGCCGCCGAGGGTAGGCAATTGCGCCAGTTGCGCCGCGCGCTCGCTGAACAGCCGCAGAACCTAGAGCGCGCACTGGCCCTGGCGCGCCGCTATTTCGACCTCGCCGGCACGGAGGGCGACCCGCGCTACGTCGGTTACGCCGAGGCCGCGATCCGGCCCTGGAGCAAGTCCGCCGGGCCGCCGGCGAAAATCCTGATCATGCGCGCGCTGTTGCGCCAGTACCGGCACGAATTCGATGCCGCGCTCGCCGACCTCGCGCAAGCAGCGGAGCGCGATCCCGCCAGCGCGGAAATTTGGTCCTGGCGCTCGGCCATCCTGCTGGTGCAGGCCGATTACACGGGCGCGCGCGCCGCCTGCGTTAAGCTCGCCCCCCTGGCAAGCGCGCTGCTTGCCACTTCCTGCAACGCGATCATCGACGGACGCACGGGAAAATCGGCCCAGGCCTACGCCGAATTGTCCAGGGCCCTGGCGCGGCGCCCCGACGCCGACGCCGACCTGAAGCTCTGGATCGAAACGCGGTTGGCGGAAACAGCCTTGCAGCTGGGCCGCGACGAACTGGCCGAGCGCCATTTCAAGGCCGGGCTGGCGCTGGGCGTCACCGACGGCTTCATTCTCGCCGCGTACGCCGACTTTCTGCTCGACCATAACCGGCCGGCCGAAGTGGTCACCTTGCTCAAGGGCTGGGAGCGCTCCGATATCCTGCTACTGCGCCTGGCGCTGGCGGAACAGGCGGCCGGACTCCCGTCCGCACCGGCGCACATCGCGATGCTGAAAGAGCGCTTCGATGCCTTCGCCCTGCGCGGCGACAAGCTGCACCAGCAGGAAGAAGCGCGTTTTCACCTTTACCTGCAGGGCGATGCGCCGGGTGCGTTGCGTCTGGCCGCGGAAAATTACCGCCTGCAGCGCGAGCCGCGCGACGCGCGCATTCTGCTGGAAGCGGCGCTCGCCGCGAAAGAGTACCTGCCGGCGCGACCGGCGCTGGACTGGCTGCGGACCAGCGGCTACGAAGATCCCCTGTACGCAAGACTGGCGCAACAACTGACCACGGGCGCGAAATGAGCCGCGCTCTGGCGCTGCTGTTGCTGCTCGCCAGCTTCGCGGCCGAGGCGCACAAGCCCAGCGACAGCTACCTGCATCTCAACATCGACGGCGCGCGGGTCAGCGGGCAATGGGACATCGCACTGCGCGACCTGGAGCAGGCGATCGGCCTGGACGCCAATGCCGACGGCGAAATCACCTGGGGCGAGCTGCGCGCCCGCCAGGCCGACATCGCCGCTTACGCACTTGCGCGCCTGAGCGTTTCAGGCGACGAAAAAAACTGCCCTCTAAGCGTCACCGGTCACGCGGTCGATCAGCACAGCGACGGCGCCTACGAGGTGCTGCGCTTCGCCGCCGACTGCGAAGCCGCGCCGGCCGCGATCGAGATCGGTTACAGCCTGTTTTTCGATTTCGACGCCCAGCACAAGGGGCTGCTCAACCTCGCGTATCAGGGCAGAGCCCAGAGCCTGGTGTTCACGCCGGAGCAGTCAAAGCAGCGCTTCGTGCTCGGCGAGATGTCCGCTTTCAGACAATTCCTGAGCTACGGGCGCGAAGGCGTATGGCACATCTGGATCGGCTACGACCACATACTGTTCCTCATCTCGCTGCTGCTGCCGGCGGTGCTGCTGCGGCAGCAGCGGCACTGGCTGCCGGTGACGTGCTTCGGCGATGCGTTCTGGGACGTGTTCAAAATCGTGACCTCGTTCACCGTGGCGCATTCGATCACGCTGTCGCTGGCCGCGCTGGGCGTGATTTCGCTGCCCTCGCGGCTGGTGGAGTCCGCCATTGCCGCCTCGGTGGTGCTGGCCGCGCTGAACAACCTCCTGCCGGTGGTCAGCGGCAGGCGCTGGGTGGTGGCGTTCGCCTTCGGCCTGATCCACGGCTTCGGCTTTGCCAGCGTGCTCACCGAGCTGGGCTTGCCGCGCGACGCGCTGGTGCTGGCCCTGGTCGGCTTCAACCTCGGCGTGGAAGGCGGGCAACTCACCATCGTCACCGCCTTCCTGCCGCTTGCCTATTATTTGCGCGCGAGCGCATTTTACCGGCGCGTGGTCCTGTTTGCGGGTTCGGTGGCGATCGTGGCCGTCGCCACGGTCTGGCTGCTCGAGCGCGCGCTGAACCTGAAACTGATCTCGGCCTGAAGGCTATCGCAAGAACCTTTCCAGTGTTACAACCAGGCATGCTCGAATCCGCTTCTTGGGCGCTCGCCGCCGCCGCCGGCCTGGGCGCAGCCATGGTGACCACGCGGCGGGGCCTGCGCTATGCCACGCCCCTCGCCGGGGCCGCGATCGGCGTCCCGTCCACCGCGCTGGTGTTCTGGTGCCTGGCGCCGTTCCTGCTCGACACGGACGGATTCACGCTCGCTGCCGCCGGCATCTACGCCCTGGTCGGCTTGTTCTTTCCGGCGGCGGTAACGCTGCTCACCTTCAGCGGCAACCAGCGCATGGGACCGACCATCACCAGCTCGGCTTCCTGCACCACGCCGATGTTCGCCTTGTCAGGCGCCATCCTGTTCCTGGGCGAGACGCTCACCGCTGGAAATATGCTCGGAACAGCCGCCATCGTGCTCGGTATGCTGGTGCTGACCTGGAGCGGCGACGCGCGTCCGCGCAGCTGGCCGCTGTGGGCGATGGTGCTGCCGTTCGCGGCGGCAGCCATGCGCGCGCTGGCGCAAGTCCTGACCAAGGCCGGGCTTGCACTCTCGGGGAGCCCTTACGCCGCCGGGCTTATCGGCTACACCGTTTCGGCTGTGGTGATCCTCACGGCGGCGCGCATGAGCGGGCCGCGCCAACTGACTGACCGCCGCGCCACCCCCTGGTTCGTCGCCACGGGACTGCTCAATGGCGGCAGCGTGTTCCTGATGTATACCGCGTTGGCCAAGGGGCAAGTGGCGCTGGTTTCACCCATCGTCGCGACCTATCCGCTGTTTACCCTCGCCCTGAGCATGCTCCTGCTGCGGCAGGAGCGCGTCCCGCCGCGCGTGGCGCTGGGGGCGCTGGTGACGGTGGCCGGAGTGGCGGTGCTCCTCGCCGCCTAGATCTCCCTTCCCTGCATCAATTTCTGAGCAGTTCGAGCAGCGCGGCGCCATAGCGCTCGAGCTTGCGCGTGCCCACGCCCGAGATCTGGCCGAGCGCGGCCGCGGTGAGCGGACGCGCGCGCGCCAGTTCGGCCAGGGTGGCGTCGTGGAATACCACGTAGGCAGGAACGCCGTGTTCCCTGGCGATCGCGGCGCGCCACTCGCGCAGGCGCTCCCACAGCCGCGCAGTCGCGGGGTCGAGTCCGGCCCTGGGTCCTGCCCCTTGTGCGGCAGAGCGCTTTGCAGCCGCCTTGGGTTTGCCCGCCTGCACCTGGCGCAGATGCACCGCCTGCGCACCCGCGAGCACCGCGCGGCTCGCCTCGGCCAGCTTGAGCGAGCCGTAGCTCGCGTGATCCACGGCCAGCAGGCCCTGCGCAATCAACTGGCGGAACACGGTGCGCCAGACCTTATCGTCGAGTTCCTTGCCGATGCCGAAGGTGGAGAGCCCGCCGTGCCCCCACTGCAGCACGCGCTCCGTTTCCTTGCCCAAGAGCACGTCGATCAGATGCGCGGCGCCGAAGCGCTGCCCGGTGCGATAAACGCAGGACAGCGCTTTCTGCGCCGCCACCGTGCCATCCCAGACCTGCGGCGGCTCGAGGCAGACATCGCAGTTGCCACAAGGCGCCGCGGCCTCATCGAAATAGGCCAGCAAGCGCACGCGGCGGCAGCTGCCCGCTTCGCACAGCCCGAGCAGTGCATCGAGCTTGGCCGCGGCGATGCGCTTGAATTGCACCTCGGCGGTCGAAGCATCGATCATGCGCCGCTGATTGACCACGTCGCCCAGGCCGTAGGCCATCCACGCGTCGGCCGGCAGTCCGTCGCGGCCGGCGCGGCCGGTTTCCTGGTAGTAGCCCTCGATGCTCTTCGGCAGATCGAGGTGCGCGACGAAACGCACGTCCGGCTTGTCTATGCCCATGCCGAAGGCGATGGTCGCCACCATGACGATGCCCTCTTCGCGCTGAAACCGTGCCTGGTGCAGACTGCGCGTGCCGGCGTCCATGCCGGCGTGATAGGGCAGCGCGGGCACACCCTGCCCGACCAACCAGGCCGCGGTCTCCTCGGCCTTGCGCCGCGACAGGCAATAGACGATACCGGCCTCCCCCGTATGCTCGGCGCGGAGGAACGCAAGCAGCTGCGCCCGGGCGTTGGCTTTTTCGACGATGCGATAGCGGATATTCGGCCGGTCGAAGCTGGAAACGAACAGACGCGCGCGCGCTAGCCCCAGGCGCTGCACAATTTCCTCGCGCGTGACGCGATCGGCCGTGGCCGTAAGCGCGATGCGCGGCACGCCGGGAAAGCGCTCATGCAGCAGCCCGAGCTGCATGTATTCCGGACGGAAGTCGTGGCCCCACTGCGACACGCAGTGCGCCTCGTCGATGGCGAACAACGCGAGCCGCGCCGAAGCTTGCAGGCGCTCGAGCTGCTGCAGGAAGCGCGGCATCAGCAGCCGCTCCGGCGCAACGTACAGAAGATCGTACTCGCCGGCGGCGAGGCCGCGCTCGACCGCCGCGGCATCCGCGGCCGACAGCGATGAATTCAGAAACGCTGCCCTGACGCCGGCCTCGCGCAGCGCCGACACCTGATCCTGCATCAGCGCGATCAGCGGCGAGACGACGATGCCCGTTCCAGGGCGCAGCAGCGCCGGAATCTGGTAGCACAGGGACTTGCCGCCGCCGGTCGGCATCAGCACCAGGCAGTCACCGCCCGCGGCCACATGCTCGACAATTTCGGCCTGCGGCCCGCGGAACGCGGCGTAGCCAAAGACTTCCTTGAGAACCGAGCGCGCGCTCGGCACCGCAGCCTGTTTATTCAACCGTGACGGACTTGGCGAGATTTCTGGGTTTATCCACATCGGTGCCACGCGCCAGCGCCGTATGGTAGGCGAGCAGCTGCAGCGGCACGACGTGCAATATCGGCGACAGCGCGCCGTAGTTCTCCGGCAGGCGGATCACGTGCACGCCTTCCGAGGGTGCGATATGGCTGTCGGCGTCGGCAAAAACGTAAAGCTCGCCGCCGCGCGCGCGCACTTCCTGCATATTGGATTTGAGTTTTTCCAGCAGCGCGTCATTGGGCGCGACGGTGACCACCGGCATCTCCTTGGTCACCAGCGCGAGCGGGCCGTGCTTGAGTTCGCCCGCCGGATAGGCTTCGGCGTGGATGTAGGAAATTTCCTTCAGCTTGAGCGCGCCTTCGAGCGCAATCGGGTAGTGCAGGCCGCGCCCGAGAAACAGGGCGTGCTCGCGCCGCGCGAATTGCTCCGACCAGGCGATAATCTGCGGCTCGAGCGCGAGCACGCTCGCGAGCGCGGCCGGCAGGTGGCGCAGGTTTTTCATGTGGCGCGCTTCGTCCTCGGGCGTAAGTCGCCCGCGCGATTTGGCCAGCGCGAGCGCGAGCAGGAACAGCGCGGCGAGCTGGGTGGTGAAAGCCTTGGTCGAAGCAACGCCGATTTCGACTCCGGCCCGGGTCAGGTACAAGAGCCGCGTCTGGCGCACCATGGCGCTCGAGGCGACGTTGCAGATCGCGAGGGTATGCGCATGGCCCAGCGACTGCGCGTGCCTCAACGCGGCCAGGGTATCGGCGGTCTCGCCCGACTGCGAAATCACCACCACCAACGCGCGCGGGTTGGGCACGCTGACGCGGTAGCGGTATTCGCTCGCAACCTCCACCTGGGTCGGCAGGCCGGCGATGGCCTCGAGCCAGAACTTGGCGGTGAGGCCGGAATAATAGCTGGTGCCGCAGGCATAGATGTGCACCGCATCGACCGCGGCGAAAACGTCTTTCGCGGCATCGCCGAAAATGCCCGGCGCTATGCCCGCCACGCCTTCGAGCGTGTCGGCGATGGCCTGCGGCTGCTCGAAAATCTCCTTCTGCATGAAATGCCGGTAGGGCCCGAGCTCGACCGCGCCGGCATAGGCGCTGACGGTGCGCAGCTCGCGCTTGACCGGCCGGCCAGCCCGGTCGACGATGGCGTGGCGCCCCAGCCCGATGTCGGCGACGTCGCCGTCTTCGAGGTAAATGATCTGGTCGGTCGTCCCGGCCAGGGCCATGGCATCCGACGCAAGGAATGTTTCGCCCGCGGCCTGGTTCACCCCGACACCCAGCACCAGAGGGTTTCCCTGGCGCGCGCCGACCACGCGCTGCGGCTCGGCTTTGCATAACACGGCGATGGCGTAGGCGCCCTGCAGTTCCGCCGCCGCGCGCTGCACGGCGACGAACAGGTCGCCCGCATAATGGCTGTGTACCAGGTGCGCGATGACCTCGGTGTCGGTCTGCGACTCGAACACGTAACCCCGGGCTTTCAGCCGCGTGCGCAGCTCTTCGTAGTTCTCGATGATGCCGTTGTGCACCAGCGCGATCTCGTCGCGGCTGAATATCGGGTGTGCGTTGGCCGTGACCGGCGCGCCATGGGTGGCCCAGCGCGTGTGGCAGATGCCGGTCGAACCGGTCAGGCCGGATTCGCGCACCTGCGCATCCAGGTCGGCGACGCGCGACACGGTGCGCGCGCGCCGCAACTGTCCCCCGCCGCCGGCGTCATGGACCGCCACGCCGCAGGAATCGTAGCCGCGATATTCCAGCCGCCGCAGCCCTTCGATCAATACCGGAACGATGTTGCGTTTGGCAACCGCGCCGACTATGCCGCACATCCGCCATTCCTCATTTCTTCTTCACCGGCCGCCTCCAGCCCGGGACCGTGACCTGCTTGGCGCGCGAAATGGTGAGCGCGCCCCCGGGTGCATCCTTGGTGAGCGTGGTCCCGGCACCCAGCGTGGCGCCCTTGCCCACCCGCACCGGCGCCACCAGCTGGGTGTCGGAGCCGATGTGCACGTCGTCTTCGATGATGGTGCGGTGCTTATTGGCGCCGTCGTAATTGCAGGTGATGGTGCCGGCACCGATGTTGACGTCTCGCCCCACGGTGGTGTCGCCGACATAGGCGAGGTGGTTGGCCTTGGAGCGGGCTGCGATCTGGCTCGCTTTGACTTCGACGAAATTGCCGATGTGCACTTCCTCGGCGAGCGTCGTACCGGGGCGCAGCCGCGCATACGGCCCAATGCGGCAGCGCGCGCCGATGTCGGCTTGGTCCAGGTGGCAGAAGGGCTCAATCCGGGTACCCGCGGCAACCTTCACGTTCTTCAGCACGCAGTGCGCGCCGACGCTGACGCCTTCGCCGAGCACGACCTCGCCCTCGAACACGCAATTGACGTCGATGGACACGTCGCGCCCGCAGGCCAGACTGCCGCGCACGTCAATGCGCGCCGGGTCGGCCAGCGTGACGCCGTGCTGCATCAGGGCTGCGGCCGTCTGCCGCTGAAAAATGCGTTCGAGCTCCGCCAGCTGCGCTTTGCTGTTCACGCCCAGGGTTTCCCAGGCCGCGGCGGGTTGCGCCGAGCTGACGGGCACCATGTCCGCCACCGCGGCCGCGACCACGTCGGTGAGGTAATACTCCTGCTGCGCATTCTTGTTGCGCAAGCCCGCGAGCCAGCCCTTCAGCCGCGCGGTCGGCAACACCATGATGCCGGTGTTGATTTCGCGCAGAGCGCGCTCGGCCCGGGTCGCATCTTTTTCCTCGACGATGCGTTTGATCTTGCCGCGGCTGCGGATGATGCGGCCATAGCCATGCGCATCGTCCAGTTCGACCGTGAGCAGAGCCACGCCCTTGCCCGCCTTCTGGCACAGCGAACTCAGCGTCGCGGCGCGTATCAACGGAACATCGCCGTAGAGCACCAGCGTCGGGGTTCTCGGATTCAGGTACGGCAGCGCCTGCGCCAGCGCATGGCCGGTGCCGAGTTGCGGTTCCTGCCTGGCCCAGACCAGGCCGGGCCGGGCGATCACTTCGCGCACGCGCTCGCCGCCGTATCCGTAGACGATGCAGATCACCCCGGGCTTGAGACTGCTCGCGGTGTCGATGACATGCGCGAGCAGCGGTCTGCCCGCCAGCGGCTGCAGCACCTTGGGCAAATCCGAGTGCATGCGCTTGCCCTGGCCGGCGGCGAGAATGACGACGTTCATGGTTTTCGTTCTCTGGCGGAGGCCGAAATGATACCATGCAGCCTCGCGCGCTCGCCTTGCCGGACCGGGCTCTGCGCCATATGTCACGACTCGTTTTCCGCTCGCTTGGCACCATCCCGGCAGGCCCAGCCGCCATCCCCAAGGCCATTGCCGCCGGCGCGGCCTGGCTGAGCCGGCCTCCAGTCCGGAACGGGCGGGCACCGGGGGCGTGAATTGGTATCTATTCAACATTAAATATCTGGTTTAACTTATTGTGTTTGTATTAAAAATATTGTACCGTTGCGCCAGCGGCGTAATATGTACCTTGGCCGGATCGCGTGAACGGGAGGCTTGCGTGCAAAACTATTTCACTCAGAATTCTTTCAGCCGGAACATTTCGACATTCTCGGCATCTCTTTTCCTGGCTGCGATGGTGGGCATTCTCGCTGGCTGCGGTGGCGGCGCAGATCTCCCTACCGCGCCGGCAACACCACCAGCGACACCCGTTCCCACCGCAGCGTCGATTCAGCTGCTGGTGAGCAGCCCGCAGATGGCTTCCTCCGGGGGAAACACCGTTGACCTGACCGCCATCGTGCTCAGCGCCACGCGGCAGACAGTCAGCGGCAGAACCGTGACCTTTTCAGCTGGCACCGATGCCACGGCGTACGTCGACAACATCAGCGAAGGCGGAGTTTCCGACACGAATGGGATCGTCACCGCCAGGCTCAATCTAGGCGGCGACAAGGTGAACCGCACGATTACGCTTACCGCCACTGCGGACTCCGTCACCGCGACCAACAGCGTCGATGTCACCGGCACGACAGTCACCATCAGCGGCAACAGTTCCCTCGCGTTTGGCGCCGCCACGACGCTTACTTTAGCCGTCAGGGATTCGATCGGGAACGCGCTGAAGAACACGACGGTGAGCGTGAGCTCGAAGACCGGGAACACGATCGACCTGACGCCTGCCACCGGCATCACCAACAGCTCGGGGCAAATCAGCGCGACGGTCACGGCCACCGCAGCAGGCGACGACGTAATTTCCGCCAGCGCGGCCGGGGCGAGCGCCGCCCAGACGCTGACCATTAGCGCCGATAGTTTCGCCTTCACGACGCCGGCAAAGAATCCGGACGGCTCCGCCCCGCAAAT
This sequence comes from Betaproteobacteria bacterium RIFCSPLOWO2_12_FULL_64_23, assembly GCA_001770575.1. Taxonomy (GTDB): domain Bacteria; phylum Pseudomonadota; class Gammaproteobacteria; order Burkholderiales; family SG8-39; genus 2-12-FULL-64-23. Next base: position 14,057 of record MERK01000010.1, read on the forward strand.
AGATCTGGGCGCGGCGGGCGCGGTCTCAATCAACTGGACCAACGCCGGCGTGGCACAGGTCGGCCAGCAGGTGACGTTTTCCGCCAGCCGCGGCACGGTTGCCGGCGGCAATCCGGCGACTACGGACGCCGCAGGCGATACGTCCGGGGTGACGGTTTCATCCACGACCGCGGGACCGGCCATCATCACCGCCTACGGTCCGGGCGGCACGCCTGCCGCCACCCTCGACGTGATATTCGTCGCCACCAGCGCCGCCAGCGCGACGGTGCAGGCCATTCCCGGCACGGTCCAGGTGACCACCGGATCGCCATCCCAATCCAACAACAGTTCGACAATTACGGTGCAGGTACGCGATGCGGCCAACAATCTGGTCAAGGATGCCGGCGTGAGCTTCACCATTACCTCCGACAACACCGGGGGCGGCCTTACTTCGTCGACCGGGCTCACCGACATTTCCGGCAGCGCCTCGGTGACCTACATTGCAGGCGGCACGAGCAGCGCGCAAAACGGGGTGATCATCAGCGCCACCGTGACCGCCATTCGCGGCGTCCCCTTGCCCCCCCCGGTGGTAACCGGCACAACGACGCTGACCGTGAGCGGACAGTCGCTGCAGGTGCGGCTGGGCACCGATAACACGGTCGGAACAACCCCGCTCCCGCAGAACGCGAACGTGAAGACCTATGTCGCCATCGTTACCGATGCCGCGGGCAATCCGGTGGTCAATACCACGGTGCAATTCGCTTTGCGCCCCAGCCGCTATCGCAAGGGCTTTTTTGTGCCGGATCCGACGGGTATTTTCTGGGTGCAAAACATCACCGCCACCTGTCCCAACGAGGATTTGAATTTCAACGGCATTCTCGATCCGGGCGAAGGCCTGGTCGCGTGGCCTGCCGGCGTAACTCCCGCGCTTCTCCCCGGGGCCGTTGCCAGCGTGAATGCGACCGCCGTAACCGACACGGGCGGCGCGGCCACTGCGACCCTCACCTACGCGAAGAGCTACTCGCTCTGGACCGAGGTAACGCTCGAGGCCCGCACCTCCGTCACCACCAATGACCCGCCTACCCAGCAGACGTTTTTCCTGCCGGGCGTGGCAACTGACTACGACAACGTCCTAGAAAACCCGCCGGGACAGCCCAGCCCGTTCGGCATCAACACCAGCTGCGCCGATACGCTGTAGGCAGGCCCGTCTGGGTGCCGCGAAAAAATGCCCCGGGGCCTGGAACCCCGGGGCATTTCCTTGGAGGCCGTTGCAGAATTTCCGAAACCACGCCTGACTTAGAGCCCCTAACAGAATGAAACACGTGATGCGTTGCGGCCAGGACGGGATGGATGCAACCCCCCGCAGCTTGCGGTGGACGATTGGGCACGCGCCGGTATCGGCCGCGAGCGCTGCAGATAGCGCCTGCTGCCGCGGCTAGCGCGGCAGGTCGGAAGTCCCCCTCAGGAACTCGTCCACCGCGCGCGCGCATTGCCGCCCTTCGCGTATCGCCCACACCACCAGCGATTGGCCGCGGCGCATGTCGCCGGCGGCGAACACCTTGGGGTTGGAACTCTGGTAGCAGCCGGCGCCGTCGGTCGCGGCCTTGACGTTGCCGCGCGCATCCTGTTCCAGCCCGAGCTCCTCGATCAATCCTTTTTGCACCGGACCGAGGAAACCCATGGCGAGCAGCACCAGATCCGCTTTCAATTCGAATTCGGAGCCCGGAACCTCGGCCATCTTGCCCTCCTTCCACTCGATGCGCACCGCGATCAGCTTGTTCACCTTGCCGCCCGCACCCTCGAAGCGCTTGGTCGCCACCGACCAATCGCGCGCGCAACCTTCCTCGTGCGAGCTGGAAGTGCGCAGCTTGATCGGCCAGTCCGGCCATACCAGGGCTTTGTTCTCCTGTGCCGGCGGCTGCGGCAGCAGCTCGAACTGGGTCACCGAGGCCGCGCCCTGGCGATTGGAGGTGCCGACGCAATCGGAGCCGGTGTCGCCGCCGCCGATGACCACCACATGCTTGCCGGTCGCGGTGATCTGCCCTGCGACCCTGTCGCCGGCCACCACCTTGTTCTGCTGCGGCAGGAATTCCATGGCGAAATGGATGCCGTCGAGCTCGCGCCCGGGAACCGCCAGGTCGCGCGCTCGCTCCGCGCCGCCCGCCACGACCACGGCGTCGAATTCACGCAGGAGCGTTTTTGCCGGCAGCGCGTTGCTGCCGCTGCCGCCGACCGCCTGGTTGACCCTGAACTCGACGCCCTCGGCGCGCATCTGCTCCACGCGCCGGTCGATCAGGTGCTTTTCCAGCTTGAAGTCGGGGATGCCGTAGCGCAGCAAGCCGCCGATGCGGTCGTTCTTCTCGTACAACACCACGTCGTGCCCGGCGCGCGCCAGTTGCTGCGCGCAAGCCATGCCGGCCGGACCCGAACCGACTACCGCCACTTTCCTGCCGCTCTTGTGCGCGGGCGGCAGCGGCAGCACCCAGCCCATCTCCCAGCCCTTGTCGACAATGGCGTGTTCGATCGATTTGATGCCCACTGCGTCGCTGTTGATGTTGAGCGTGCATGCCGCTTCGCACGGCGCCGGACAGACGCGGCCGGTGAATTCGGGAAAATTGTTGGTCGAATGCAGCGTCGCCAGCGCTGCGCGCCAGTTCTGCTTGTAGACCAGGTCGTTCCAGTCGGGAATGATGTTGTTGACCGGGCAACCGCTCATGCAGAAAGGCGTGCCGCAGTCCATGCAGCGCGCCCCCTGTACCGTCGCCTCCTGATCGGACAGGTGCCCCACGAACTCGCGGTAATGCTTCTTGCGCGCCTCAGGGGCTTCGCTCGCCTCCTGCAGCCGCTGGAACTCCATGAACCCGGTGATCTTGCCCATTCAATTCAACCCTTAATCCAAAATCGTTCGCCGCAAACGAAGCGCGCGAAGGAATGCAATGCGGTCTTCCTTTGCGTCCCTTGTGCTCAGCGCGTTACGCCGCGAGCTTGCCGCCCTTGGCGGCGAGATCGCCGAGCGCGCGCCGGTACTCGTGCGGGAATATCTTGACGAACTTGCTGCGGTACCGGGCCCAGCCGTCGAGCACCCTTTTCGCCTGCGCGCTGCCGGCGTATCTGGCGTGGTTTCCCACCAGGCGTTTGAGCACGGCTTCGTCAGCCTGCCCCAGATGCCACAGGCCGCGCGCGAGCTTGCCCTCCTGCTCCGCTTCCGCGAGCAGCGGCTCGAGCTGCACCATGGTCGCGTTGCAGCGCTGCGCGAAGCTCCCGTCCTCGTCGAGGACGTAGGCAATGCCGCCCGACATGCCGGCGGCGAAATTGCGCCCGGTCATCCCCAGCACCACCACCGTGCCGCCGGTCATGTACTCGCAGCCGTGGTCGCCCGTGCCCTCGACCACCGCGCTTGCGCCGGAGTTGCGCACCGCAAAGCGTTCGCCGGCGACGCCGCGGAAATAGGCCTCGCCCGCAATCGCGCCGTACAACACCGTGTTGCCGACGATGATGTTCTGCGACGGCCTGCCGCGAAACTTGGGCGAGGGCTGCACCACGATGCGCCCGCCGGAGAGCCCTTTGCCGCAGTAGTCGTTGGTGTCGCCGATCAGGTCGAGCGTGATGCCCTTCGCCAGAAACGCGCCAAAGCTCTGTCCGGCGCTGCCGGCAAACGTGACGTGTATGGCGTCATCGGCGAGGCCTGCATGGCCATGGCGCCGCGCGACTTCCCACGACAACATGGTGCCGACCGTGCGGTTGATGTTGCGGATTGGCATGTCTATCGCGACCTTCTGTCCGCGTTCCAGTGCTGGCTGGGCAAGCTCGATCAAGCGGTGATCGAGCGCGCCCGCGAGATTATGGTCCTGTTCCTCGCACTGGTAGCGCGCCACCTCGGCGCCAGCCCGCGGTTGCGCGAAAATGCGCGAGAAATCCAGCCCCTTTGCCTTCCAGTGCTCGATGCCTTTTCTCATTTCGAGCAGATCGGAGCGGCCGATCAGCTCGCGCATGCTGCGCACGCCGAGCGCGGCCATGATTTCGCGCGCCTCTTCGGCGACGAAGAAGAAGTAGTCGACCACGTGCTCGGGCTTGCCCTGGAATTTCCTGCGCAAGGCCGGATCCTGCGTCGCCACGCCCACCGGACAGGTGTTGAGGTGGCATTTGCGCATCATGATGCAGCCCTGAACCACCAGCGGCGCGGTGGCGAAACCAAATTCATCGGCGCCGAGCATGGCGCCGATGATCACGTCGCGCCCGGTCTTGATCTGGCCGTCGACCTGCACCGCGATGCGGCCGCGCAGCCGGTTCAACACCAGCGTCTGCTGCGTTTCAGCCAGGCCCAGCTCCCACGGCGTGCCGGCGTGCTTGATCGAAGACCAGGGCGAAGCGCCGGTGCCGCCGTCGTGACCGGAAATGGTGACATGGTCGGACTTGGCCTTCGCCACACCCGCGGCCACCGTGCCCACACCGACCTCGGACACGAGCTTGACGCTGATCGAGGCCTTGGGATTGGCGTTCTTCAGGTCGTGAATCAGCTGCGCCAGATCTTCGATCGAGTAGATGTCGTGATGCGGCGGCGGCGAAATCAGACCCACGCCAGGCACGGAGTAACGGATTTGCGCGATGTACTCGGACACTTTGTGGCCGGGCAGCTGACCCCCTTCGCCCGGTTTGGCGCCCTGGGCCATTTTGATCTGGATCTGGTCGGCGTGCGCCAGGTACTCGGCGGTGACGCCGAAGCGGCCCGAGGCGACCTGCTTGATTTTGGAGCGCAGCGAATCGCCTTCATTGAGCGCGAGGTCGCGCTCGACGTTGTGCCGGCCCAGGCGCAAGGCGAGCGTTTCGCCCGACTTCGCCAGCGCGTAGCGCTTGGGATCTTCGCCGCCCTCGCCGGTGTTGGATTTTCCGCCGATGCGGTTCATGGCCAGGGCCAGCGTGGTATGCGCCTCGATCGAGATCGAACCGTGAGACATGGCGCCGGTGGCAAAGCGCTTGACGATTTCTTGCGCCGGCTCGACTTGTTCGAGCGGGACCGGCTGCATCTGCCCGAACTTGAACTCGAACAGGCCGCGGAAAGTCATATGCCGCTTGGACTGGTCGTTGATGATTTGCGCGTATTCCTTGTAGGTTCCGAAACTCGACTGCCTGGTCGCGTGCTGCAGCTTGGCGATCGCCTCCGGCGTCCACATGTGCTCTTCGCCGCGGATACGGAACGCGTATTCGCCGCCTGCGTCGAGCGCCTCGGCCAGGACCGGATCGGCGCCGAACGCCTGCCGGTGCACGCGTATCGCCTCCTCCGCCACCTGGAACAAGCCGATGCCTTCGATGTTGGACGCGGTGCCGGTGAAATACTTGTCGACCAGTTCGCGCGACAGGCCGACCGCCTCGAAGATCTGCGCGCCGGTGTAAGACATGTAGGTGGAAATGCCCATCTTCGACATCACCTTCAGCAGACCCTTGCCGATGGCCTTGACGAAATTCCTGATCGCCTTGCCGCTATCGATACCGGCGGGCAGGAGGTCCTGCATGTTGAGCAGGGACTCGAGCGCGAGGTAGGGGTGGATCGCTTCGGCGCCGTAGCCTGCCAGCAGCGCGAAATGATGCACTTCGCGCGCCGAGCCGGTTTCCACCACCAACCCCGCGCTGGTACGAAGGCCTTTGGCCACCAGGTGCTGGTGCACGGCCGAGAGCGCCAGCAGCGCCGGAATAGCGACATTGTCGCGATCCAGCCGCCGGTCGGAAATGATGATCATGCTGTAGCCGGCGCGAACCGCGTCTTCGGCCTGGGCGCACAGGCTCGCCAGGCGCGCCTCGATCGCCTCGTTGCCCCAGGCTATAGGGTAGGTGATGTCGAGTTCGAACGACTTGAACTTGCCTTCGGTGTTGCGGTCGATGTGCCGGATCTTGTCCATCTCGTAGAAATCGAGCACCGGCTGGCTGACCTCGAGCCGGATCGGCGGATTGATCTCGTCGATGCCCAGAAGATTTGGTTTCGGGCCGATGAAACTTACCAGGCTCATCACCAGATCCTCGCGGATCGGGTCGATCGGCGGGTTGGTCACCTGGGCGAACAGCTGCTTGAAGTAGTGGTACAGGGTCTTGTTCCGGTCCGACAGCACCGCCAGCGGCGAGTCGTTGCCCATGGAGCCGATGGCTTCTTCCGCCGCCGCGGCCATCGGCAGCATCAGGAACTTGAGCTCCTCCTGCGTATATCCGAAGGCCTGTTGGCGATCGAGCAGCGACACCTCCGAGCGTTCGGGCTGCTGTTTGTCGCTTTCCACTTCGTCGAGCCTGATGCGAATGCGCTCTATCCACTCGCGGTAAGGCTTCGCCGCGGCCAGGGTCTCCTTCAATTCCTGGTCGTCGATGATGTGCCCGCGCTCGACGTCGATCAGGAACATCTTGCCCGGCTGCAGGCGCCATTTCTTGACGATCTTTTCCTCGGGTATCGGCAGCACGCCGGCTTCGGAGGCCATGATCACCAGATCGTCGTCGGTGACGATGTAGCGCGCCGGCCGCAGGCCGTTGCGGTCCAGCGTGGCGCCGATCTGGCGGCCATCGCTGAAGGCGACGGCCGCAGGGCCGTCCCAGGGCTCCATCATCGCCGCATGGTATTCGTAGAAGGCGCGCCGGTTGGCGTCCATGGCAGTGTGTTTTTCCCAGGCCTCGGGGATCAGCAGCATCATCGCGTGCGCGAGCGAGTAGCCTGCCATCACCAGGAGTTCGAGCGCGTTGTCGAACGAGGCCGAGTCCGACTGACCGTCGTAGATCAGCGGCCAGACCTTGTTCAGGTCCGCGCCGAGGATCGGACTGGAGATCGCCTGCTGCCGCGCGCGTATCCAGTTGACGTTGCCGCGCAGCGTGTTGATCTCGCCGTTGTGGGCGATCAGGCGGAACGGATGCGCCAGGTCCCAGGTGGGAAAGGTGTTGGTGGAGTAACGCTGGTGCACCAGCGCCAGTGCCGA
>MERK01000011.1:0-10109 GCA_001770575.1 Betaproteobacteria bacterium RIFCSPLOWO2_12_FULL_64_23
GCGTTTTTCGATCGGCTTCGGCTTGCCGCTGTGGAAAAAGCGATTCGGGCGCGATCAGACCGAATGGGTGGTGGCCGCGGTGCCGCTGGGCGGTTACGTTAAGATGCTGGACGAGCGCGAGGGCGAGGTGGCGCCGCAGGAACTCGACCGCGCCTTCAACCGGCAGAACGTGTGGCGGCGTTACGCCGTGGTCATCGCCGGGCCGCTCGCCAATTTTTTGTTTGCGATATTGCTGTACTGGCTGCTGTTCATGCACGGCGTGCAGGAAGCGCGGCCGATGGTGGGCTTGCCGCAGCCGCACACACCGGCTGCAAGCGCCGGCTTCGAGACGGGCGAAACCATACGTGCCGTCAATGGCGAGCCGATCGCGTCCTGGCAGGACCTGCGCTGGCGCATGCTGCAACTCGCGCTGGAGCGCCAGCAGGTAAAGGTGGAGGTGCTCAACCGAAACAGCCAGCTCAGTTGGCGCACGCTTGATCTATCGTCCTTCGACGCGGAGCAGCTTGAAGGCGATACGCTGGCCCTGATCGGCTTGAGGCTCTATCGGCCGGAGATCAAACCGGTAATCGGCGAGGTCGTGGCCGGCGGCGTGGCCGAGCAGGCGGGCCTGCGACCGGGTGACCAGATCCTCGCAGCCAATGGCAGGACTATCGTTTCCTGGAATGAATTGGTGCAGCTTGTGCGCAGCCATCCGGGGCTCGAACTGCGACTCACGTTCCAGCGCGGAAGCGACGCGCGCGAGCTGACGCTTGTTCCCGAAACGGTGCAGCAGGACGGTTCGGCCGTGGGGCGCATAGGCGCGGCGGTGCGGCTCGACCCGCAGGCACTGGACGAACTCGTTACCGTGGTACGCTACGGTGCCGCAAGCGCTCTGGCGAAGGCGGCGCAAAAGACCTGGGACATGTCCGTGTTCAGTCTGAAAATGCTTGGACGGATGCTGGTCGGGCAGGTGTCATGGAAGAATCTCAGCGGGCCGGTGACCATCGCCGATTATGCCGGCCAATCGGCGCAGCTCGGGCTGGTTTCGTACCTGAATTTTCTGGCGCTGATCAGCATCAGCCTCGGCGTACTCAATCTGCTGCCGATTCCCTTATTGGATGGGGGGCATTTGATGTATTATACGGTCGAAATTTTCAAAGGTAGCCCGGTGTCGGATCGGATGATGGAAATCGGCCAGAAACTCGGTCTGTCCCTGTTGCTGGTGCTGATGGCGTTTGCCTTTTATAACGATATTAACCGCTTGATCTCCGGCTGAACGTGAACATGAGCAGATACGTCGTCCTCGCATTCATCTGCCTGTGGATCGGCGTCGCGCACGCATTCGATGCCTTCGTCGTACGCGATATCCGCGTCGAAGGCATCCAGCGCATCGAGGCCGGCACGGTATTCAGCTATCTCCCGGTCAAGGTCGGCGAAACCATGACCGATGAAAAAGCGGCCGCGGCGATCAAGGCCTTGTTTGCGACCGGATTCTTCAAGGACGTGCGCCTGGAAGTCCAACGCGACGTGCTGGTCGTGCTGGTCGAGGAACGCCCGGCCGTGTCGCAGATCGACTTCATCGGCAACAAGGAATTCGACAAGGACGCATTGCGCAAGGGGCTGAGCGAAATCGGACTGGCGGAGGGACGGTCTTTCGACAAGGCGCTGCTCGATCAGGCGGAGCAGGAGATCAAGCGCCAATACCTCGCGCGCGGACGCTACGGCGCCAGCGTGATCACCACGGTCACGCCGCTCGAACGCAATCGCGTGGGTGTCAGTTTTTCCGTCAACGAAGGCGACGTCACCAAGATCCGCGAAATCAATATCATCGGTAACAAGGCGTTCAGGGAAAAGGATCTGCTGCAGCTGTTCGTGCTGCAGACGCCGGGGTGGCTCACCTGGTACACCAAGAACGACCAGTATTCGAAGCAGAAATTGTCCGGCGACCTGGAGACCCTGCGCTCCCGTTATCTCAACAATGGCTACCTCGAGTTCGATATCGATTCGACGCAGGTATCGATCACGCCGGACAAGAAAGACATCTACATCACGATAAATGTCACCGAAGGCGAAAAATACACCGTGTCGGATGTCAAGCTCGGCGGCGAGATGTTGCTGCCGGAGGCCGAATTGCGCGGGCTGATCCAATTGAAGCCAGGCGAGACCTTCTCGCGCCAGAAGCTCAGCGAGAGCACGAAGAAGATCACCGACCGGCTGGGTAATGAGGGTTACGCCTTTGCCAACGCCAACGCGGTTCCCGAATTGGACAAGGTTGCAAAGCGTGTCGCTCTGACGATAATGATCGACCCGGGCCGGCGAGTGTACGTGCACCGGATCAATATCTCGGGCAATACCCGCAGCCGCGATGAAGTAGTGCGCCGCGAAATGCGCCAACTCGAGGGCGCCTACTACGACAGCGACAAGATACAGAAGTCGAAGCAGCGCCTGGATCGCCTGCAGTATTTCTCGGAAATCGAAGTCGAGACGCCGGCCGTGCCCGGCACGTCGGACCAGGTGGATGTGAATTTCAAGATCAAGGAAAAGCCGACCGGCGCCATCACCGTCGGCGCCGGCTTTTCATCCACGGAGAAGTTGATACTGAGCGGCTCGATCACGCAGCAGAACATTTTTGGCAGCGGCAAACACATCGCCGCGCAACTCAGCACGAGCAAGATCAGCCGCAACATCGGTTTGAGCTACACCGACCCCTATTACACGGTGGACGGCGTCAGCCGCGGCTTCGACATCTACGACCGCAACACCGACGCCTCCCAGCTGGGGCTGGGCTATTACACGACGAGCACCGTCGGCGGAGGCGTGCGCTACGGCGTTCCGCTGACCGAGTTGGATAACCTCGGCTTCGGTCTTGGCGCCGAGAATACCAAACTCGGCATCGATCAGAGCAGTCCGCGAAGCTACCAGGATTTTGTCAACATATTCGGCAAGAACAACAACTCTATTACCGGGTCAATAGGCTGGATACGCGATCAACGCGACAGCGCGCTTGTGCCGACCCGGGGCGCCGTGCTGCGGGCCAGCCTGGAGGCCGGACTGCCTGGCGGAACGTTGAAATACTACAAACTCACCGAGCAGGTGCAGTGGTATTACCCGCTATCGCGCACGTATACCCTGATGCTCAACGGCGAGATCGGGGTGGCCGAGGGTATGGGCGGAAAACCGCTGCCGTTTTACAAGAACCTGTATGCGGGCGGCGTCACCTCGGTGCGCGGCTACGATTCGTACTCCCTCGGCCCGCGTGATGAATCCGGCTCCGCCCTGGGCGGCACCAAGCGCCTGGTCGGAAACGTCGAAGTGCTGTTCCCGATGCCGGGAACGGGGGTGGACCGTTCGATGCGCTTGAGTCTGTTCGTCGACGCCGGTCAGGTGTACGCTGCCGCTGAGAAGATGCATTTGTCCGAATTGCGCTATTCGACCGGCATGTCGTTCAGCTGGAATTCGCCCGTGGGCCCGTTGCGCTTGAGTTATGGCTTCCCGCTCAACGCCAAGGCAGAGGACAGGATCCAGCGCCTGCAGTTCCAGTTGGGGCAGGTCTTTTAGGGTTTGAGGAGATCAGGTTGAAAAAACTAGTACTTATCGCGTTGGGTGTACTGATCGGCGGCAGCGCTGCCGCCGCCGAGTTCAAGATCGGGTTCGTCAGCACCGAAAGGGTGTTTCGTGACGCCGCTCCCGCGGTGCGCGCGCAGAAAAAGATCGAACAGGAATTCGCCAAGCGCGACCAGGAGATGCAGAAGATGGCCGAGCAGATTCGCAAGCTGCAGGAAAGCCTGGACAAGAATTCGGTCACCATGACCGAAACCGAGCGCCGCACCAAGGAACGCGAATTCGGCGATATGAATAAGGATTTCCAGCGCAAGCAGCGCGAATTCCGCGAGGATCTCAACCAGCGGCGCAACGAGGAACTCGCCGCGGTGCTCGAGCGCGCCAACCGCACGATCAAGGCCATTGCCGAGTCGGAGAAATACGACATCATCTTCCAGGAGGCGGTCTACGCCAGTCCGCGCATCGACATCACTGACAAAGTGATCAAGGCACTGGAAGACAAGCCGGCAGGGAAATAGTCAGCGGCGATGGCTAAGGCCAAGAAATACCGCCTGGCCCAGATCGTCGAACGTTTCGGTGGGGAGATAATCGGCGACCCGCGCACGCCGATCAGCCAGGTTGCGACACTCGAGAACGCCGCCAGGCAGCATATCGGCTTTCTCAGCCATGGCAAGTACCGCAAACAGCTCGCCGGCACGCGCGCCGGCGCGGTGATCCTGGGCAGAGCCGACAGCGGCCTTACCCAGCTGCCGCGCATCGTCTGCGATGATCCTTATCTGTATTTCGCCCAAGTCTCGGCTCTGTTCAATCCGCCACAGGCAATCAAGCCCGGGGTGCACAGGACCGCGGTAGTCGAACGCGGCACCAGGATTCCGGCCAGCGCCAGCATCGGCGCCGGGGCGTATGTCGGCCGCGGCGTGAAGCTGGGCAAGGGGGTGGTGATCGGTGCCGGCTGCTACCTCGGCGATGCGGTCGAGATCGGCGCCGCCAGCCGCTTGCATGCGCACGTCACGGTCTACGCGGGTTGTCGCCTGGGCCGGCGTGCGCTGGTGCATTCGGGCGCGGTGATAGGCGCCGATGGCTTCGGCATTGCGTTGGACCAGGACACCTGGCGCAAGATCCCGCAGGCAGGGGGCGTGCTGATCGGCGACGACGTCGAGATCGGCGCCAACACTTGCATAGATCGTGGCGCGCTGGATGACACCGTAGTCGAAGATGGAGTCAAGCTGGACAATCTGATCCAGATCGGGCACAACGTGCGCGTCGGCGCGCACACTGCGATCGCCGGCTGCACCGGCATCGCCGGCAGCACGCGCATAGGCAAACACTGCATGATCGGCGGCGCCGCCGCTATCGTGGGACACCTCGATATCGCCGATCGTGTCGTCATCCACGCCGCGACCGTGGTCACCAAGTCGATCCGGAAAGCCGGAACCTACGGCGGCCACCCGGCCGAAGACAGCCGCAGCTGGGCGCGCCATATGGCCTTGCTGCACAATATGGATTCGCTGCGCGAACGCTTGCGCAGCATGGAGCAACGTCTGTCAACGCGGGAGAAGAAAGTTTGAACATCCAGGAAATCCTTGAGTACCTGCCGCACCGATATCCCTTCCTGCTGATTGACCGCGTGATCGAGTGTGAGTTGGGCAAGCGCATCCGGGCGCTGAAAAACGTCAGCGTCAATGAACCCTATTTCAACGGCCATTTTCCCTATTACAAAGTGATGCCCGGCGTGCTGATCGTCGAGGCCATGGCCCAGGCGGCGGCGATACTGTCGTTTCGCACCATGGGCATCAAACCGGACGACAAATCCGTGTACTTTTTTGCCGGCATCGACCGGGCGCGCTTCAAGAAACCGGTCATGCCGGGGGACCAGCTGGTGCTGGAAGTGAGCATCGAAAGGACGGTACGCAACGTGGTCAAGTACGCCGGAAAGGCCTATGTGGGCGAGACGCTCGTGGCCGAAGCCGAGCTGCTTTGCACCCTGCGCCCGATATAATGATTCACCCGAGTGCCATCGTCCATTCCGGCGCCAGGCTGGGTGCAAACGTCAGCATCGGCGCCTACAGCATCATTGGCGAGCATGTCGAGATCGGTAACGACACCTGGATCGGTCCGCATGTGGTGATCGAAGGGCATACCCGCATCGGCAGGGACAACCGCATTTTTCAGTTCTGTTCGCTGGGTGCGGTGCCACAGGACAAGAAATACGCGGACGAACCGACGCGGCTGGAAATCGGCGACGGCAACAACATACGCGAATTCTGCACTTTCAATTGCGGCACCGCGCAGGACGCGGGCGTGACCCGCCTCGGCAGCGGCAACTGGATCATGGCTTATGTGCACCTCGCGCACGACTGCCAGATCGGCGACCATACTATTTTTGCCAACAACGCCCAGCTCGCCGGCCACGTGCATGTCGGCGATCACGCCATACTCGGCGGCTTTACCGGCGTGCACCAGTTCGTGCGCATCGGCGCCCACAGTTTCACCGCCATCGCCACGGTCCTGGTGCACGACCTGCCGCCTTACGTGATGGCGGCAGGGGACACGGCCAAGCCCTACGGCATCAATACCGAGGGGCTGCGCCGGCGCGGCTTCTCCGCCGCGGCGCTGGCCGGGATCAAACGTGCGTACAAGACGCTCTATAAATCCGGCCTGACGCTGGATCAAGCCCAAGCGCAGCTTGCCGAGCAAGCCGGGACTTGCGCCGAAATCGGACTGCTCGCCGATTTTCTGCAAGGTTCGACCCGAGGGATCGTGCGCTGACGTGAGCGCGAGGCAGCTCACCATCGGCATGGTCGCCGGGGAGGCCTCGGGTGACCTGTTGGGCGCGCATTTGATTGCGGCATTGCGAACACACCTGCCGGGCGCCAGGTTTATCGGCATCGGCGGCCCGAAAATGCAATCTGCGGGTTTGGCTACCCTGTTTCCGATGGAACGCCTGGCGGTGCGCGGCTATGCCGAGGTGCTGCGGCACTATCCGGGCCTCGTATGGATGCGGCGCAAGCTAAGACTGGCCTTGCTCGAAGCGCAGCCGCAGCTGTTCATAGGCGTCGACGCGCCGGATTTCAATCTGGGCCTGGAAGCCGGTCTGAAGCGCGCCGGCGTACCGGTGGTGCACTATGTCAGCCCCTCGATCTGGGCCTGGCGCGGCGGCCGAATCGCAGCCATTGCGCGCTCGGTCGACCAGGTGCTGACGCTGTTTCCGTTTGAGGAGGCGATATACCGCAAGGTGGGCGTTGCCGCCACCTATGTCGGTCATCCGCTTGCCGATCTGATTCCGCAGCAGGATCAGACTGCGAGCACCCGCGCCCAGCTCAAGATCGCGCCGCAACGCAAGGTGATTGCGCTGCTGCCGGGCAGCCGCCAGTCCGAATTGCGCTACATGGCGGACACCTTCATCGCGACGGCCAAACTGCTGGCGCAAAGAATCGAGCAACCCTTGTTTCTGGTCCCGCTGGTCAACCGCGAAACACGCGAAATTTTCGAGGCCGCCCTGCATCGGAACAACGCGGCCGAACTGCCTCTGACCATGCTGTTCGGCCACGCACGGGACGCGCTCGCCGCCGCCGACGTCGCTCTGGTGGCGAGCGGCACCGCCACCCTTGAGGCGGCGCTGCTGAAGAAACCCATGGTGATCGCCTACAAGATGGCCGCGGCCAGTTGGCTGTTGATGCGGCGCATGGGCTATCTGCCTTACATCGGCTTGCCCAACATCCTGGCCGGAGAGTTTGTGGTGCCCGAGTTGCTGCAGCACGACGCCACCCCGGAAAACCTGGCACAGGCCCTGCACAACGCACTCAACGACAGCGTGGTGCGCGCGCGCCTGGCGCAGCGCTTCGCCGTCATCCACCGCCAGCTCAAGTGCGACACCGCGGAGCAGGCCGCCAGGGCGGTGCTGCCTTTGCTCGCGCGCGCAGTCGCATGAATCCGGTCGCATGATCCTCATATGCGGCGTGGACGAAGCGGGGCGGGGGCCGCTGGCCGGCCCGGTCTACGCCGCCGCCGTGATCCTCGACCCGGCCGCGCACATCCCCGGCCTGGCCGATTCCAAAGTTCTGTCGGCGACGCGGCGCCTGGAACTGGCTGAACAAATACGCCGGCACGCGCTCGCCTGGGCGATCGCCTCGGCCTCGGTGGCCGAGATCGACGCCATCAATATCCTGCAGGCGACCTTGTTGGCCATGCGCCGCGCGGTGGAGCGATTGAGCGTAGCCCCTGGCGAAGTGCTGGTCGACGGTAACCGCTGTCCCCTGATCGGATATCCGGTCAAGGCCATCGTCAAGGGCGACAGCAAGATCCCGGCGATTTCTGCCGCATCGATTCTGGCCAAAACGTCGCGCGACGCGGAAATGCTGCGGCTGCACCAGCTCTACCCGCGTTATGGACTGGATCGGCACAAGGGCTACCCGACTGCCGCCCATCTCGCCGCCCTGGAGCGGCACGGCGTGTGCGAAATTCACCGCCGCAGCTACGCGCCGATACGCAAGCTGCTCCAAGGTTGAACAATTGCCGCCTTCCCGGATTCCACCGATCGGCGACGCTCAGGCGAGTTCGCGCAACAGGCGCATCAGGCTGGCCTGTTCGCTTTGCGGCCGGAACAAATGCCGCCGCGCCGCGATTCCGCGCTTGAGCGAATGGTAATACGCTTGGTGCCGCATCGCCTTGGTCAGCAGTTTGGCCAGCGCTTTTTCATCCCCGGGCGCGTAATAGCCAGGATAGCCTGCGCCCAGCATGCCGATGTTGCCGGGGATCGCGGACGCGAGCACCGGCACCCCGCTGCACACGGCTTCCGCAATCGCGTTTGCGCCGCCTTCCATGCGCGAACTGATCACCATCAGGTGGCTGCGGCCGAGCCAGCCTAGCGCGCGCCAGTGCGGCACGCCGCCCAGCCAACGGTAGCGCGGGTCGTCGGCCATCAGGGTCTTCGCCTGCGCCGTCATCGCCGCGGACATGGGCCTACCCAGGTGCACCAGTTCCATTTTTTCCTGCGGCCGGATGAGCTTCAACGCCAGAGCGGCGCGGAAAGGATCTTTCTCCTCGCGCAAATGGCCGAGGACGCAGACGCGAAACACTTTTTCGGGCGGGACCGCCTTGGCTTTCACCTGCGCCGACTGGTATACCACGCGGGCTTTGACGCGAAACTGGCGCGGCAACTCCTTCAAACCCTCGTCCTGCAGCACTACCAGCCGCTGCGCCAGTTTCATCGACAGCTGGGCGCTTGCGTCGTAGCGTATGTCGCGATACAGATCGGTCCCGGTGAGCACCACGACCAGAGCGCCGTCCGCATGCGTTTCGCGAAAGCGCAGGATGGACGGATGGCTGCGGCGGGCATGCAATGCGATCAGGACGTCGGCTGCCGCCGCGTCCCATTCGGTGGTTACCCTGACTTTGTGTCCGGCGGTGCGCAGCATCGCGGCCCAGCGCTGCGCCGTGTGGCGGTTGCCGGTGCGCGACCCGGCGGCCGCCGGCGTGACGATTGCAATTTTCACCCTGAAGGTTCTCGGTTAGACTTGTCGCGCCGTCATCTTATTCAAGCATGCGTATCTTAGAGCAATTCAATATTACCCACCAGGCGGCGCAGCCGCGCAGGGGACGCGCTCGGGCGCGGGCGACATGAAGCTGATACGTTCGCGCGACAACCCGCGCTTCAAACTGCTGCGCCAGCTCGCCACTTCCACGCGCGAGCGGCGCAAGGCGGGCCTGGCGCTGCTCGACGGCATGCATTTGATCTCGGCCTATGGCGCGAGCGGCGGCGTGCCCGAGCAGCTCATTCTGAGCGAAAGCGGCGCGGCCAACGCGGA
Source organism: Betaproteobacteria bacterium RIFCSPLOWO2_12_FULL_64_23 (assembly GCA_001770575.1). Taxonomy (GTDB): domain Bacteria; phylum Pseudomonadota; class Gammaproteobacteria; order Burkholderiales; family SG8-39; genus 2-12-FULL-64-23. The sequence goes on from MERK01000011.1 coordinate 9,348, forward strand.
AACGGCCCGACTGGCGGCGGGCGCCTCCGGCCAAGGCGTGATGGTGCTCGCCGATTCGCTATTCAACGAGGTCGCCCAGGTCGCGGCGCCGACCGGGATCATCGCGCTGATACGCACGCCCAAAGCCGGCCCCTTGCCGCATCGGATCGAGCGCTGCGTGATGCTGGAAAACATCCAGGACGCGGGCAACCTCGGCTCCATCCTGCGCAGCACGGCAGCTGCGGGGATTTCCACCGTCCTGCTTTCCCAAGGTTGTGCCTTCGCCTGGTCGCCCAAGGTGCTGCGCGCCGGGATGGGTGCGCATTTCAGCCTCGAACTATTCGACAGCGTCGATCTGCCCGCTGCCGTTGGCAGGCTGTCAGGACGGCTGATTTGCGCCAGCAGCCACGCGGGTAAATCCCTTTACCAGGCCGATTTGCGCGGCCCGCTTGCGTGGGCATTCGGCAACGAGGGATCGGGCCTGAGCACGGCGCTGAGTGCCGCCGCGGCCGAGCAGGTGCGCATCCCCATGCCCGGCGGCACCGAGTCGTTAAACGTGGCGGCGGCCGCGGCAATCTGCCTGTTCGAACAGGTGCGGCAACGAGGTTGATTGACCTAGGGCCTGTTGACATTCAGCACATGAGCGCGACGGGGGTAATTTGGGATGCAGCGCAAGGCGCGAGGAGCGCCGTTTGGTCATTCCAAACAAGCGACGAGCAACGCCGCGCGGCGTCCCAAATTATCCCCCGTCCCTTCGGGTTGCCTCCAAATGCGGCGCCTGCG
>MERK01000011.1:10118-10907 GCA_001770575.1 Betaproteobacteria bacterium RIFCSPLOWO2_12_FULL_64_23
TGTTTCTTGCCGCGCGCTAGGCCGATGTCGATCTTGATTCTGCCGTTCTTGTAGTGCAGATCGAGCGGCACCAGGGTGTAGCCGGCGCGCTCCACCTTGCCGATCAGGTGCTGGATTTCCCCGCCATGGAGCAACAGCTTGCGCGTGCGCACAGGGTCGGGATTGATATGCGTGGAGGCCGTGGGCAGGGCGCTGATGTGGCCGCCGACCATGTAGATTTCCCCGCCGCGGATCAGCACATAGGCGTCCTTGAGTTGCACCCGACCGGCGCGGATGGCTTTGGCTTCCCAGCCTTCGAGCACCAGACCGGCTTCATAACGCTCCTCGATGAAGTAGTCGTGAAAGGCTTTTTTGTTCTGTGCGATCTTCATGAGAGCAGTGTTGGTACAATTCGGTAATTTTAACAGTTGCGCCGCGTCTTCATGGCCATGGTGGAAAAATCAGTTCTGATCGGCCATAGCGCGGCGAGGATGTACGCTCTGGTCGCGGACGTGGACGCTTATCCGCAGTTTCTGCCCTGGTGCAGCGGCACCGAGGTGCGGCAGCTGGACGCGCACAGGGCCGCGGCAACGCTGCATGTCAACTATCACGGCTTGCGCCTGCACTTCACCACCGAGAATCAGATGGATGCGGGGGCCCTGATCGATATGAAACTGGTCAACGGCCCGTTCAAGCACCTGGATGGCTACTGGCGCTTCGTCGCGCTGTCCGAGCAGGCGTGCAAAATAGAATTTCAATTGAGCTACGAACTCTCGGGCAAGCTGGTGGAGAAGATTGCCGGGCCGGTAT
>MERK01000012.1 GCA_001770575.1 Betaproteobacteria bacterium RIFCSPLOWO2_12_FULL_64_23
CGGTCTGGCGCTGCTTCATGTGCTCCGTTTGCTGCGCCAGCAGTTCCGGCGCCGAGACGGCGCTGCGCGCTTCGCGCATCTTGGCGAACCATGCCTGCCTGTTTTCGTTCTGTTGTTGGGCGTTCTTGACGAATGCCTGCCAGGCGGCATCCTGTTTGGCCGTGATTCCCAGCTCCGCCTTCAGCGCCGCAAGACCTTCATTCGCGTTGCCCGAGTAGGTGTTGTACATGGCCTGCGGACCCATGCCTTGGCCCGGACCGTAACCACCCATCATCCCGGGGCCCATGCCTTGGCCCGGACCGTAACCACCCATCATCCCGGGGCCCATGCCGTAGCCCTGCCCGTAGCCGCCCATCATCCCGGAGCCCATGCCGTAGCCAGAGGGATGCGCACTGACCGCGGCCGCCGCCAGTCCGAGGGATATTGCTGTCGCGACAGTGATTACAATTTTCGTTGCGCGTTTCATGATCTATTCTCCATTGAGTGAATTTCGGAACTCTGCGAGACCGTTTGCCCTGCATCGGGTCATCGGGCCGCATCGGTTCCTATTCAATCACGCGAATGTAAGCGCCACGTTGTCTTGTTGTACGCTGAGGTAGCGCCAGGGCGGCGTGTTACGCTGCGTTACAAATCCGATCCATGGCGCGCCCCCTGAGGCGAGTTCGCGTCCCGCGGCATTGGTCGGGCAGCCATCGCCGCAAAGACGGCCTTGCAGATATGCTTCGCGACTATGCGCGCGAGCCGGCCCTCTAGCCTATGGCCGAAAACACGGGGAACGTCTTGAGCAGCCAAAAAGCAAACGCCGTGAGCATGCCGGTAATCATCGCGATGCCCATGAAAACCATAGCGACGCCCGCGCCGACCTGCAACCATCGCCCGGTGCGCCGCATCGACTTCAGCCGTTTCAGCATCGCTCCCGTGAATAGCGCGGTGACCAAGAAGGGGACTCCCAGCCCCAGCGAATAAGCGGCTAGAAGCGCGATGCCATTGGACACCGTGGCGGTGGCCGCGCTGAAAGTAAGAATCACGCCCAGCACCGGGCCGATGCATGGGCTCCAGCCGAAAGCAAACGCCAGTCCGATGAGATAAGCGCCGAGCGGGCGGGCCCCTTTGATATTGCCGTGAAAGCGCAGATCGCGTTGCAACCAGGGCAGCTTCGCCATCCCGATCATGAACAAGCCGAAAATGATCACGATGATGCCGCCGACAATGTTCGCGTCGTTCTTGTAGCTCAGCAGGAGTTGTCCGAGCGCGGTGGCGCCGGCCCCGAGCGCGATGAACACGGTCGAGAACCCGGCCACGAAGCACAGGCTCAAGCCGAACACCGCGAGTCGTTGCGCGCGCTCGTTCGCGTGACGGGCGTGCGAGAGGGCATCGCCGGCGACATAGGAGATATAGCCCGGAACCAGGGGCAGCACGCATGGGGACAGGAACGATATGATTCCCGCGCCGAACGCCGTCATAACCGCGATTGCGGTCAAATCAGCCATGGGCGATCGACTGGCTGGCGATTCCAGGACTCCGCGACCACGGGAGACCAGCGTAGCGTTCCGCGATGAATCTTGCGACTGTCATTTCTGCAGCTTGGTGACTAACGGCATGATCTTGTCGCGCAGTATCTCCGGCGTTACCGCTCCGATCTGCTTATAGGCAATACGGCCGTCGCGGTCGATTACAAAGGTCTCGGGCACGCCGTAGACCCCCCAATCAATCGCCACCCGGCCGGAAATGTCCGCCCCGATGCGCGTATAGGGATCGCCCATTTCGTCCAACCATGCCCGCGCATCATCGGGTTTGTCCTTGTAATTGATTCCGTGTAGCGGCACGATGCCCTTCTCCTTGATTCCCATCAGGATCGGGTGCTCCTCGCGACAGGCGACGCACCATGAGGCGAACACGTTGACGATCGACACCTCGCCGCGCAGATCGGCGCTAGCAAGTCCCAGAGTGCCTCCCTTGACCGGCGGCAGGCTGAACTCAGGCACCATCTTGCCAATCAGAGGCGAGGGAATGTCCCTTGGGTTCATGGTGAGGCCGATGCCTAAGAACACCGCCATCACGATAAACACGAGCAGCGGTATGTACCCTGCCAGATGCGTACGACGCCCCGGCACGCGCGCCTCGGGCGCGATGATATCTTCGGTCATGTCATTCCTTTCATTAAGGGATTTCCTACGTCCCCGCTTTCGTCGCAAGCATCGCTGTCACGTGGGCTAAATCGCGAAGATGACCACGCCAAGCGTGACCATGGCCAGGCCGCCGCCCCAGCGCATCACCTGTCTTTCTCCCTGTTGCCACGCCTGCACCTTGCCGAGCAAAGTCTGATCGCTCGCAATCAACAGCATAAGAACCAGCGGCAGGATAAAGATGAGGTTGTACATGACCAGGTACGCTGCCCCGGTGTAATAGGTCGCGTGATCATGCAGCAGGCCGAGCACCATCAGATACGGCCCGCCGGTGCAGGGAAACTCGCACAGGCCGACGAGTACGCCGAGCGCGACCGCAGTGGGCACCGATGCCTTTTCCATCAACACCGCAATTTTCTGGTGTGCGGCGCGGGGAATGCCGAGTTTCAGCGGGAAGGCGGGGACAAACTCCTTGGTTATGTTGATCAACCCAAGCACGATTAGCAGCGAGGCCCCGACCTTGGCCATGAAATGCGGCGTGTCGAAAATGTGCAGCGTCTGCAGCAAGCCAAGTCCGATCACCAGATAGACCAGGAATATACCCAGGATGTAGGCGCCGCCTATTGCCAGGACGCTCGACCGGATCTTGCCGATGCTCAGCAGGAAGGCGATGGTCACCAGGAGTACCGAAAACGCGCACGGATTGATGCTGTCGATAAGCGCCGCCACGCCGATGAGCGGCAGCAGCCATGTTCCGCCTTCGCTCAGATTCCACAGCGCGGTGGTGCCGATGTTCTCGAGCCGGAATAGTATCACCAGCCCGAACAGAAGCAGGGTGCCCGCGATAAGAAATGAGAGCTTCCTGGTCATGGGGATTACGGCGAAACGAGGGCTGCAAAAGCGAGTTCGAGCGGCGGCCCGGCGCTGTTTTCTATGGTCACGACTCGTTCTATCGGGCCGACTCCGGCGGGGCCATGAGCGGCAGGATCGAAAATCACCTCGATAAAGGCCTCCTCCTTCGGATTCATCGGTACGTTTATCGTAGGTATCGGGGTATGGCCCGGCATCCCATAGGCTTCGGATGTTTTTCCGCCCTTCACCAGCGCGGCGGTGGTGCACATGCACGAGGTGTAAATCTTGCGGATGGATATCGGCTCGGTGCCCGCGTTCCTGATCGGGTAGCGATGGGTTACCTTTCCGCGAGCCATCGAAATCGGACCGAAACTGAATTTCGTTCGAGGCGTGGTCAGCCCACCTGTGGAACCGGCACTGCCGGTTGAGCTCGCCGAGCCGGTTGAACTGGAGGCGACGGTTGCCGGTTGTTTGCTGCCCGGCTCCGGCTTGGCGGCGATGACCAGGCCGCCAATGACCAGGATGACGGCGCCCGCACCGATGATGATTTTCGTGTTCCTGGCAAATCGCGATTTGGCCGGCTGGAACCTTGCCGCTTTTCTCGTCGAAGCGCTTGACCTGATACTTGCGGATTTGCTCATGTCGTTCCCCCGTTGAAATAGTTGATCGAAATTGGATTGGCGATAGAAGGCGTCCGGCACCGCTTGCGCGTGCCCGGTCGGTTGTCGATGGTCATAGCGTAATCGGGGCCTATGGTTGTCATCTTCGTGTGCCCATCCGGCGCAGTTCGTCGAAATGGGCTTGGATCAGGTCATGGCGCAGTGCCGGGGCATTTCCTTCGATTCGATCCGGCGCGGAAGTGAACGCAATGACCGCGGGCAGCGCCAAAATGAACAAAACGGCCGTACCCAGTCTAAGCTTGGAGCCGAAACCCGGGAAGAAAGCCGGCGTCCGGTTCCTGTAGCCTCGGTATTCCTCGCCCAGTCCCGCCAGAGCTTCCCGCTCCTCGTGCTGTGCCAGTCGCGTGTACATGAACACCAGAATCGGAAACATGAGCAGCGTCAGCAGAGTCGGCCACTGCAGCAGGAAGCCGAACATGATTAAAATGAACGCGGCGTACTGAGGATGTCGCACCAGCGCGTAGGGACCGGTCATCGCCACCGTCTGTCCGCGCTGGGCGCGGTAGAGCACCCGCCACGCCAACGCGAGCAGAATAAACCCGCCGAGAACGAACACCGTGCTCACCAGATGAAACGGCCCTATATGCGGGTTGCCGCCCCAACCGAACATCATTTCCAGCAGGTGCCCGGAATCGTGGGCGAACCAGTCGACCTCCGGAAATCGCGACGACAGCCATCCCGAGAAAAGATAGATGGTGAGCGGAAAGCCGTACATCTCGGTGAAGAGGGCGACGAGAAAGGCGGAGAACGCGCCGAACGAGCGCCAATCCCGCGGCGATTTGGGCCGGGTGAAGCTGAACGCGAACACGATGAATATCAGCGAGTTGATCACCACCAGCGACCACCAACCGTAATCGGAGAATCCGTCGTTCATGCCTGATCCCGCTGTTCCTGTTTCCGATTACGCGCCGGCAGCGGCGCGATCATCGCGGTAAGCCCACGCCATCATCACAACGCCGGCAACAATCATCGGCGCTGACAACCATTGCCCCATGCTCATTCCGAATGCGAGCAGGCCAAGGAAGGTATCCGGCTGCCGGGCGAACTCGGCGACGAAACGGAACACGCCGTATCCGATTAGGAACGCGGCGGACACCGCCGCCCGCGGCCGGGGCTTGGCGGAGAACCACCACAGCAGCAGGAATAGCGTGACGCCCTCCAGCGCGAATTGGTAGAGCTGAGACGGATGGCGCGGCTGAAGATCGACATTCGGGAATACCATCGCCCACGGCACATCGGTCACCCGACCGGGCAGCTCAGCGTTAATGAAATTGCCCAGGCGACCCGCGGCCAGGCCCAGCGGGATCAGCGGCGCCAGAAAATCGGTCACGTCGAACCAGTTGCGGAGGCGCATGCGCGCGAACATCCAGACGGCAATCAGCACGCCCAGAAAACCGCCGTGGAAGCTCATTCCGCCGTGCCACACCATGAGGATTTCCAAGGGGTGGGCGAAATAGTAGCCCGCTTTGTAGAACAGCACGTATCCAAGCCGTCCGCCGAGGATCACGCCGAGCATGCCGTAGAACAGCAGGTCGTCGATATCGTTGGCGGAGACAACGCCGCCCTGGCGGCGCGCATGGACGCGGCCCAACCAGGCGAACAGCGCGAACCCGGCCAGATACATCAGTCCGTACCAGCGTATGGCGACCGGTCCCAGGCTGAGCGCGACGGGATCGAATTGAGGATGTACCAACACGGGTTTCTACTGGGGTTTCGTCGAGTACATTCCGAACGGCAGCACCGGCCATCGGGCTTTTCGGGACAGGTTGCGCTCGGTCGCGAGCGTCATTCGGCGGTCGGCGTGTTTCATCGGCGTGCTGAAGCCTGAGTGCTTCCCGCCGCGCCGCTTGCTTGGCGCACGCCGCCGACCGCACCCGACAGGCTCATTGCCTCGTCGATGCTTGCCTGGATCGATTTGGCGAATTCGGAGCCTGGGGGAGTCAAGCGCCGCAGCCGCTCCCAATGCTTTACGGCCAGTGCGAAGTCCTTGTCATCGAACGCGACGGTCCCCGCCAGCGCCAGCGCTTTCGCGTTGTCCGGATCGGAGCGGAGCGCGCGCTCGACAAGTTTTTCCGGCTCGCCCCGCAGCCGTCCGCCCTGGGCCATCGCCAGCGCGTCGGCATAGTCTGCAAGCAATTGCGCGTCATCTGGGAATAGCGCCACCGACTTGGCGTAGGCCGAGGTCGCCTCGTCGAACCGGCCCAGAACAGTTTGCGCCCGTGCCAGCATGACCCAGCCCTTGGCGTCTTGCGGGTTTTTTTCCAGGCGTGCCGCGAGCCGCGCGATCATCGCGTCCATTTGCTGCTGGCCAAGACCATGCGCAGCGTCGCTTTGCTGCGGGCGTAACGCGGCTGGGTTGCCGAGCGCGAGATACAAGAAGACCGCAAGCAGCGGCACCGCAACAACCGCGGCGATGGCCGCCGCGCGATGACGCCGTTGCGCCGGCGGGGCCACGGGCGCGCCGGCCCCGGGCACCTCTTCAAGCAGCCGATTTTCGAGTTCGCCGCGCGCCTGCTCGTATTGATCGTCGCCCAGCCTTCCGGCGCGCCTATCCTCTCCCAGTTCCGCGAGTTGATCGCGATATACCGAGACCTTCAGTGCGGTGCCCGCATCGCCGAGGCCAGGCCTTAGGTGGCTTTTCAGGAGCGGCAATGCAACGAACAGCGGCGCTATGAACGCCAGCGCCGCGGCGATGATCCAAAAGGTTGTCACGATGGTTCCTCCGCGCTGTTTGTCCCGAGCAATTCCTGCGCGCGCGCGCGCGCGGCCGCGCTGAGCGGCGTCGGTGCGATCTGCCCGCGGCGGCGCATCAGCGTGCGTAGCAGCAGGCTGATTCCAACCAAAAAGAGGATCGCCGGTCCGGACCACAAGAGCAGCGTGCTGGCTTTCAACGGTGGCCGGTAAAGCACGAAGTCGCCATAGCGCGCGACCAGATAATCGATCACGTCCTGGTCACTTGCACCCCGTCGCATCTGCTCGCGAATCTCGTTTCTCAGATCCACCGCCAGTTCTGCGTTCGACTCCGCCAGGGTCTGGTTCTGGCATACCAGACAGCGCAGTTCCGCCGCCAGGGTCATCAGGCGCAGCTCCAGCGCCGGATCAGCCGCCATGGGCGCGGCCGTCCTGGCCATTCCCGCGAGGGGAATAAGCGCAAGCAGGGCGGCCGCGAGCAGCATGCGCACGCTCATCCGCATCCGCTCCGACATTATGCGAGCTGCGGCCGGCGTCATCATCGCGCCCCCGCGGCGCCCGCATCGAGCAGTAGCGATGCAGACGCGTGCTGTGGTTTTCTTACGGCGACGCGGTACCTGCGGTCGAAAACAGCGAGCAGACCGCCCAGCGACATCAGCAGCCAGCCCACCCAGATCAATTCGACGAACGGCTTATGGTAGACGCGCACTGCCCAGGTCGTCGGGTTCAGGCGCTCGCCGAACGCTACGTAGAGATCGCGGACGAATCCCCAATCAATCGCTGCCTCGGTCATCGGGTTCTTCTTGTCGCCGTAGGTCCGCTTTTCCGGATGCATCACCGTAACCGCGCGCCCGTCCCGGGTGACGCTGACCTCGCCGCGCGACGCGATGTAGTTGGGGCCGGACACTTCGGAAAGGCGATCGAGGCGGAAGTTGTAGCCGCCGACTTCAACGCTGTCGCCAACGCTCATGCGCACGTCCTTCTCGGTCTCGTAGCCCGTGACCAGGGTGGCGCCGGCGATGAACACGGCAACGCCGATATGCGCCAACTGCATGCCATAATAACTGCGCGAGTTGGCACCCAGCTTGGCGAGTATGCCCCCCGGTACCGGGGATAGTCGCAGGCGCTCGATCAGGCCCGCGAGGCTGCTGGTGACTATCCAGGCGGCCAACAATATCCCCAAACTGACCGGCGTGCTCCAGCCGCCCATCGCAAACGGTACCAGCAACGCGGTCACTACGCCGACGGCAAATGCCCAGCGCAGGCGCATCGCAAGATTGGGCAGGCTGGCTTTTTTCCACTGCGCCATCGGGCCGACGCCGATGAGGAACATCGCCGGCGCCATCAGCGGAATGAAAACCGTCTCAAAATAGGGCCGCCCCACCGAAATCTTGCCCGCCCCAAGCGCATCCAGCACCAGCGGATAGAGCGTGCCGAGCAGCACCGAACCTGCCGCCACCGCAAGCATCACGTTGTTCAGCAACAGCATCGACTCGCGCGAAACCGGGTCGAAGCTCCCGCCCAGGCCGATGCGGTGGGCGCGCGAGGCGAACAGCAGCAAAGCGCCACCGACGACAATACCCAGGAATATGAGCACGAAGGTTCCGCGCGCGGGATCGGTAGCAAACGCATGGACCGAGGTGAGCACGCCCGAGCGCACGAGGAAGGTGCCGAGGAGACTCAAGGAAAACGTGAAAATCGCCAGCAGCACGGTCCAGCCCTTGAACGCGCCGCGCCTCTCGGTCACCGCCAGCGAATGGATCAATGCGGTACCGACCAGCCAGGGTATGAACGAGGCGTTCTCGACCGGATCCCAGAACCACCACCCGCCCCAGCCCAGTTCATAGTAGGCCCAGAGGCTGCCAAAGGCGACGCCGAGGGTGAGAAACACCCAGGCGAGCGTGGTCCAGGGACGCGACCAGCGCGCCCAGGCCGTGTCGAGCCGGCCGCTGAGCAGCGCCGCTATGGCGAAGGCGAACGCGACCGAGAACCCCACGTAACCCATGTAGAGCATGGGCGGATGCAGCAGCATGCCCCAATCCTGCAGCAGAGGATTCAAACTGCGCCCGTCCGGCGGCGCCGGAATCAGCCGCATGAACGGGTTTGAAGTAAACAGCAGGAAGGCGAGAAAGCCCGCGCTGATCAGCCCCATCACCCCAACTACGCGGGCGGTGAAATCCTCCGGCATATGGCGGCTGAAGCGCGTGATCGCGACGGTCCAACCGGCGAGGATCAGAACCCACATCAACAACGAACCCTCGTGTCCGCCCCAGACGGCGGCGATGCGGAATTCCAGGGGGAGGGTGGAGTTGGAATTCGAGGCGACGTAGAGCAGCGAAAAATCCCTGTTGATGAACGCGTAAGTCAGCGTGCCGATCGCGACTACGATGAACAGGAACTGCCCCAGCGCCGCGGTGCGCCCCACGCGCATCCACACCAGGTTGCCGCGCGCGGCGCCCAGAAGCGGGAAAACACTCTGCGCCAACGCCAGCGCCAGGGCGAGAATGAGGGCGAAATGCCCGATTTCCGGAATCATGAGCGGCGCGCCCCCTTAGTGCTGGTGTCCAGCGCCGGCGCTCGTGGTTTGCGAGCCGCCGGCTTCAAGTCGCTTGTCTTCTGCGCCCTGCCCGCCGCCACAACAGTCCCCGGTTGCGACCTTCTTGATTTGCGAGCCCTCGGTCTCGGGGCGCTTGTCGTCGGCACCATGCCCGCCGCCGGCACAACAGCCGCCGGCGCCACCGCGGCGCATCATAAAGATCATGCCTGCGGCGAATGCCAACCAAATCCAGTTTTGCGCTAGCCATTCCATGATTTTTCCTAAGTTAAGTAAACGTAACCTTTCCAGGACAATCCCTGGTCATGCGCGTCCCTTCCGATGCAGGCATCATGCATGCGTTGTTCCGACAGAATTCTGACGCGGAGATTACATGTGTGTAATCTTTGATCCAGGGCAAGACGATTCATGCACAATGCAAGCTGGCAAATGATGAGAGAGAGGCGACGATGAAAATCCTGATCGTCGAGGACGAGCAAAAAACCGGGGATTACCTGAAGCAGGGCCTCGCGGAAGCCAGCTTCGTGGTGGACCTCGCACGCGACGGCCCGGACGGCATGCACCTTGCCCTGAGCGAGGACTACGATCTGGTTGTGCTGGACGTGATGCTCCCGGGTCTGGACGGATGGGGGGTGCTGCGGGCGATTCGCGCTGCCGGCAAGACAATGCCGGTGCTCTTTCTCACCGCGCGCGACCAAGTCGAGGATCGCGTAAGGGGCCTGGAGCTGGGTGCGGATGATTACCTGGTGAAGCCGTTCGCTTTTTCCGAACTGCTTGCGCGGGTACGTTCGTTGTTGCGCCGCGGGAAGGCCAGGGAAGCCGAGGTGCTCAAGGCAGCCGATCTGGAACTGGACCTGTTGCGCCGCCGCGTTACACGGGCGGGTCGGCGGATCGAACTCACCGCCAAGGAATTCGCCCTGATGGAACTTCTGCTGCGGCGCCGGGGCGAGGTACTGCCGCGTTCCTTGATTGCCTCCCAAATCTGGGACATGAATTTTGACAGCGACACCAATGTGATCGAAGTCGCCGTGCGGCGGCTGCGGGCGAAGGTGGACGACGATTTCGAGCCCAAGCTCATTGTCACCGTGCGCGGCATGGGCTACGTTCTTGAGGTTCCGGAATCGGCGTAATGCGGACCAGGTCGGTCACCTTTCGACTTACTTTGTTTTTTTCCGCGGTTTCCACCGCGGTGCTGCTGTCGGTCGGCTATCTTGTTGGCGCTTTGGTGGAGAGCCATTTCATCGAGCAGGATCTGAACGAGCTCGACGGCACCATCGAACTTGTGGGCAATGTCCTGGCCAAGGTCAACTTCAGAAGCGACCTGGATCTGGTCCCGCAACTGCTCAACGATGCGCTGGTCGGATTCCCAGGTTTGTCCATCAAAATTGTCGGGCCTGAGGGCCGTATATTGTTCGCATCATCGGATGCGGTGTTCGCAGATACTCCGATTGAAGACCAGTCGAACAAAGCTCTATCCGGCCCGCGCGGACCCGTGGTGCGGGAAAGCGGTGGACACGCGTTCAGGGAGACCGTTGCCGCGCTGCCCCTGGGAATTGCCGGGATCCCTCCCGCCAGGGTGCTGGTCGCGGTCAATATCGACCACCAGCGCGATTTCATGGCGGCGCTGCGCAAGATTCTCTGGCTCTCCATCGCAGCGGGCATTCTGCTGACCGGATTGCTCGCCTGGATTGCCGCGCGCCGCGGACTCGAACCGATACGCCGCATCGCGGTGCTGGCGCAAGGTATCACCGCGAGCCGACTGGGCCACCGCCTGCCGCCTGAAACTGTCCCTCCCGAGCTATTGGATCTGGCTTCGGCGTTCAACGAGATGCTGGCCCGCCTGGAAGATTCGTTTCGGCGGCTGTCGGATTTTTCCTCCGATCTCGCCCACGAATTGCGCACCCCGGTCGGCAACCTGGTCACGGAAACGGAAGTGGCGCTTTCGCGCGCCCGATCCGCCGAGGAATATCGGGAAGTTCTCTATTCCAATCTGGAGGAATACAACCGGCTGTCGCGAATGATCGGCGACATGCTGTTTCTGGCCAAGGCGGACAACGGGCTGATCGTGCCCCGGCAGGAGCGGGTGGATCTCGCCGCGGAGACGCAGGAGCTTTTCACTTTCTATGATGCGCTCGCCGAAGAAAAGGGCGTCGGCCTGGTCCTCGAAGGCGGCGGCGCGATACTTGGCGACAGGCTGATGATCCGCCGGGCGTTAAGCAACCTGCTATCCAATGCATTGCGCTATACGTTGCGCGGCAAGTTAGTAAATGTGAGCATCGACCGGCTGGCCTCCGGCGAAACACGGCTGGCAATCGAAAATCCGGGGGAGGACATCGCGACCGAACATTTATCGCGTCTGTTCGACCGGTTCTACCGGGTGGATGCCTCAAGGCAAAAGACGAGCGAAGGCACCGGCCTCGGGCTGCCCATCACCAAGTCCATCGTCGAAGCGCATCGAGGTGCCATCGCGGCTTCCTCGGCAAACGGGGCGATACGCTTCGAGATCCGGTTTCCGGCCGCCGAACCGGCTTGAGCCGCGGCTGCTTGGCATCGAAACTACCCCACTGCGCTCCCTGCCGCATAGGATCGCGCCGGCATCACGATTCCCAGCACGCGCTCATGGTTGTTCACCTCAGGTTCGCCAAGCGCCTGTTCAGGTTGGGCGCCTTGCCAACCGCGCGTCGCATCGGATCGGGGCGGTCACGAGGGGTGCATTTTCGGATCGTTGCAGGGGCAGTCCAAGTCCCAGCGGTACATGCGCGGCGCCTTCTCGCCCGCGCGCTGGATGCGCAGCTCGATCGCCGCGGGCAACGGCGCCAAAGCCTTGAAGCTGAGAACGCCTTTGCGATGGTGGCCGCCCGGGGCGTCGCCTTTCCAGCCGGTGGGCAGCGCGTTTCTGTTGCCGACGCGGTCCACGATGAACGCGGTACGCACCAGATCGTCGTTCAAATCCTGGCTGTGAGTGCTGAGCGAAACCTGGAACGACCAGGTGGCCGCTTTGGCAGAGACGTCCACCGGTTTGACCGCAATCGTCACGCCGCCGTCTTCGCTGCTTTGTGACGCCAGTTCGGCGGCGAATGTCGTGGTGCTGACAAACATTGCCGCGCTTACGAGATGACAAAGCAGGAACCTGATCGAGTAGCGAGAGTCCACTGGTTTATGCCTTTTGAGTACTTGAATCACTCTGGATTAAGAAGGTGGTCTTCAATCTTGACGCGCTCGGTGAAATAGCCGGTTGGCCAGCAAGCTTAGGAGTCCGCCGCTATCTTGGACATGACGAGAGCATTACATAACTGTAAGAAATGAGCCCTCGCGCGCGCGATCCCCAGGTGCTTCGATCATCGCGCCGACCGACCGGGTAGCCGGCGCTGCAGCTCGCGCCGTGTGCAACCCGACGGGGGGCCGGCTTTCCTTACAAATACGTAATCAAGCCGTAATGTTGACGACAAGTGGAAAACGGCAGACTGCGCTTACCGGTCAATTGCGGTTGGCCGCCGCAACAGGATGCCGGCAGTGGAAGCTATCAGGCGATTGATCGCAAAAGCGCCGGCGAAGCACCGCCGCGGAAGCCTCGCGCTGGCGCGGTGCCAGTGTTCGAAGCGGCGACGCCAAGCGACTTGATGCAAACGTCGGCAATTTGTTTTTCCATTGTTCCTCCGAATGCGTTACGGCCATTCGAGGGACACCGTTCAACCAAGATAGGCAAAGGCAATAAGTGAGAATTCAACCGAAACTTCACTCCGTGCGCCGATTGCTGCTTGGTGTGTTTGTGCTGAGTGCGGCCGCCTTGTATTCCTACCAAGCGCGGGCCGCAACCGAGCAGCCGCCGATTCCTCGCGGCGTGGCAATGAAGTCGTGGCAAGAGAATGGTCGTGACGGGCGATATCTATTGCAGCTCGCGCAAGGGAAATCGCTCAAAGCCGGTCAGCGCGTTAGCGGGACTGTGATCAGCGATACTGACTGTGATATCGACGCCGAGGGGCTGAGCCATTGCCACAACACCATCAAACTGGCGAACGGCAGTGAAATCACGGTGATCGACACGCACAATATGCACCGCTATCGTTGCCTGGGAGCCGGGGACAAAATCTCGCTGAAGGGAATCGGCGGGTCCTGGATCATGGGGACCCTGTCCGCAAAGTGACCGCGCATTGACTGGCATTGTTCGTTGCCATTCGGTTCGCTCTGTGGGCCGTTTTCAACCGTCCTGAGCGGGACTGATCCTTGGAGGACTTGTCATGGAATGGCTGTCGCAATATTGGATCTGGCTGGTGTTGACCGCCGGCGTGTTCTGGCTGCTCGCGCGCGGGCGCCACGGGGGCCGTATGGCGGGATGCGGCTCGCATGGCGTACGGCGGTCCCGGCGGGGACGGCGAAACGCAGGGCACGGATACTGCGCGCCCGCCAGTCAAAGTGGAGACGGCAGATCAGGCCGCCGCGCGTGCCGCGATAGAGCGTTACCGTCGCGGCGGAGGATGCTGCTAGACGTGCGCACCTTAGGGCCTGTTGACATTCAGCACATGAGCGCGACGGGGGTAATTTGGGATGCAGCGCAAGGCGCGAGGAGTGCCGTTTGGTCATTCCAAACAAGCGACGAGCAACGCCGCGCGGCGTCCCAAATTATCCCCCGTCCCTTCGGGTTGCCTCTAAATGCGGCGCCTGCGGCGTTGCGCTCCTCGCCAAGGGAACCACCCTTGGCTTCGTCCCCCAAGGGGACTTTCCCCTCAAGGGGGATCGAGACCTTCGGGGCGTCGCGCGCCTTGCAGTCATCCGCATTTGGAGGCAACGCGTCTCATGCGATGAATGTCAACAGGCCCTAGTCAGCTTTGGCGTCAGTGTTCTTTTTCTTTCGGCCTACGCGCAAGCGGCTCAGCTGGAGCCGCCCAAGACCGTGGGCGCGCTTCAGCTGGTCCACGCGCTTCGCGGCAAGGAAGCGCTACAGGCGATCGATCGGCTTCATGGAAAAGGGCTTGCGGGGACCGATGGCTATGTCGCGCATTACGAAAGGGACGGCCTCGTCGCCATGCTTTACGTTTCTCGCCCCGCTCGATCGTCCATGACAGGCGCCCAGGTTGAAAAGATGGCGAGTGGCATTCGCGCAGGAAAGACGCCCTTCACCCATCTTAAGTCGTCCGAACGCAATGGTACGACCGTTTATTCGGCGCTCGGGGAGGGTCAGATCCATTATTTCTATCGCCGGCGCGCAGATGTGATTTGGATAGCGGCGGATCCTCCTGTGGCAAAAGAAGCCATAGAGTACCTCCTGCAATCTGATCCTTGAGGGTCGGCATCTGGGCATCGGTAGGAAATGAAGCAATGGCCGGCGCATGAACCAGCTCACAACGAGGGCAAAGGCTATGTCAATGGCAAGACTTTCTAGAATAATGATGGCCGGGCTGGTTTTGTTCGCGACAGCCGCGGGTGCGCAATCCCCTGACCGAAACGCCGCTGACGCGGCACTGGTTGACCGTGTCAAGGATACGGTTATGAAGGAACTGCGCGAGAGCGGCGCGATCGACCGGGCGGTTGACGCCGGTATTGGCCGTTTCCTGGAACGACAGCGCGCCGAGGCGGAGCAACGCGAGCGGCGCGAAGCCGATACGCGGGCTGCCAAATTGCGGCCGGTCTCCAAGGGCCGCGACCACATCCGCGGGAATCCAGACGCACCCGTCACGCTGGTTGAGTACTCCGACTTCGAGTGCCCGTTCTGCAAGAGCTTCCACCCGACCGTGAAGAAACTGGTCGACGAGTCCGGCGGCCGGGTGAGATGGGTGTATCGTCATTTCCCGCTGGATGATATCCATCCAGTCAAGGCGCGCAAAGAGGCGGTAGCGTCGGAGTGCGCGGCCGAGCTCGGCGGAAATGACGCGTTCTGGAAATTTGCGGATCGGTTCTTCGAGCTGACCCCGTCGAACAACCGCACGGATATCGACGCGGTGCTGCCGCAAATCGCCAGGGAGATCGGGCTCGACAAGGCACGCTTCGCGTCGTGCCTCGCGAGCGGGCGGCATGACCGGCGCGTCGCAGAAGATGCTCAAGACGCTGTCACCTCCGGAGGCCGAGGCACACCCTGGAGCATCATCGTGTCGAAGGGCGGCAGGACGTATCCGCTCGCCGGAGCGCAGCCCTATGCGGCCGCCAAGCAACTCGTTGAACTGGCGCTTGAGGAAAAGTGATCCGTGACACCCCGGTTGAAGAATCTGCGCGTCGCGTTCGGCCAGGTATTCGCTTATCCGTCGTACATTGCCCTTGCCGGAGTGCTTGCAATCCTGGTGTTTCTTCTGGCGGTATGGTTTCCCAATCTCGGGTTGATTACCCAAGTATTCTCTGACTCGAACGTGCCGCTTGCGGCCACGCTCGGCATTGCGCTGAGCCTGCTCGGCGGCATCGGCACGAATTTCAGCCTGCTCGCCGCCGGGTATACCGTTGCGATCGCTGTTCTATTCGGGCTCACCACCGCGATGATCGCCTATTTGGTGAAGCAAAGACGTATGGCGGCGGCCGGACAGAGCATCGCCATAGGTTCCGGCGCCGCGGTGAGCGGCGTGCTCGGCGTTGGGTGCACCGCATGCGGTTCGCTGATCCTGGGCGTGGTGCTTCCGTCCCTTGGCGCCGCCGGAGCGCTCGCTGCGCTGCCGCTGAACGGTGAGGAATTCGGAATCCTGAGCGTCGCGCTGCTTTTCGTTTCGCTGTTGCTCGTCAGCAAAAACATTACGGAATCGATCGCCTGCCCGCTTGCTCAAACCAGGAACGCTCAACAGCTATGAGCATACCATCGCTGTTGCTGCGACCTCTATGCCCAGCATCTCGGATCCGACGGTTTGAGGAGGAATCTGATCAACACGGCAGATTTGGCGTCGATCAAGCGGCCCTTTGGAAGCTAAACGCGGCGTGGCGTGTGCGGCCATCACGTTTGGCTTGAGCGCCAGGACGAATTGCGAGATCGTCCAGTTCGCATTGTTCCAGATAGTGAATGAAATCCCGCTGCAGCTTTTCGCCCCACTCGTTGCTTAGTGTCGCGTTCAGTGTCACGATCTTGCGTTCGAGCTGCAAAGCGGTCGCCTGGAGCAGATCGTAGCTCACTTCCGCCGCTTTGATGGAAACGGTCATTCCGGTTTCGCTCCCACTGCGCTGCAAGTCGCAGCCTGCATCGACCATCACTTCAACAGATCGGAGCGTCATCACGCCCATCATTGACAGCAATGCGTCA
The DNA here is from genome assembly GCA_001770575.1 of Betaproteobacteria bacterium RIFCSPLOWO2_12_FULL_64_23. Taxonomy (GTDB): domain Bacteria; phylum Pseudomonadota; class Gammaproteobacteria; order Burkholderiales; family SG8-39; genus 2-12-FULL-64-23. Next base: position 16,114 of record MERK01000012.1, read on the forward strand.
TTCAACTCGACGAATTGCGCTTGCGTGAGCGGCACACCAAATTCCATTCGCCTGCGTTTGATGAGCTCCATCCCTTTCTGCTTCGGCGCTAGCAGCTTGCGCCCCACATACAGTCCGGGTGCCGAGACAAAGCGCTCGCGGCATTGCAGCGAGCAAAAGGCGTAGCCCACGCCACGATGTACAACCTGGTGCGCCCATTCGTCTACCATCATTCCGCAAACCGGATCTCTTTCCAGGCGGACTGATTCATCCATATCAACCTCCTGTTTTTTCCGCGCCTGCCACTAGGCAACACCTGCCTCGTCGTATGAGCTGCTGCCGGAGGCTCGGTAGTGAAGGCGGCACAGAAATGCCAGTAGCGCGGATTCAATGTCTGAATGATGCGGGAATGCTTTCGACAGGGGACTGACGCACGGATTACTTTTGTGTAATCCATTTCCTGTCGCGCACCAGGAGCGGTCGCCTGCGGTCGACCGTACGCCACCATGCTCCCGGCCCTACGGATTAACTCCTCTTTGGTACCGGCAGGCGCGAGTTGAAACTGGGCTGGTTATTGTCCAGTCGCCGGCGGTGAGGTCCGCCAAGCGGCTGCCGGTGTCGATTCCACTGCGGCTGCGTTGCATTTAGTCTCCACCATTTCACGCAATGTGGCCTCCTCGGCGACGAACACCTCTATCGCGATTGGATCGAGCTGGGTGCCGGACACGCGGAGCAGTTCTGTGCGGGCAACCTTAAACGAAGCGCCTCTGCGATAAGGGCGATCGGAGGTTATCGCGTCCAGCGTGTCGATCACGGCGAACAGCCGCGCCCACAGCGGTATCGCGGATCCTGCCAGGCCGCGCGGATAGCCGGTGCCGTCGAAGCGCTCTTCGTGGCTCAGCACAATCTCGGCGGCCTCGGCCAAGAACGGCGCATTCGCCAGAATGTGGTGGCCGATTTGCGGATGCCCGCGCATGATTGTCCATTCAGCGTCGTTTAGGGATCCGTGCTTGAGCAATACCGAATCGGGAATTCCGATTTTGCCGATGTCGTGCAGCAATGCACCCCAGTACACCTGGTGTAGGCGTTGCGGGTCGTCGGTGAAGTGCTTTGCCAGTACCAGGGTATGGCAGGCGACCCGTTTTGAGTGGAGCCCGGTTTCGCCTTCGCGCGCATCAAGCGCTTCCGCCAGCGCTTCCGCCAGGGCAAACTGGGCCTCGTCCAGCGCTGCCGCCAGCGAACGCTGTTTGCGTTCGGCAAGAAAGCAGCCTTCGCAGCAATATCCGTCGGGCGCCCCCGAGAATTGCAGTCCCGAAATTACGCACCCGCAAAGCCGGCAGGTTCGTGCGGCGGGGTCGCCGGATGCCGGGTGGTTCATGCCGGCCGGCGCGCCCGATTCAGGCCTTGAGGCTATCGCAAACCCGTTGCAGGAGCGCGCGCACCTGCTTGGCGAGCTCGTGCACGCCCGGTTTGTCCACCAGCTGCAACACCGCCTCCGGATCCATGAATGCCACTGTCACGTCCCCGCTCTCTTCTTCGCGCACCACCACGTTGCACGGCAACAGCAAGCCGATGTCGGGGTCGGCCTCGATCGCGCGATGCGCGAGGGGCGGATTGCACGCGCCCAGGATCCGATACGGCCGGCGCTCGATGTTGAGCTTGGCCTTGAGCGTAGCCTTGACATCGATGTCCGTAAGTACGCCGAACCCTTCCTTTTTCAATGCCTCCGTGACGTTCGCAACGGCGGTGTCGAACGGCACCTTGAGCTGAATGCTGAATCCGTACATGGGTTTGCTCCTTTGGCGCGATCGAACGGCTTAATGATGCTGATGTCCCGCGCCACCGCTGATGCCGCCAGACGGTGGTGCTGCTCCGGGTTCGCGCTTTTCGCCTTCCCCGTGTTCGCTGCCCCCGCAACAGCCACCGTGGCCGCCATGGCCGCCTCGTCTCATCATAAAAACGACGCCAATAGCGAGCGCCAACCAAATCCAGTTCTGCGACAGCCATTCCATGATTTCTCCTGACAGAGTATTAACCTACGAGGACAGCGCCACCGGCGCCGCGGGTGAAGAACTGCTTTCGTGCCGCAGGACAGAACAGGGTGCATTTCGCAATTGCGCCGAGCGACCTTCAGCTCCAAGCTTCACTTGATCCCACCATATACCCTAATAGGGTATAAGTCAAGTACCCAATGGGGGTATATGGCCGCGACCGGCGGCTAGCTTGCGTACCCGGAGTCGTAGCCCTTCCCTGCCGACGACCTGAACCAGGTCGCCCTCGCGCAGTTCTCCTTCATATCGCGCCGACCAAAGCTCGCTGCGTACCCACACGTCCGCCAAGCGCCCGCTTACGCCGAGCACCTTGCCGACGGCGCGCTGCATCTCTTCGGCGCCGGTCAGAACAGGCCTGCTGTTGCCCTGGTACAGATACCAGTAAAAAGCTGCGGTGGCGGCAGCGATCACGACGAACGCCGGCAGCGCGAAGGGCAGCGGCAGGAACCAGAATACCGATAGCCCGGCGAGCGGAAGTCCGATAAGTACAAGGTGGCACAAAGCTCTTTCCTCGGAAAAGTTCCGACTGACAGTGGGCCGACAGGCGAAAGCTTTTTCCCGGCCAGCAAGTGTCGGTTATTTCAATGCATCCTTCTGCCGTCGCAACGAGCTACTTGTTCAATAGATCGCGCCCCGCAGCTTTCCAGGCATCGAAGCCGCCGCCCAACTCGTAGAGGTTAGTGTACCCCGCGGCAGCAAGCTCGGCTGCGGCCTGGGCGCTCATGCCGCCGCTGCGACAATAAAGTACGATGGGCGTATCTTTGCCGGGCAGTTTGTCCATGTTGCCCCTGACTTGATCGAAGGGAATGGACAGATCCGTCTTGGGCAGGCTCCCTTGATCCGGAACATGCACGTTGACCAGAGTGAAATTCTTGCTCGCCATGCTCTTGGCCAGCTGTTCCACGCTCAGATCCATGAAGCCAAAGGCATTTTTGGGCAGTACCGGCAGGCCCTGCGTGGTCGATGCCTCGATTGGCGCCGGGCTGATGGTCTCCCCACAGGCGACCAGGACTAGCAGGGTCAACACGCCGGTGATGCGTATCATGCGTACTTTCAAGACTCAACCCGCCTTTCGTTTGCGGAAGGGCCGGCAGTCCGATTGCCGGCGATCAGTTCAATTTCCAGCTGAACTTGCGCGGCGCGGCTTCTCCTGCGCGCGGGATGCGCAATTCAAGCGTGTCGGGTCGCGGCGACAGCGCTTTGAAGCGCAGCACGCCTTTGCGGTGGTGACCGCCGGGCGGATCACCGTCCCAGCCCAGCGCCGGCTGTGGTTTGCCGGCAGCGTCCACCAGGATCGCGCTGCGCGCCAGATCGTCGCCGAGATCGCCGCTGTGGGTGGTCAGCGTCACCTGGAACTTCCAGGTGGCCGCGTTGGCCGAAACATCGGTCGGTTTCACGTTAACACCGACACCTTCCGCCTGGCTGCTCTGCGGCGCCAGTTCGGCGGCAGCGGCACCCAGTGTGTACAGCAGGGTCGCGCAAAGGACCAGCGCGCGTACTAGGGAAAACGGTTTCAGGATACGACTAGGCATTTGGCATGCTCCTTGGTGGCTTGAATTACTTTGGTTGTGATGTAGATGATTCCGGCGGCGTTGAACGCCAGTCCGACCCAGAATAGCTCGATTTGGTACTGGGTCGCGAACGTGACCAGTCCTGCCGCGCCGATGATCGGTGCGATGTTGGCCAGATAATGCGTGCAGCACGACACCATTGCCGCCGTCGAGGCCGTACCCGAAGTTGCAAGCACCACCCCCTGGTTGCGCGCGCCCTGCACCAATGCCTTCAAATGCACGAACAACCCCACCTGGATGCCGAAACCGGCGGCCAGCGCGAGCACGAAGTAGCGATAGGTTAGAAATTGCTCGAGCGTGAAGTCCCATCCCGAGACCAGCGTAAGCACCCCGAAATACAGCCCCAGAAGCACCAGCGCGGCGCCGATTCCCGCGAGCATCACTTTGCCTATGTTCGCATTCATGATGCCTCCACTCCGTCCGCTTTCAGTAACTCGCGGCGCTGCTTCTTCATGGGTGTGGTGCCGGCCTCGTCCAGGTCGCGGCGCTTTTGCGTGAACTCACTTTTGTCGATCTCACCCCTGGCATAACGCTCGCCCAGAATGTCCTGCGGCATCCTGTCGCGCGCGCTGGATTCTCCCGCACTCGATGTTCCGCCGAACCCGCGCGCCAGCATTACGATGCCGAAGATGATCAAGCCCCAGAACAGCAGCATGCCGATACCCATCCCGCCACCTCCGTATCCAAATCCGCCGTATCCCCACATCATGTTCGATCTCCATTCAGTAAGCTTGGTTTCGCTGCGGCATCCGATAGTGTTCATCGAAGTCTTTCGCCGCATCGGTTCCCACTCTACCCACCCAATGTAAATGGCCTGTAGTGTTTTTGTACGCTACGGTGACACAAACTCGGGCTCGATACGCTAGGGTACAAATCGGTCCAGAGACGATGCGGAAGGCCTGGGTTTGAGGTGCTTCCTCGCAAAATGAGCGCAAGCCACATAACCCGATTCCGCCGCGTGGATACGCGCCTACGTCGGCGGAATCGACTGAATTCTTGGCAGGCTGGCTTCTTTTACGATTCCACCTCGTTGATTGGGGAGTCGACCAGGCGGGTGTCGAAAAATCTCAAACGCTGCAGTCCGTGCCGTTTTGTCCGGGTAGAAGGCCGCGCGCCTGCAACTCCTTGGCCACGTTCGCCTGCATACCGCTGGCGCTGGAAAAATTCGCACCTAAGACCGTTCTTGCATCCACGCTGCGCCAATCAATGTTCTTCGCTACTTTGAAGTAAAGCGCTATATGGGTGTAATGCTCGGGGTACCAGAAGGCGTTGAAAGCGAGCGCTTCGCGCAAGAGCTCCTCTTCGTCCAATCCCTGGGACGCGCCGAGTGCGAGCAGCCCGAGCAGCGCGGAGCCGTGGTTGCAGTCCTGATGGAACGTCGAATTGTTGCAGCAGGGCCGAAAGCTGTTCTGGGCGACCCTGGTCACGAGCGCCTCCTGTTGCGCTGTGAGTTCGACAATCGGGAACGCGTTGAAGTAAGCGCCGCCGTTCGCTTCCCGGCCCAGCGTCCAACCGCCGGTGGAGGCGTAGCGGAAACGCGAAGGCCCGTTAAGCGGGCTGGCGCTGTTCGCCGCCATCCGGTTCGAGAGCCCCAGCGGCCAGAGCAGGTTCACGTAGAGGCGAGCGTTTTTGGCCGTGAGCAGTATCGGCTGGCGCGATGCCTTGTCCAAGATCATCTTAAGTTCCTCCGGAGCCCCGCCGCCCTCGGCATAGAGGGCCTCAATCTTCTTCCGGTCGATCACGCCCGCCTGCGTGAGCTTGACGATACTGTCCCCGAGCGCCACCCTGCTTTGGTAGCCGCCCGCGGGAATCACCTGCGCCGTTATGTCCTGGTATAGCCGCGCCACCTCTGCGGCCGGCGCGCCAGGCGCGAGCAGCGGGACCGCCAGAAAAGCCAACACACTCCATCTGAACCCAGCTATCGACATCATGCAGACATTCCTTTAGAAGATATAGAGATGGCCCCGATTGCCTGGACAGAAGCCCAGGCTCGACAAGTGATGCAACAGATGGAACGACCCGAAGGGAAATTTCGGGCGCCAGCCGAACATGGCCTGGCGGAAGTGTCCGAAGTCATGGGCGAGCAAGGCGGAAACCAGGCGCAAGCAGAAAACAGCGTTGGGGAAGAGGGAAGCCCTAGGGCCTGTTGACATTCATCGCATGAGACGCGTTGCCTCCAAATGCGGATGACTGCAAGGCGCGCGACGAAGCCAAGGGTGGTTCCCTTGGCGAGGAGCGCAACGCCGCAGGCGCCGCATTTAGAGGCAACCCGAAGGGACGGGGGATAATTTGGGACGCCGCGCGGCGTTGCTCGTCGCTTGTTTGGAATGACCAAACGGCACTCCTCGCGCCTTGCGCTGCATCCCAAATTACCCCCGTCGCGCTCATGTGCTGAATGTCAACAGGCCCTAGGGACGCGAAACCCGAAATCTCAACTGGCAACACTGCCAAGGCACGCAGGGCAGGGTGGGGCGCCGCGCCGCCTTCGCACCCGCGTATTCGTCCGGGATAGTCAGCTTTACCCCGCTCTCGCTTCCGCAGCGACGCAAACCGCAGATGCATTCACTCCGAGTTTACAGAAAGCACGTTGCACTAGCTCTTGTCTGAATGCTGTAATTGGTGCTGCGCCTTGCTTTCATCCACTTCCATCCCGCGAACCGGGTCTGCGTCTTTTTTTGCTTGAACCCCCGTATCGTGATGGCCTCCGCTGCCATGCATTCCTTTCATGAATTTCATATCCGCCACAAAGCCGATTCCAAAACCCGCGGCTGGTGCAATGACTGTCCAAGGGCCACCCAAAGACTGACCTACGGCAAAACCACCAATCAGACCTACGCAACAAAGCATACTTGCTCCTCTCTCTACCGTTCGGTTGGCTTTCGAAACAATTCAACTGTCTGGATGCATTCGGTGAATTTGTCGGCTAGAACCCGTTTCACCTGCTGCGGGTATGTCGGCTAATCGCCTTAATTCGTTCATCTTTTCCCCCATTCGTTGCGATCGCCGCGCTGGCAATCCGGTCTTGCCCGCTCTTCGCGCACGCCGTATTCACTTCACGAATCATGCGCGAATGATTCCGACGCGGCACTGACGCACAGATTACTTTTCCGTAATCCGGCTGACAGCCTGTGGCGGCGGGGTCAAAAGCGGCGCTGACGTGGCCGGCACGAGCGGCGCCATGCCCGCCACCCGCGCGAAAGCGCGAGGAAAAACGGCGCGCTGCGCCAGATCGAGCAGGCTGGCCGGGTTCCAATATTCGGGCGCGAACAGCGGTTGGCTCAGACCGATGGGCGCCGTCTAAACGCCCGTCCACCACCTCTCACATCTACGCTGGCCATTGCATGCGGAGTACAAAATTATCCCCGGCAGGGGAAATGCCGACGACCTTATCAGCCATACGTACTGTTCGTTGTGCACGGTAGCGTTGGCGTTGGGATATCGGTCTGTCCGGGTCTCGTTAGAGCTTCACCCGACGCAGCCGCAGCGCATTGGTGACCACCGACACCGAGCTTAGCGCCATCGCTGCAGCGGCGAAAATCGGCGACAACAGCAGGCCGAAAGCGGGATACAGCACGCCCGCTGCGATAGGTACGCCTAACCCGTTGTAAATGAATGCAAAAAACAGATTCTGTTTGATGTTGCGCATGGTCGCGTGCGACAGCTTGATCGCCTTCGCGATGGCGCGCAGATCGCCTTTCACCAGCGTCACCCCCGCACTTTGGATGGCAACGTCGGTGCCGGTGCCCATGGCGATGCCGACGTTCGCCTGGGCCAGCGCCGGTGCGTCGTTAATGCCGTCGCCGGCCATTGCCACGACGTGTTTCTCGCCTTGCAGCTTTTTGACTACATCGACCTTCTGGTGCGGCAGCACTTCCGCGATGATGTCCTTGATTCCAAGCTGCTTGCCTACCGCCTCGGCGGTCTTGCGCGAATCTCCCGAGAGCATGACCACGCGCACGCCTTCGGCAGTGAGTGCCTTGATCGCCTCCAGCGTGGTCTCTTTGATCGGATCGGCGACTGCGATGACGGCGGCGACGCGCCCGTCGATGGCGGCGAAAAGCGCGGTTTTGCCCTGAGCACGCAGCGCTTCAGCCTTGTCAGCCAGCGATTGCGGAACCGTGCCTTGCGCTTCCATGAGGCGGTGGCTGCCTACTGCGATTTTGCGCCCGCCTATCGCTCCGTGCACGCCCTGGCCGGTGATGGATTCAAAATGTTCCACCTGACCGAGGGTCATGCCGCGTTCGTCGGCGGCTTTGATGATCGCCTGGGCGAGCGGATGCTCACTCGCGCGCTCCAGGCCGGCGATAAGGGCGAGCGCTTCGTCTTCGGCAATTCCGCCTTCAACCACCAGGTCCACAAGCTGGGGCCTGCCTAGTGTGAGCGTTCCGGTCTTGTCCACGACGAGCGTGTCCACCTCGCGCAGCTTTTCGACCGCTTCAGCGTTGCGAAACAGGATGCCGCTCTTCGCACCCTGTCCCATGGACACGGTGATCGAGATCGGTGTGGCAAGTCCGACGGCGCAAGGGCAGGCAATGATCAGCACCGCCACGGCATTGACCAGCGCATAGGTCATGCTCGGCTCGGGGCCAAAAAACCACCACACCAGGGCGGTGACGATGGCGATGCCGATCACGATTTGCACGAAATACGCGGCCACGAGGTCGGCGAGTCGCTGCACCGGAGCGCGTGTGCGTTGTGCCTGCGCCACCATATGCACGATTTGCGAAAGGAGGGTGTCGGCGCCTACTTTCTCGGCGCGGATCACCAGCGTGCCTTTGCCGTTGATGGTCGCGCCGGTGACCTTCTCGCCCGCTTTCTTGGGGACGGGAACGGGCTCGCCCGTGACCATGGACTCATCCACGTTCGATGCGCCTTCCACACACGAACCATCTACCGGCACTTTCTCGCCGGGGCGCACGCGCAGCTTGTCGCCGACCTGTACCTGGTCCAGCGGCACCTCCACCTCACGCCCGTCGGCCTCGATGCGTAACGCGGTGTTCGGCGCGAGCGCCAGCAACTCGCGAATCGCCTGGCTGGTCTGCCCCATGGCGCGCAGTTGCAACACTTCTCCCAGCAGCACCAGGGTGACGATGACCGCGGCGGCTTCGAAATAGGCGCCTACCTGTCCCCCGTTCTCCCGGAACGCCGCCGGAAAGAGCCCCGGCGCGAATATCGCAAAGAGGCTGAATATGTAGGCGAGGGCGACGCCGAGTCCGACCAGGGTGTACATGTTTGGATTGAGGTTGCGCATCGAGAGCGCAAATTTGCGGAAGAACGGCCAGCCGCTCCACAGCACCACCGGCGTCCCGAGGGCGAACTCGAAATACATCTTGAGCTGCGGCGAGAGGCCGAACGGCTGGGTGAGTCCCAAATAAGGTCCCATCGCGATCACGACCAGGGGCGCCGACAATACAGCTCCCACCCAGAAGCGACGGGTCATGTCGCGCAGCTCGGCGCCGTCCTCCTCTGCACCCGCGACCGGCACCAGCGCCATGCCGCACTTGGGACAGGAGCCCGGTTTGTTCTGCTGGATCTCCGGGTGCATGGGGCAGGTGTATTCGGTCGCGACGGGCGCTGCCGGCAACAGCGACACCAGTGCCATCCCGCACTTGGGACAGGAGCCGGGCCCTTCCTGCTCCACTTCCGGGTGCATCGGACAGGTGTAGCTTGCAACAGGGGGCTGATGAGCGGGTGGGTCGCCGCTGGCATGCGCGCCGTGCTTGTGTGCACCCATGGGTTCCGGCTTTTTCAAATAACCGGCAGGATTCGCATCGAATTTCGCCCCGCAGTGCGCAGAGCAAAAATAAAAGATGTTGCCTTCGTGCGCACGTGTGGTTTTCGCCGTTTTTTCATCCACCCTCATGCCGCATACCGGATCGGTCGCCATGTTTTCTCCGTTCAAGAATTTGATTTACGTACAATTACAATTCGAGCGCGTTGTCGCGCCGGTCATGCATATTCGCCTCCGCAGCGGCACCAGACGCAAGTGCAATCCACGTGATCGCAGCTGGCGTCGTGCCGCTTGCTGCGGTAGCGGCGACGCGCCCAAGGCAAGAGCAGCGACTTAGCCCACGTCGACCGGTACAGCCGAAACAAGAACTGGCGCGTATCGCCCGCGCGTTCCTGGCGGCGCAGCAGCCAGCTATAGCCACGCCGACCGAATGCGTCGTAGAGGGCGCGGTTAACGACCCCGGCGCCCAGCGCCGGCCCGAGTTCCCGCTGCCAGAGGGCATCGTAGTTGCTCCCTTCTATCAGGCTACGCGCGGCGAGCACGCCGGAGACGGTATATGTCAAGTACCCCAAGGGGGTATCGTGTGCCGCTCGGTGCCCCTTTCCGGTTTCGCGCAACTTGCCGGCGCAGCGCGTCATGCACGCAGCGCGCCGCGGCGAGCCGCGTGACGCTGGAATCGCGCCCGTTCAGTTACGCTTTGCGGCCGACACTTCAGCACGCACACCCGCCGGGTAGGATTCCGGAAGCACCAGCACCGGCGCCTGCGCCGGCGCCTCGTACACGATCTTCCAGCTCGCGCCCTCGCGAGCCCAATATTGTCGCTTGCGCGTGCGCTGCGACAGGTTGCTCGAGCGGTAGTCCTGGTCGAAAGTCACGCTGACGAGATCCTTGGCACCGGGATCGCGCAACACGCTCAGCTTGTCGAACTCGACCTTGATCCACGACTTGCCCGCGCTCACCCGGCGCTTGTGCGCCTTCCAGCCCTCGAGATCCTTGTCGCTGGTGCGAAATTCCTTCGCGTAGTGCGCCAGGTAGCGTTCGACGTCATTGCTCTCCCAGTCGCGCTTCCATGCGTCGAGCGCGGCGCGAAAGGTGTCGCGATCGGCGCGCAACTCCTCCGGCGTGACCCACTCCACCTGCCGGGCGATCACCACCGGCGTCGCGCCCGGGCGCACATAGGTCCCGAGCGCCTCGAGGTCGGGATTGGCGAGCGCGAGGCAGCCGTCGCTCGCGCGCGGCGCGCGCGCGTAGGTGTCCGACGGCACGCCATGGATCCAGATCCCGTAGCCGGTGCGTCCCAGCAGCCGGTCGCGTGCGTTGGGATAGTCGATCGGATAGGCGCCGCTGCCGTACAGGTCGGGGAGCCTGTTCCCGGAAAGCCACGACGTGACTTGGTAGACGCCGATCGGGGTCCTCCTGTCGCTTTCGTGCTCCTTGCCGATGCCGAGCTTGCCGATCGACGAATAGAAATCCCGCACCAGGCGCGGTGTGCCGCCCTCCATCGCGTACACATAGACGCGCGAGCGTTCGGCATCGATGACGATGGCGCTCGTCTGCCTCGCGTCAAGCTGGAGCAGGTAGCGCGGCACCTGATCCGCTGGGGGCGCTTCGCGGCCGGCGCGCACCCGCGCGCGCGCTTCGGCGCGCAGCTCCTCCAGCCGCTCGCGCGCGGCGTGTGCAGTATTGCCCAGATCCGCGATCGGTTGCGCGCGTGCCAGCAGCAGATCGCCTCTTACCAGGTGCGCCAAGCGGAAATTGGGAAACTGCTCGATCAGGCGATCGATTTCACCGATTGCGTTTGTGAGCGCGCCCCGGCCCACGTTCGCAATGGCGCGCTCCAGTTGCACGTCGGCGCTCAGCGGTTTTGCGGCCGCCTCCAGCCCGCCCGCGGCCGCCGTGATCCAGGCAAGCGACGCCGCGATCGCGACCAGGGCTCGCGCGACAATGCGTTGCAGCCCCGTTCCCCGGAGCGGTCTTGGGCGAATGGCTGTCGGGATCAAACGCCTCAAACTCGCGCTCATTCTGTGGCGAATTGAACCGATCGCCGCGTCAGAGTGCCGCCCATCTTTCGGGACATGCCCTGTGCCAGCGCCGAGGATCCGTGGGCACCTGAATTCGGCGCGAGAGGCGTGGCGATTGTCATGATACATTTCTTATTTTACCCGGTTCAGCGGTCGGAGCTTCGCCGGACGGGGTTTGTGCGCCGGCGACACAAAAACCTTGTGCAGGCACCGCGAGCGCAGCGTTGAACTTGCTGGACATATTCTGGAACGCGATCAAAGCCGTGAGCTCGATGATCTCCTGCTCGAAAAGGTGTCGGCGCAGCCTGGCAAAAAGGGCATCGTCGACGCGCCGGGCCGGGTCGGTGACGGCTTCCGCGTACGCGAGCGTGGCTTGCTCGCGCTCGGTAAACAACGGCGAGGTCTCGTAGTTTGGTAGGGCGGCGAGCTTTTCCCGGGTGGCGTGTCGTTCAAGTGCAGCCGAGGAATTCAGATCCACGCAGAATGCGCACCAGTTGATCTGCGAGACGCGCACCTGAACCAGTGCGCGCAGCCCGGGTTCGAGCGGGGAAGTGTCGCGGTCGAGCGCGCGGTAGAGCAGGGTGAGCATCAGAAATGCGCCTGGGACGCGCCCCCAGATGAGCGCCGGTTCCAGCTCACGGCCGTATTTTTTTCGCTGTAGTCGCAGAATCAGGCGCGCGTACCAGGGATAGCCGCCCAGCGGCAGTCCACCGATGCGAGGCCTCGCTGCGGCACTCACGACGCGGCGCCTTCCGTATCCCTGCCGATGACGATCTTGGTTTCGCTCACATAATGGTGCGCGGGTATGACCAGGTTGGTAGGTGCCGGCACGTTGCGCCACACCCGGCCCGCGAGATCGAACTTCGAGCCGTGGCAAGGGCAGAAATATCCCCCGTCCCAATCGGCGCCGATGTCCGCCGGCGAGACATCCGGGCGGGACGTCGGCACGCAGCCGAGGTGGGTGCAGATTCCCACCACCACCAGGTATTCCGGGTTGACTGAGCGGTATGCGTTGCGCGCGTAGGTGGGCTGCTGGTTTTTCACGTCTGAACCCGGGTCTGCCAGCTTGGCCAGGTGGCGCGGGTCATCCAGCACTTTCAGCATGGCCTCGGTGCGGCGCAGAATCCAGACCGGCACGCCGCGCCACTCGACGGTGAGCTGCGTGCCGGGCTCGAGCCCGATGGTGTCGGCGCTGACCGGCGCGCCTGCTGCGCGCGCCCGCTCGCTCGGCGTCATCGAAGCAATGAAGGGGATCGAAGCCGCAGTCAGGGCAGCACCGCCTGCGATGCCGGTCGCCGCTACGAGTATTTTCCTGCGAGCGGGATCGGGCGCCGTATCCGGTTTTCCCGGCTCAGTCGAAGTAAGATTGTTAACAGCCTCGTCCATCGCTTTACCTCTTCGCATAAGCTGATCAATTACGGAACCTTGGCTGCAGGCCGCGTGAAAAACAGCGGCGTGCCGATATGCTGCGCATCACCCCCGGCAGAGCCTGGGGCTAAACTTGCTCGCTGATAGTGGCAAGGCTAAGGACTTGTCGCTATCTTGGACATGACGTGAACATTACATATATGTAATCGGTTCAAGAATGTGATCAGCCTAAAATGCGCGGCGGCGCAGTTGTGGACGGACTGGAGTGCATGCGCAACCGCGACCATCAGACGCCAACGGTACATGATGCTAAAGTCCGGATTAGCCGTGACTACGATCGAGCATTCATTGAGAGCCGAAGTCGAGCCTAAAGGCCGGGTTTGTAAGCCGCAATACACTCGATGCCCGGCAAACAAAAATGTTTTTTCAAACCATGAGCCATGCGAATCCTGGTTGTTGAAGACGAACCGAAGACCGCCGACTACCTGCGTCAGGGTCTGAGCGAAAGCGGCTACGCCGTGGACGTTGCCATCGATGGCATCGACGGGCGTCATTTGGCGCAGGAGACCGAGTACGATCTAGTCGTGCTGGACGTCAACTTGCCGGGCATGGACGGATGGAGCGTGCTGCAAAGTATCCGTAGCCGAGGGGATACACCTGTGCTTATGCTGACCGCTCGTGGATTTCTCAACGATAAGGTCAAAGGCTTCGATCTTGGGGCTGACGACTATCTGGTCAAACCGTTTCAATTTCCCGAACTGTTGGCTCGCGTGCGCAGACTGCTGCACCGTGGCGTGCGAACGACCGTGCCCGATGTGCTTCGTATCGCGGACCTGGAACTCGATTCCGCTCGCCACCGCGCGCTTCGTGGCAGCACGCGGATCGGTCTCACCGCCAAGGAATTCGCGTTATTGCACCTGTTCATGCGGCGTACGGGCGAGGTCCTGACGCGCACACAGATCGCGTCGCTGGTATGGGACATGAATTTTGACAGTGACACCAACGTGGTGGAAGTCGCCATCCGGCGCTTGCGCGTAAAGGTTGACGAACCTTTCGAGCGCAAGCTCATTCACACCGTCCGTGGGGTGGGTTACGTCCTGGAAGAGCGCACGTGAAGCCTGCAAGCTTGTCCTTGCGGCTAGCGGTCTGGGTTGGTGCGCTCGGCACCATGTTGGTATGCGCCGTGATAGGCTACTCTTACCTCGCCTTGGCACAGCAGCTCGATGGTCAGTCGCGCGAGCAATTGAGCGGTAAACTCAAACAAATCCAACATGCTCTGATCGAGGCACCCTATGTGGGCGCAATCAGTGCTGACACGAGCAGGCTGGCCGATCTGCTGATCGGCCACGACGACCTGCATCTTGCTGTATCCCGGCCGGAGTCGGACGTAGCACTCGCAAGCTTCGGCGCAATCGCGCGGGAATCCTTGCCTCGAGTGCGCGGCGAGACTGGGCAAGACCCCTACATAAATTGGCGTTCTGCCGATGGCAGGAGACTGCTTTCGCTCGCCGCGCGGAGCAAGGTTCGAAATGGGGAAACGGTTGCCGTCATCGTCACCGTCGATCGACGCGCCGACGACAAGCTGCAGGCCTCGTTTTTTCGCACAGCGCTCCTGGCTCTTCCGATCTCGCTTGTTTTGGTGGTGGTAGGCGCTTGGTGGATTGCGCGACGTGGCTTAAAACCGGTGTTCCGGTTGCGGCAAGCCGTCACCTCTGTGACGACCCGCGACCTCTCGTATCGCCTTATAGATAATGGACTCCCGGTGGAATTGCGTGAGGTGGCCACTTCTTTTAACAGAATGCTCGAACGCCTGGAGGAGGGCGTGTCGCGCCTGTTTCAATTCTCCGGCGATTTGGCGCACGAGATGCGCACCCCAATCTCGAATTTGCTCGGCAAGACCCAGGTGACGTTATCCGAAGTTCGCTCGGCTGACGAATACCGTTCGGTGCTGGAATCGAATGCCGAAGAATTGGAACGGCTCGGGCACTTGGTGGACGACATGCTTTTCCTGGCTCAGGCTGAGCACGCACGGGCAGCCCTGGGGCGGGAGGCGGTGGACCTGAAACAGGAAGCCACACGCGTGGCGGAATTCTTTGAGTTTGTGGCCGAGGAACAGCAAGTCACCGTCCGCGTTGACGGCGCGGGCGTTATTCAAGCTGATCGGCTCATGATCCGGCGCGCCGTTTCCAATCTGGTGTCGAACGCGATTCGGCATACGCCGCGAGGCGGGTCGGTCATGGTGCGGATAACGGAGACCCCTGAGACGGGCGCAACGGTGTCCGTTTCAAATTCCGGCGAAGGTATCTTACCGGAGCACTTACCCCATGTGTTCGAGCGCTTCTATCGAGCCGACCCCGGTCGTTCGCGCACTCAGGGCGGAACCGGCCTTGGACTGGCGATCGTGAAGTCGATCATGACCCTGCATGGAGGTGACGCGAATGCCGAAATCGAGCCTGGCGGAATAACGAGCTTCCGCCTTGTGTTTCAGAACCGGGGGTAACCCGATCGTGCCGCCGACGAACATCGGCTGGACCGCGATGTAGAACGCGACATTCTGTCCAACTGTTACAAGAACGTTTGATAATTCCAGGCAAAAATATTTGAAATTTGCCTTCAAAAGGATTGGAGAATGTGCCGCTGGGGATGCTACGTGTGTGTAGCGTCCCCAGCGAGCCGGCGTCATCGATTAGTCGCCGCCGATATCATTCGGGTCGAGAGCCACGTACACACGGAGATGGCCGGTGCCGAAGTCCCGCGGTGCGATCTTCGCTAACTCGAACGAAGGCGTGCCCAAGGTATCGAACATCCACGTAAACGCCTTCTCGCCGTTGGCGATGGTGACAATCTCGCCGCGGTTGACGTTCAGGTACTCGGAACCGGCGCCCAGCTTGATGACGCGGGCAGCCTGTGCTGCCTGTGCCGGCGTTCCGAGAGGGGCGTTGGTGTCGCGCTGGTGAGAAACAGAATCCATCGCGAATGCGCCGGACGCGAAAGTGACCGCTATGGCGCTTGCTGCCAGACTTTGAATGAGCTTGCGTGTTTTCATGGTGATACTCCTATTGAAGTTTACGATCACCCATTTGGGTGGTGCTGTTCTGTGCACGGTATGAACTATAAGGGCGCGCTCTTGACACCAAGCGCGCCGCCAGATTACGAAATCGTAAGCCGCAATACACCTGATGTCCGCTAAACTGATGCATCCAGCCGCCCACCTTCGTTGGCGTTCCGTCACCCGCGGGACGATAATTCCGCGCCCCCATCCGCACGCCAGCTCGGCTCCCCCACGCGCGGCACCGTTGGCGAGTAGCACCCGTTACACCTGCCCCATGCACCCGGAGATCGAGCGTGACGCGCCTGGGCGTTGTCCGGAGTGAGGCATGACGCTGACACCGGTTTTCGAGGCGATCGCCCGCGCCGCCATGGCGCTGAGATCGCTGTCCGCGGTCACCAACGCATTGCGCCGCAGCCGCGCCTAGCTATGAACTCGGGATAGCAATTGATCCCATGAAAACGAAAGTCTGACTTGAGGCATCGGTGGCTTCCTCGATTCAGCCAAACGAGGCGGCGCGCCAGGACCCGGCGAGGCCGATCCTGTCCATTGTGCACGGTGCGCTGACCTGCTGGATGTAAAGTCGCCGGATAAACAAGCTTGTCGTCGACGATCAGGACTTCCATCGTCTTTCCCTGTGAGGGTGGGTACGCATGCCCATCGTCCTCCCGACTAGCCCAGGTTTCTGAAGATTACAAATTTGTAATGGATTTGTCGGGCGCCTAAAAGCAAGATGGCCGCCCTAAGAAGGAATATTGGCGGCGAATCTCGCGGCTCGCTCGATTCGCAATGCAGCTCCAACGCCATCTATCGATTCGGACCGCCACAATGAATAAAACGCTTGTATTGGTTGTTGGGCTTCTCATTGCGCTTCCTGCTCGCGCCCAGAACCTTGCCGCCGCCGTGGAGCAGGCGTGGTCCCGCCATCCGCAGGCGGCGGCCATCGTGGCGCGGGAGGCCGAGGCCCAGGCCCGCGTCGAGGTAGCGGCAGGCATTACCCCGGGGCCGGCTTCGATGTCTCTCTCCAACCTGAATGATCGCCTGAACCGCAATCACGGCAAGCAGGAGTGGGAAGTCGAGCTGGCGGCTCCCCTGTGGCTACCGGGGCAGAAGGCGGCACGCGAGGCCGAGGCCAAGAGCGCCCTGGCGGAGGTCGCCGCGCGCCGCGCCTCCTTGCGTCTGCAGATCGCAGGCGAAGTGCGCGAGGCATGGTGGACCGTCGCCGGCGCGCGCAATGCCCGCGACCTGGCGGGGCGCCGGAATGCTACCGCCCGAGCGCTGGAAGCGGACGTGCTGCGCCGCTTCGAGGCGGGAGACCTCGCGCGGGTCGATGCCAATCTTGCACAGAACGAGCGACTCGCGGCCGAAGCGGAACTGCTCGAGGCTGAGGCCGCGCTGCGGCAAGTGGAACAGGCCTATCGCGGCCTCACCGGGGACGCCGCCCCGGCGGCACTGGCTGCCGAGAACGCCATTCCCTTGCGCGAGCGGCAGGAGGATCACGCGCAACTGGTGGCGCTGGCTGCGGCCGCGCAGCTTGCACGCGCGAGACTGAAAGTAACTGAGGACACCCGCCGCGATGCGCCGGAGCTGGCCCTGCGCATGGTGCGCGAGCGCGGCGAGTTGGGCGAGCCCTACGCCAACACCGTCGGCGTGAAGCTGACCATACCGTTCTCTTCCGGCGCGCGCGTGCGCCAGGAAAGCGCCGCCGCCCGGGCAGAGGCTTCCCAGGCCGACGCCGAACTGGCGCTGGCGCGGCAGAAGATCGAGCTCGATGCGGAACGGGCCCGTCTCGATCTCGACGTCGCCCTACGCCAGCTTGGCATGGCCGAGGAGCGCCGCGCGCTCACCGCCGACAACCTGCGTCTCGCTGAGAAGTCCTTCTCGCTCGGCGAATCGGACTTGACGGCGCTGTTGCGCGCCCGCGGCAACGCATTTGAAGCGGAAGCCTTTTCCAATCGCCAGCAGGTCGCACGCGCCGCGGCCCAATCCCGTCTCAACCAAGCTCTGGGAGTTCTGCCTTGAAGCACATCCGCAACTATTTTGTGGCGATGACCGTTGCCCTGTCCGCCCTGGCCCAAGCCGGGGGGGACGCTAGCGATGGCCATAGCCATGGTGAGGCGGCGGCACCTGCAATGACTGTCGCTGGCGCGCCGCGCACGTCCGCCCAGACCGAGGAGTTCGAACTGGTCGCCGTGCTGGAGGGGAAGAAACTAACGCTTTACCTCGACCGCTTTGCCACCAACGAGCCGGTTGCCGATGCGCAAATCGAGGTCGACAGCAGCACGCTGAAGGCCGCCGCGACCCAGATTGCAGCGGGCGTGTATTCGCTGCCGGGAGAGTCCTTCGCCAAGCCCGGCAAGTATCCGCTGGCGATTTCGGTGCAGGCCGGTGACTCCAGTGACCTGCTGACAGTCACGCTCGATCTGCCGCAACCGGTTGCCGGCGCAGCGCCCGTCAATGCGTGGGACAACCGGGCGGTCGGCGGCGCGGCGGGCGCGCTGCTGCTCGCCGGGGCCGCACTCGTTGCCGTGCGCCGGCAAAAGAGCATAAACCAAAGGGGAAATTGAATGAACGGAACAAGAATCTCGGCCTTCGTGACGCTCGCGCTGCTCGGGCTTGCCGGTGGGCACGCGCGAGCCCACGGTGACGAGGACCACAGCCAGGACAAGAAGCCGGCCGCAGCGGTGACCAAATCCGCGGTTGCCGGCGCCATACCAATCGAAGCGCTTGCGGCGCGGCGGCTAGCCGACGGCAGCCTGTTCGTGCCCAAGGCGGTGCAGCACCAGCTCGGCCTGCGCACCATGGTCGCGGAGATCAAGGATCTCGCCGCCACGGTCGAATTCAACGGCAAGGTCATCCCCGATCCCAACGCCGGCGGACGGGTGCAGGCGAGCCAGCCGGGCCGCATCGAGCCCGGGCCGAAGGGCCTGCCGACGCTCGGCCAGAAAGTGGTCAAGGGACAGGTGCTCGCCTACCTTCGCCCCACGGCCAACAGCATCGAGCGCGGCAACCAGCAGGCGCAGCTCGCCGAGCTCGAATCCCAGTTTTCCATCGCCGAGCGCAAAGTTGCGCGTTACGAGCAGCTCGAAGGCGCGGTGCCACGTTCTGCGATCGAGGCAGCGCGCTTCGAACTTGAGGCACTGAAACTACGCCGCGCCGCGGTGGGCGCCAGCATCAATGCGCCGGAGCCGCTGCGCTCGCCGGTAGCCGGCGTCATCAGCGCGGCCAGCGCGGTGGCCGGGCAGGTGGTGGAGGCGAAGGAGATCCTGTTCGAGGTGGTCGATCCCGCGCGCCTCTCCGTCGAGGCGCTGGCCTACGACCCGGCGCTGGTGGAGGGTATTGCCTCGGCGAGTGCCCTCGTCCCCGGCGGTGTCCTCGAATTGCAGTTCGTCGGTGGCGGCAGGCAATTACGCGAGCAGGCCCTGCCGCTGTTGTTCCGCGTCAAGGCACAAAACGCGCCGGTGGCAGTAGGCCAGCCGCTTAAGGTGACTGCCCGTACCGCGCGCAAGACCAGGGGCGTGGCGGTGCCGCAGGCATCATTGACAAAAAACGGTGTCGGCGAGACGGTGGTGTGGGCGCACGCTGGCGCGGAGCGCTTCGCGCCGCGCAAGGTACGCTTTCTGTCTCTCGATGCAGGCACCGTAGCGGTAACCTCGGGTATCCAGAACGGTGAGCGGATCGTCAGCGAAGGCGCCGGCTTGCTGGCGCAGATGCGCTAACCATGTTCGACCTCATCATCAACACCAGCCTCAAACAGCGGCTGATCGTTCTGGGCATCACCCTGCTGCTGGTGGTCTATGGTGTTCTCACCGTGCGCAACATGCCGGTGGATGTGTTCCCCGACCTGAACAAGCCGACCGTGACCTTGATGACCGAGACCGGCGGCATGGCGCCGGAAGAGGTCGAACAGCTCGTCACTTTCCCCGTCGAATCGAGCATGAACGGCATGCCCGGCGTGACGCGGGTGCGCTCGGTGTCGGGCGTCGGCCTGTCGATCGTGTATGTCGAGTTCGAATGGGGCTCGGACATTTACCGCAACCGCCAGCAGGTGAGCGAGCGCCTGAATCTGGTGCGCGAACAACTGCCGCCGGGCGTCGTCCCGCAACTCGGGCCGATCTCCTCGATCATGGGGGAAATCCTCTTGATCGCGCTGCCGGCCGATCCCGACAAGGTCAGCCCGATGCAGGTGCGCGAGTACGCCGACTGGGTCCTGCGGCCCAGACTGCTGACGATCCCGGGCATCGCGCAGGTGATTGCGATCGGCGGCGAAGTCAAGCAGTACCGCGTCGAGCTCAAGCCGGCGCAATTGCAGGCGCTGGGCATAGAACGCGAGAAGCTGGACGGGGCGCTGAAGGACTTCGGCGCCAACACCAGCGGCGGTTTTCTCGAGGCGCAGGGACGCGAGTACCTGATCCGCCAGATCGGCCGCACCACGCGCATCGAGGATCTGCAAAACCTCGTGGTCGGGGTGAAGAACGGCCAGCCGATTTTACTCAGGCAGTTGGCCGAGGTGAAGCTCGCCCCGGCGATCAAGCGCGGCGACGCCGGCTACAACGCCAAGCCGGCGGTCATCCTGTCGGTGCAGAAACAACCCAGCGCCGACAGCGTGACGCTGACGCGGGCGGTGGAAAAGGCGATGGCCGAGCTGTCGAAAGGGCTTCCGCAAGGGTTCGAGGCGCCGCAGTTCCTGTTCAAGCAGGCGGATTTCATCGAAGCCTCGATCGGCAACGTCGAGGAAGCGCTGCGCGACGGCGCCATCCTGGTGGCGGTGATTCTGTTCCTGTTCCTGCTCAACCTGCGCACGACGCTCATTTCGCTGGTGGCGATTCCGGTGTCGCTGCTGGCCACCGCGCTGGTGTTCCAGTACTTCGGGCTGTCGATCAACACCATGACGCTCGGCGGCCTGGCCATCGCTATTGGCGCGCTGGTGGACGATGCGGTGGTGGGGGTGGAGAACGTGCTGCGTCGGCTCAAAGCCAATCACCTCCGCGCGGAGCCGAAACCGGCGCTCGAAGTCATCGCCGCGGCTATCCACGAAGTGCTGTCGGCCATCGTCTATGCGACGGTGATCATCGTGCTGGTGTTCGTGCCGCTGTT
>MERK01000013.1:0-1868 GCA_001770575.1 Betaproteobacteria bacterium RIFCSPLOWO2_12_FULL_64_23
TACGAGTGCGTACCGTTACGCGGCTGCACTGGGAAAAGCTTGCGGTCTTCAGACCGAGGCCGAAGCGACCGAGGTCATGTGGCTCACGATCATCTCGCGGATTCTGGCTGCCCGGCCGCATTGCGGCGACCAGCTGATCGGTCGTCATGCCTTTTCCGTCGTCCGTCACGGTGATAGCTGAAGCAGCACCGTCCCAGTGGAAGTCGATCCAGATGTGGCGTGCGTCGGCAGAAATACTGTTATCAACGAGATCGGCCAGTGCTGTCGGTAATTCATAGCCGAATGCGCGCAGACTCTCGACCAAGCTCGCTGCCTGCGGTGGGGCGAGGTCGAAGTCATCCTCCTGCGACGACTTGTTGTCTCTTAATCCCTGCCTCATCGCCGAACGACCTCGCTGCCGTTAGCCACCAATTCCATCGCTTTAACCGTCTTTCTGCCTGATGTTCTTGATCAGGCCGTAATCTGAGTTCTCCGTTCCCGTCCCAAGCGATTACGCGCCCCGCATACTTTTTCGATCAGGTCAGGACAGCGGTAACACATGCCAGCCATCTGAGCGTCAGAGCAATAGAACTCATCCTCCTTCAAGACACCGCTCTCATAGCGACGCCACGCCTCCTTGGCAATCGGTGCAAGCACTACCGGCCATCCGCTCTGCTTGTAGTACGGCTTTAGCAGGCGCGGTTCCAAATGGCCGAGCGACACAAGTTCGCGCATTTTGCGCCCTATGCGGTTTCCATGTTCCAAGGCACTGTCTGGGTGAAGCCCAGCGTGGAGGAAGGCAATGGAATACCAAGCGCGCTTAAATTCCTCCTTAGGTATGCCGCGAAGTGCTCGGTCGCCGAGGTCAAGAAGCGGCAAAATCCAGTTGACGGCTTCCTTCTCATCTCTTGGCAAGGGTGCCAAACCGAACTTGATGGCCTTAGATTTCATGTCGATCCTTTCAAGGAATGACTTCACGGAAGTTCCAACCGCCTCGCCCACTAGCGGGGGGACCGCATTGCCGATCAGCCGGAATGCGTGCGTGCGCGCAGATGGGAAATGAAACCAATCTGGGAAGCTCTGGATCCGCGCGGCCTCCCGCGGCGTAAACGATCGGTTCTGCGTCGGATGAATGAACATAAGCCCGTCCTTACTCAGGTGAGCCATGATGGTAGAACACGGCTTCCGGCGGCTCTGACGGGTGTAACGATCCTTAAAGCTCGATTTGTCGTATGGAAACTCAAATTCAATGCCACGATCGCGCATGGCTATCGCGGAATTCTCACCCTCCTTCAAGAGTGCGAAGTCGCGCAGATCCCTATCATTGTGTGGGCGAGCAACGTGATTAGTAAGTTTCTCAGCATGACCAATCTCGAGGACTCGAAACAGGAAGTTGCGGGCAGTGTCACCAAATTGGCGGATATGTTCCGCCCTGCGAGTTCGATTGTAGTCGCGCTCGTTCTCGCCACCGCCGGCACGCAGAATGGGTAGGTCGCAAATAGCTGTGCCAAGGTTTATTTTCGGAATCGCCCGCGGCGCTGGGTGGAGTTCAGGAAGAAAATAACCAGGTAAGTCGCCGCGCACGCCAACGATGAGCTGACGGCGTCGCTTCTGCGGTACGCCCAAATCCCAAGCATCTTCGACTTGGCCGTGCACGCGATAACCGGGCCGCCCCGCTGAGTGACCAAGCGTGCGTGCCTCGTATTGGACTCGCGTGAAATATTCGCCACCTGCGGCGCTTCGCAGCCCGAGAACGTTCTCCATGACAAAGATTCGCGGCTGAAAAAAGTCAACGAAACGTAGGAAGTCGCGGTAAAGATACCGTCGAGCGTCCCTCTTAAGGCGTGCCCCATGGTTTGCGCCATCCACCTGCCGGGCAGTGCTGAATC
>MERK01000013.1:1922-24297 GCA_001770575.1 Betaproteobacteria bacterium RIFCSPLOWO2_12_FULL_64_23
AATCCTTGGCATGGCGGCCCTCCAACGACAACGTCAACACGGTCAGTTCCGATCAGCGCAGCGAGCTCATCTGGCTTGAACTTCCTAAGATCGCGTTCAAACGCATGCGCAACTATCGGCAGGTCGGGATGGCCACGGTCGACGAGGTTCGCTCGCAGCGTCGCAACGGCGACAGGATCAAGATCTACGGCAGCGAGGCAGTCCAGACCGCTGCGCAGCAAGCCGAGCGTAAATCCGCCACACCCGCAAAACAAATCCAAGAAAGTCGGCGGAGACATGTCGTTTCGCACGTTGGCTCCGGGCGCGTACTTCTCGGCGTCCATGTTACTACTGCGAAGCGCTTCGACCATGCGCCAGAGTTCGGCCTCAGAACCTACGATTGCACCCTTCGAAGCTGAATTCTTCCTCCCCAACACTGCTTTATCCCCATCTTCTTGACTCGTTTCTATAATACCCCTAATCATTTGCTAGAAATGCTCAATCGCCTGTTGCTGGGGCCATCAGTTTGTTTACTGAAAGCTGACACCCTTCGGGGTCCTGCGCGTTTCCAAGCAGGTCAAACTTGATCGGTTTGCGCGGGCTCACGGCATCACTTTCATGTTTCAGACTTCTCGGTGGCGTTCGCGTCCGAGGCCATGGCCGCGGCGAGCCTCTCGATCAGCGCTAGACATTCGCGCACGGCGGCCTCCCGTATAACCAGGCGCTGGCCGATGTGGTAGGCGGTGTCACCGGTGCGCGCAACGTAGTCGGCGTCCACCAATCCTTGCGTATGTGCGAGGAGATGGCGCTGCTGGAAGAAAGAAGCGCGCGAGCGTGGCCAGCTCAGCGTTATCGAGGTAATCGCTGTATCGCTTGCCGGCGGCTGAATACCACAAGTCGCTGCCTTCACTGAGGTTCTGGAAGGCGTTGCGACGCGGCTGCGACAGAGATGGATACTGGGCGTACAGTGCCTCAGCATAGCGCTGGAACGCCGTCATGCCGCTTTGCAGACCGTTCTCGATGATAAGGCGGGCCGTCGTCTCGGCGGTGTCGCGATCGGGAACGCCCGTCCTAATGCCAGCGAGGGCGTCTAAGGCATTGCGGATGCCAGTTATCGACTGGCTGAATATCAAATCGGCCGCGTTGTGGCCGCAGGCCGGGCAAAAAAAGCCGCGCCAATCACCGCGTAGCGGCAAGCACAAGCGGAGCAAGTGATCTTGAGCCGCATCGGTTCCGCGGCTGCCGGAGGCAATAAGACGCGCCGGGACCCGTTGTCCATCTTCATGGTGATGCGGATCAAGCTGTCACGGGCTTGCCGCCGGTTCCAGCGGTCTGCGTCGCGCTTCATTGCCCCGTCGATACGGTGCTGCACATGCGCGACGGCAGTTTTTTCGGTGTGCTTGATCTGCTCCTGAGTCCACCACTGGCCGGAATCGGCCGCGTGGCCACAGAACGGGCGGCCCCTAAGGGGCCAGACCTATAATTCCAACTAATATTATTATTTTTCAATAACTTAACGTAAACGTGTGATGTGATAGCGCAAGTAAAAACGCATTCATAACATCAATCTATTGCGCATGTAAAATGTCAAGAGTAATATCAGGCGGCTAGATCGCAATAGGAGATTACCCAATCATGAATACTGTGAACGCAATCGCACGGAAACTTGAAAATATCTCGTCAAAGGGCGGCATGCGGCTCGTCGACGTCGCCAATGTACTGCGGACTCGTCCGGAAACGGTCTCCAGATGGAATCAAGGGAAAGCCTTTCCTCACCCGACTAACGAACGCCAACTCCTGGAGCTCGAGTGGATCGTTGAGAAACTAGCCGACTTTTATACGCCTCAAGAAGCGCGGCTCTGGCTGTTCTCTCGGCAAAAACTACTGCATGGCAAGACACCTGCTGATCTCATTGCCGAGGATAAATCCGAGGAAGTCCTAGCCGCAATTACACAGTTGCGGGAAGCAGTATTCGCATAAGGCAGTACATTCTGTGATTCGAGACACGAAGATTCTCGATTATCTGTCCGGACTGACCAAGGAGCAGTTCTCTGCGACGGTCTATCGGGCAACAAGCCAAACGCTAGATCCGATCGCGCCATCTGCATCAGGAGGGCGGTGGATGCTTCGGAATAGCATGGCAGTGCTTTATACAAGTATCGAACGCGAAGGCGCCCTCGCTGAACTTAGCTTTTATCTGGGCATGCTGACACCATTGCCCAGCAAACCAATGGTCATACATACATTGGAAGTTGAAACCAAGAAAACTATCCGTATTACTCGTAAGGATTTCGCTCCATTGGGCATCGACGAAAATAAATTCGGGGACATTTATTATGACCAAACACAACTTGTTGGTGACGCCGCCGGATTTCTGGGCTGCGACGGGTTAATCGTGCCCTCTGCTCGATGGAATTGCGACAACCTGGTGATCTTTTCGGACAATCATGCAATAGATTTGCCAATGAACGTCGTATCATCGGAAACCGTTGACTGGCAACCTTGGGCCCGCAAGAACGGTTTCATTGAGGCGGAATAGCGAAGATAGCGCTGTGACGCAGTTGTGACGCGGTTAGCCTGATTAAAATTGGTTGTGCGATGAGTGATATTGGTTTTGAAATTGGCAAGCGTTGCAAGCAATTGATTTAAAAACAACCTTGATTTACAGTTAAAACTCCGAAGCCGAGAGTCTCACGCCCACACCACCGTTACAGATGCAGGCGAACATCTTCTTGCCGACGAAATAGGCGAGAAGGCCGGTCATTTCTCCTGCTTCCACGCCCGAGAGTTTCAGCAGCATGGCGTCAAGGACTTGCTTGTGGCTCAGATCGATGGCGGTGGGGGGCACGATATGTCGCCTTAGTTAAGTGCAATCCGATTGTAACCATTGCTCAGCATGAAAGAACCGCCTTAAAGAGGCTCCTGGAGTCCACCCGCTGCAGGCTGTTAGCCACATCGTTACGAAGGTCCGCTCTTCGGTCTTATGTGGAGCCCCACATAAGGCCGAATTCTGGAACGCTTTCCGGAATCGCCATGGGTTTTCAGATGGATCGTATGATTATAAGGCGAGAGCGTTGAACCAGGCGTTCGCCATACCCCACCTCGAGCGAAGCCGGCCATACCGCGTGACACAGATGCGTTTCGATCCGTCTCGATCGCCGATGACGACATGGACACGCTGATCCTGCCCCACGTCAACGGGAAAGGATGATCCGCTCTAAGCGATCGCCGCGCGGGAAAATCCGCTCCGGGCTGTGCCCCGAAGGAAATCCCTTTGGGGGACGTCCTGCGCGGCCTCCCCCGCGCATCCGAATGTTCATGGTCGCGTTGCGAGGCAAACGGCAGCCACGTAGGGCACCGACACCGGAGAATGCGCTACACTTGTCCACAGGCCAGCTTATGACACGCGGCTAACGCCCCTGGGTAATCCCTCAGCGCTTACACCTGGGTATTTTTTTGGGTGCGTCCAGACAGCGTGGCAGGTCGGGTCACAATCGAGGTTCAACAGAACATGGTCCAGGTCAAGAAATCAAAGCCGTTGGCCGTCTGCAACGTCTGTGGCGCGTTTAGCAACGAGTATCAGGACGTCAACCACCGGTGCACCAAAGCGCTTTACGGCAGGCGATGCTCCGGCGCGTTCAGGAGCAGCCTTGGCCTCTCATGGGATCAATGCATAGCCTGCGCCGCAACCGGGAAAGTGGGGTCCGAGACCTGCGTCGAGTGTTCCGGTTGGGGCTGGCATCTGATGGGCTGAGGTAGAGCTTCGATCGGGGGCTTGCCGGCTTCGAACCACTTCGGCGATTCGACTTCACGCGCGCTCGCCAGTGTCCGCTGCTGCCGTGTTAGCGACCGCCAGCAGGCGACCCGGACCGTCGCGCGATCGAGGGCGGCTATCGTGGCGTAGCCTAGACCGTAGTAGTAGCTTGCCGCTCAGTCGCCAAGAAATTCATATGGTTATAACCATAGAAGAGACTTCACTCTCTCCGTATCTTCCGGCGTCAAAGGCTGTGCAAATGGCAACAGATTCTTCTGCCAGTGTGATCGTTCCCAGGTGTTGGCGCCGTGGTATATGTACACATGGAGGTGGGGACTGTCCAGGCCAACCAGCTTTCCCTCCGAACGCATCCGCTCGATGACGCAGCTGTCCTCTCCTCGGGGCAAATCCGGATAGAGGGGCACTGTGTTGCGCTCGGCCACCAGGCTTCCCTCCCAAGGCCTGGTCCCAGACAGAAACGCCGCCTTCGTAACCTGGTCATACAGAACCCAGCGTGACAACACGCACGCCAGTTTCCTGTTCGCGCGGATGGCGCCGATCTGCTCGGCCAAACGGGTCGGCCCGTGCCAATCGTCATCGTCCCACTGTGCTACGTAATGACCGCGACTGGCTTCAACGGAGAGGTTGCGTAAGGCCCCAAGCGTAAGTTTAGGTAACGCTGGCACTTCGACCGGGCGGATCGAAGGCTCGTTCAACGTTCCGAGATGGTCGCGGGTTGCTGGGTCGTCCGCTTCGTAGAGAACCACCAATTCGCGAGGCTGATAGGTTTGATTGAGAAAACACGAAACAGCGCGGCGCAGCATCGGAACCCGATTGCGGGTAACGCACAGACAGGAAACCAGACGCTCACCGCTCAATTTGCAGCCCTCTCCTGGACGTAAGTTCAGTGGCCTGGAAACTGGATGGATTGTATCAGCGAGGCTAGCGGAAGGAGTACAGGACAGCGTAGTGAGCACTGAGCCTGAGATGCTTAAGATGGCCGGTTTGTAGCTTCACAACCAATGACGCCTTTTTTGATGCTGGCCTTCAGTCCCTGCGCGCTGAACGGTTTGAGTAGGTAACCAAACGGTTCGGTCAGCTTGGCGCGTGCCAACATGTCGTCCTCGGCGTAGGTGGCGAGATAGATCACCCGTGATCCGGGCACGCTTGGTTTGAGCCCGGCCATGGGCTGAACGAGCGCGCGTTCTTGCACCAGACGAGGACCGGCAGTTTACTGGTCTTGCGCCGGTTGATGTTAATGCGCAGGCCGGGTAGGCTACGCAAACGCCGGCGCCATCTGCCAGCCGCAACCGCGACGGGAGATGGCCTTTTCACTCTCACACTCGAACGGATCCTCCCCATGAATGGCGCCGAAAGCCTGGTCCGCACGCTGCTTGCCAGCGGCGTAGATACCTGTTTCGCCAACCCGGGCACTTCCGAGATGCATTTCGTCGCCGCGCTGGACCAGGTCGAGGGCATGCGCTGCGTCCTCGGCATGGCCGAAACCGTGGTGACCGGCGCAGCAGACGGCTACGGGCGCATGGCCGGCAAGCCCGCCGCGACCCTGCTCCACTGCGGGCCGGGCTTCGCCAACGGCATCGCCAACGTGCACAACGCGCGCCGCGCGCATACGCCCATGGTCAACATCGTCGGCGACCAGGCGAGCTACCACCGGCCGTTCGACGCGCCGCTGACCGCCGACACCGAGGGCCTTGCGCGCGCGGCGTCCCACTGGGTGCGAACCAGCGCCGCGTCGGCGAGCGTAGGCGCGGACAGCGCGGCCGCGGTGCAGGCGGCGAACACCGCGCCCGGGCAGATCGCCACGCTGATCCTGCCCGCAGACACGGCCTGGAACGAGGGCGGCGTGGTCGCCGCGCCGCTGCCGGTCCCGGCGCGCCCGGCCGTCGCTCCGGACACCCTGCGCGCCATCGCGCAGGTGCTGCGCAGCAATGAGCCGGCGATGCTGATTCTGTACGGGCAGGCCTTGTCGGAGGCCGGCCTCGTCGCGGCCAACCGCATCGCGCAGGTCACCGGCGCCAGGCTGCGCACGCCCACTCAGGTATCGCGCATGGCGCGCGGGCGCGGACGCGTGCCGGTGGACCGCATCCCCTACGCGGTCGAGGGCGCAATCAAGGTGCTCGCGGGCACGAAGCACGTGATCCTCGTCGGCGCCAAGCCGCCCGCGGGGTTTTTCGCCTATCCGGGCAAGCCCAGCCTGATGGCGCCGCCGGATTCGCACACCCATGTGCTCGCGCGGCCGGAGCAGGATGCGATTGGGGCGCTGAACGCGCTCGCCGACGAACTGGGAGCACCGCGGAACGTGCCCATCCCGGAGGGCGAGATCAAGCCGCAACTCGTGCGCGGAAAGTTCGAGCCCGTCGCTTTTGCCACGACACTTGCCGCGCTGCTGCCGGAGAACTGCATCGTCGCCGAGGACGGGGTCACTTCCGGCCGCGCGCTGTTCGCGCCGACTTTCAATGCCGCGCCGAACGACTGGCTGCAGAATACCGGCGGCGCCATCGGCCACGCGTTTCCCTGCGCCACCGGCGCCGCGCTGGCCTGTCCCGGACGCAGGGTGGTGTGCCTGCAGGCGGACGGCGCCGGCATGTACTCGCTGCAGGCGCTGTGGACCCAGGCGCGCGAAAAGCTCGATGTGCTGAACGTGGTCTTCGCCAACCGCATCTACAAAATACTCTATGGCGAGCTGGTCTCGGTGGGCGCGAAGCCCGGCCGCGCCTCGAACGAGTTGTTCGATCTGGCGCGCCCCGAGCTCGATTGGGTGAAGCTCGCCGGGGGCATGGGCGTGGAGGCGACACGCGTGGAAACGCTCGAGGCCTTCGCCGACGTGTTCAAGTCGGCCTGCGGCCGGCGCGGGCCGTTCCTGATCGAATTTCGAATCTAGATACCGGAGCGCTTCCCGAACAGTGCGCGCTCCAGTTTCGGGTGCGCGGCGAAGCGGGCGATGAATTGGCCTTCGTCGCGGCCGCCCTTGGCGCGAATCACGCGCGCGAGGGCGCGCCGTTCGGCCGGGCTCCAGCGCGACACGCCCGGCAGGGCGAAAACGACCACCGGACTCCAGCGCTGCCAGGCGAGACGCTCGCCCGCGCTAAAGCCGCGCAACGAGCGCACGCCGGTAAGCCTCATCGCTTCCCGGCTGCACTGCGCCAGCACGCGTTCGCGCTCACCCCCCGCCCGCGCCGCGAGGCCGTCGCCGATGCGCAGGCCCGGTTCAGCCACCGGTGACAGAACCGGCGTGCGCGAGCGGTCGAAATCGAACAGCAAGCGGGACTCGGCCAGGGTGCGCAGGGTGGCCTCGCTCGAACGGTGGGCCGGGTCCGCGCGCATGCGCGCCAGTTCCTCGCGCAATGGGCGGCGCGCGCGGCCGGCGAGCGGGCGAAAGCCCAGTTTGTAGTAGAACCACCAGGCGCCCGAAGCGAGCGCTTCGTCATTGCCTTTTCCGAGCTGATACGGATCGAGGCTGAATGACTCGGCGCCGAACAGGTGCCGCACCATCGCCAGGGTCCGGGCGAAGGTGTAGGCTGCCTCGCCGCCGCGAAAAGTCGCAAAAATGTTGAACGTCATCGTGGCCGAGCGCCCGATCACAAACGCCTCGCCGTAGCCGATCGGCACGCCGTTGTGCAGGATCAGGTAACCGCGGGTGGCGGCGATGAGCGCGCGGCGCTCAGGCATGACGCCGATCAGGACAAAACCCAGCCCGCCGCCATCGTCGACCAGACGCACGTCGCGCGCATTGCCGTAGGCGAACGCGTCGAGGTCGCGTGAGCGGGTCACCATGGCGCTGCGCGCCAGCTCGATCAGCTGCCCGCCTTCGCGCGCCGACGCGAGGCGCACCGCGCGATACCGGCGCCCGAGTTCCTCGCGCAGATCCGGGCGGGCGCACCGCAGCGGCCCGCGCTGATAGGCCAGGGGCGCCGCGGCATGTTTGGCGCGGGTGCGCGCGGGCGTGTCCGGACCGGGTTCCAGTTCGTAAGTGGGTTCGATCGCGTCGTGGAAGGCCTCGCGCGTGAACCCGTCGCCCGGCATGGCGGCGATGCGGCGCGCAAAAAATGCCGCGTCGCCCTCGCCGCGCGCGCGCAGCCGGTCGATCGCCGCGAACGCGGGCGGGCCGAGTTCCTTCAGCGCAGCGGCCTCGGCCCAGGTGAGGAGCAGCGGCAGCGCCGAGGCGAGCTTGTCGGCGATCTCGGTTTCACTGCGGTCGATTTTGATCCGCTCCGGCCAGCGCCGGACGAGCCAGCGCAAGGTGGACCAGAAAAAGCGGTAGCGGATTGCCGTGCCCGCAATCCCCGTATCGGTGAGCGCCTCGCGCGCACGCCTGAGATCGGCGCGCCCGGCGAAACGCGCGAGCATGCGCTCGACCTGGGCGAGCAGGCGCGCATCGTCCGGGTAGGCGCGCAGAAAGCACAGCGCCTCGTGCAGGCGCGAGACCGCTCGCGCCGAGCGCAAATCGGCGCGCTCCAACCGGCGCAGCAGCGCCAGTTTCACCTCGGCGCTGCCGGCGCCGTAGCGGTCTTTCGAGCGTTCGAGCGCGGTGAGAGTCCTGGTCGTCATGAACTTGCCCAATCGGTGAAGCCCAAGCCACAGGACGAAAACGAGATGCGCTCGCGCATGTGGGAAAGCTTAGCAGAATGGCGTCCCCGGTCAACAAAGCCGGCCGAGGGCTGCTGCGCCGCGAGCATAACCGGTGCATAATATGTCACACGCTCGAACAAGAACCGGCAGGAAAGCATTCAGGCTTGCATCGCTTTTGCCGTAGGCAGCAACCGTTCGATCATCGCCTCCACCTCGGGCGTTGACAGGCCGGGCGTCGCGGGAATCGGCTCGACCCCGCAGGAGGCAACTTCGGGAACGCAGTGGGATCTTATTCCAAGACAAGCGCAGGGTCTGCAAAAACGGCGATTTTCAGAATTGCGGCGCTTTTTTCTCTGCTCGTCGCAGCCTGGGTAGTCATCCAAAGCGGGATTCCCTTTGCCCTCGTGCTCGGCCTGAAAATCGAGCGCGTAACCTGGATTCAGACCCTGGGCGGATCGCTCTTTATCATCTCCGCCGGATGGCTGCTGTATCTCCTGGTCCATCGGACTTTGAGTGCAATTGCCAGCGCCGAAGAAGGCATGAAGTTGAGGGACCGCGCGATCGAATCCAGCGTCAGCGCGATCTGCATCACCGACAATCTGGCCCCGGACAATCCCATTGTCTACGTCAATCCGGCGTTCGAGCGCATCACCGGTTATTCGAGCCAGGAGGTGGTCGGCCGCAATCCGCGCCTGCTTCAGGGCACCGACCTCGCCCAGCCCGAGCTCCTTACCATTCGATCCGCCCTCCAAGACGGGCGCCCCTGCCACGTCGTGCTGCGCAACTACCGCAAGGACGGCAGCATGTACTGGAGCGAACTCAATATCGCTCCGGTGCGAAACGACGCGGGAACGGTGACTCACCATATCGGCGTGCATAGCGACATCACCGATGCAAAAACACACCACGAAGAACTGGCGCGGCAGGCGAACCACGATTCCCTGACCGGGTTGCCGAACCGCAATCTGCTGTGGGACCGCATCGACCGCGCCTGTGTGCGCACGCAGCGTTACGGCGATTTCGCGGCGGTCGCCTTTCTGGACCTGGACAACTTCAAGGTTGTGAACGACAGCCTCGGGCACAGCCTTGGCGATCATTTGTTGCGCGCCGTGGCGGCTCGGCTCGAATCGTCCCTGCGCGCCACGGATACGGTCGCGCGGCTGGGCGGCGATGAATTCGTGCTCGTGTTCTGCGATCATAAAGGCGAGCAGTCCGTCTCGGGCGAGCTGCAACGGATCGTGGAGTCGTTTTCCCAGCCGTTTTCGGTGGATGGCAGAGATGTGTTCATCACCGCAAGCGTCGGCGTCGCGCTGTTTCCGCAGGACGCGAAAGACCCGGAATCCTTGATGAAAAGCGCCGAACTCGCGATGTACCGGGCCAAGGAATCCGGCCGCAATGCGTACCAGCTGTATACGGCGGAAATGCAGACCAGGGTCAACGAGCGCCTGGCGCTCGAGAGCAAGCTGCGGCGCGCGCTGGAGCGCGGCGAGTTCTCGCTCCACTACCAGCCGCTGGTGGATCTGCGCAGCAACCGGGTTTTCGGATGCGAGGCGCTGTTACGCTGGAATCAGCCCGATCTGGGGATGGTTGGCCCGGCGCAGTTCATTCCGCTGGCGGAAGAAACCGGCCTGATTGTCCCGATTGGGGAATGGGTGCTGCGCACGGCGTGCCGGCAAAGCAAAGCCTGGCAGGATGCCGGGCTGCCCGCCGTCAGCATGGCGGTGAACATCTCGGCGCGGCAGTTTCGCGAAAAAAATCTGCTGCAGGTGGTCACGAAGATACTCGGCGAGACCGGGCTCGATCCGACGCAGCTCGAGTTCGAGGTCACCGAGAGCATGATCATGCATGACGCACAGAACGCGATCGCGGATCTTCAGGCCTTCAGGGACATGGGTGTAAAACTGTCGGTGGACGATTTCGGCACCGGTTACTCCAGCCTGAGTTACCTGAAGCGCTTTCCGGTCGATCGGCTGAAAATCGACCAGTCGTTTGTGCGCGACATCACCACCGACGCCGACGATGCCGCGATTGCACAGGCGGTAATCACCCTTGCCCATACCATGAATCTGCGCGTGATCGCGGAAGGCGTGGAGACGCTGGAGCAGCTCGCATTCCTGCGCAGGAATCAATGCGACGAAATCCAGGGCTATCTGTTCGGCAAGCCCATGCCGGCGGACGAATTCGGGAAACTGCTGGAGTCGGGCCGAACGCTCCCGCCTTAGAGCGCAACACATGGCACAGGGAAATCACGGCCGCTCCCATGGGCATCGCGGTCACGACCGGGCTTTCGCAGTCGGCATCGTGCTCAACCTCGCGTTCGTGGCGATCGAGTCCGCGTACGGGGTGCTTTCGCATTCCATGGCGCTGTTGGCCGACGCTGGCCATAACCTGAGCGATGTCCTGGCGCTGGCGCTCGCCTGGGGAGCCAGTATGCTCGGCCGGCGCGTGCCCTCCCGGCGCTTTACCTATGGCCTGGGCAGCTCGTCCATCCTGGCAGCCCTGGTCAATGGCATGCTGCTGATGCTGGTGGTCGGCGGCATCGCCCTGGAGGCGGTTCAGCGCCTGATGAACCCGGTTCCGGTCGCCACCATGACGGTCATCTGGGTGGCGCTCGCCGGGGTCGTGGTCAACACGGTCACGGCGTTGCTTTTCCTGCGCGGCCGCGAGCATGACTTGAATGTGAAAGGCGCGTTCCTGCACATGGCGGCGGATGCGGCCGTCTCCCTGGGGGTGGTGCTCGCCGGCGTGGGGATGCTCTACACCGGATGGACCTGGCTCGACCCAGCCATGAGCCTCGCCATCGCGGCCGTCATTGTCGGCAGTACCTGGGGCCTGCTGCGCGATTCGTTGAATCTCTCGTTGCACGCCGTTCCGTCACGCATCGACACCGGGCTGATCCGGGGATATTTTTCCGCATTGGCCGGTGTCGCCGAATTCCACGACTTGCACATCTGGGGCATGAGCACGACCGAAACCGCGCTGACGGTGCATCTGGTGATGCCTGAAGGACACCCGGGCGATCGCTTCATCGCGCAGGTCGGCAACGAATTGCGCGAGCGCTTCGGCGTCGGGCACGCGACGATTCAAGTCGAGACGGGCGACGAACGCCATCCCTGCGCACTCGCGCCGGACCATGTGGTGTAAGCCGGGATCTGGGCCCGCCTAGGCGAGTTCGCGCTCGACGCTGAAACCCGCGGCGGCATCCTGCGCCAGAACCTTTGCCAGATACGGCAGGGCGAGGTCCATGGCTTTGGGCAGCAGCCAGGGCGGGTTCAGAATGAACATGCCGCTGCCATGCAGGCCGAGGCCTCCAGCCGCCGGCTTCTTTACGCTCAAAGTGAGATGCAGCCAATCCTTTTCCTGCAGCTGTTTGAGCTGCTCCGGAAACTGGCGCGATTCGCGGCGCTGCACCTGTGGATACCAGACCGCATAGACCCCGGCGCGGAAGCGCTTGAGCGCGTCGCGCAAGGCCGCCAGCACACGCCGGTAATCGCCTTTGTCTTCGTAAGACGGATCGATCAGCACCAGAGCGCGGCGCGATGGCGGCGGCAACACGGCCTGCAGGCCGCCGAAGCCGTCGCCCGCCTGGGCTATCGCACGCGGGCCGGCGTCGCGAAAATATTGCAGCAGCAACTGACTCTCAGTGCTGTGCAACTCGTACATTCGCAGCCGGTCTTGTTTGCGCAGCAGCTGCAGCGCGAGTTGCGGCGAACCCGGATAGCGCCGCAACACACCGGCTGGATTGAGCGCGCGCACCTGTCCGACATAATCGGCCACCGGCTGGGGCAAATCCTCGCGCGCCCACAGGCGCCCGATGCCGCTCTCAAATTCCGCATTCTTCGTCGCATAGCCCTCATCCAGCGCATAGATCGCCGCGCCGGCGTGGGTGTCGATAAACCAGAGCGGCTTATCCTTCTGCGTGAGGTAACCGAGCAAATGCACGAGCACGGCGTGCTTGAGCACATCGGCGTGATTACCCGCGTGAAATGCGTGGCGGTAGCTGAGCATCTATACGTGGCGATTTGACTCGCGCTTGTCTCCGTCGTTGCAAAGCTGTGATATTGCGCGGACGAGAACCCGTCCGCGCGGATCGCCGATTGTGCACGGATGAAAAAGCCATCCGTGCACAATCGGCGATCTTGTATGAAAACAACCCCAAGCCGTAGTTGCGTTTAACCATAACCGTGTTTTTGGTGCGGATGGTTTTTTGTCCGCACCAAAAACACGGTTGGCGCGCGCAGCGCGCAAGTCCGCTCATCGCATACGACAGTATCTTGAGTCGCCGTATCTAGTGTCCTGAGTCATCAATTCGCTGCACAAAATGCGCCAGTTTGCCGCCATGCTTTGTCGCGCTCCTCGCCGGGTGTCCAACCCTGTCTCGTCGCGCTTCGCGCCTGGCGACAAACGCGGCGCATTTTGGCTGTCGCTTGAAGCTGCGGCGAATCCAGTTCAACGAATTAACGACTCAGGACACTAGCTTTCCCAGCCATTACCCACGGCTCGAACCATCAATACTTGTCGTACTTGGTCGCCTTGCCGCGCACCGTGTCGGCGGGATATTTCCGGGCGTTGAGCGCAATTTTTTCCGCGGCAGCGGCAACGAGATCGACGCCGAGCTTGTCCGCCAGCAGCACCAGGTAGACCAATACGTCGGCCATCTCATGGCGCACCGCCTCCAGCGTTTGCGGCGGGATCCGGTCCGACTGCTCGGGCGTGAGCCAATGAAACTCTTCCATCAGCTCGGCCGCCTCGATCGCGACGCCCATGGCGAGGTTCTTCGGGGTGTGGAATTGATCCCAGTCGCGCTCCTTCGCAAAAGCGCGGATCAGGGCGGCCAGTTCGCCCAGGCTGCCTGGCGCAGGATTATCCATCAGCGCTCCATCACGCCGGCCTCGCGCGAGCGCGCAACACCGGCGCCAGAGCGGCCGCGGATTCGCGTATCAGCTTTGCCGTGGTGTCCCAGCCGATGCAGGGGTCGGTCACCGAGCAGCCGTAAGTCAGCCGCGATTTGTCCTCCGGGATCGGCTGGTTGCCTGCCACGAGATTGCTCTCCAGCATCATGCCGACAATCGAGTTGTTGCCCTCGATGATCTGGTGCACGCAATCCCTGAAGACCAGGGGCTGCAACTCCGGTTTCTTCAGGGAATTCGCGTGCGCGCAGTCGATGACCAGGTTGGGCTTGAGTCCCGCACGCGCCAGTTCCTGCTCCGTCAGCGCCACCTGCGCAGTGTCGTAGTTCGGGCTCTGCCCGCCGCGCAGCACGATATGCCCGTAGCCGTTGCCGCGGGTGCGCACGATGGCCTGGGTTCCGTCCGCGGTAATGCCGAGAAAAGTGTGGGGGCCGCGCGCCGAGCGTATCGCGTTGATCGCGACGCCGATGTTGCCGTCGGTGGCGTTCTTGAACCCCACCGGTGCCGAAAGCCCGCTCGCCATTTCACGATGCGTCTGGGATTCGCTGGTGCGCGCGCCGATCGCATACCAGGCGATGAGGTCCCCGAGGTACTGCGGCGCCGCCGGGTCGAGTGCCTCGGTGGCTGCGGGCACGCCCAGCGCCGCCAGGTCGACCAGGAACCGGCGCGCGCGCTCCATGCCCTCTTCGATATGGAAGGAGTCGTCCATGTGCGGGTCGTTGATGAAGCCCTTCCAGCCGGTGACGGTCCTGGGCTTTTCGAAATACACGCGCATCACCAGATAGAGGCTGTCCTGCACCTCGGCGGCGAGCGCGCGCAGCCGCTTCGCGTAGTCCAGGCCCGCTGCCGGATCGTGAATGGAGCAGGGACCGACGATCACCAGCAGACGCGGATCGGCCCGGTCGAGCACGCGGCACAGGGTCGCGCGCGCTGCGGCGACGAATTGCGCGCCTTCGTCGGCAAGCGGAATGCGTTCGTGCAGTTCCCGCGGGGAAGGCATCGCCTCGAACGCGGTGACGTTGAGGTTTTCGGTCGACGGAAAAGTCATCGCTGTGGAACCTGCATGAGGGCTGTGGCTGCTGCCTGATCGCAGCCGGATGAGGGCGCGACGGGCAAGCCGGCGGCGCCCGAGTTCACTTGACGCCCAGGCTCGCGAGGGCCGCCGCGCGCCGCCCCGCCGCCGCCTTTTTCAGCTCGGTGTAGAGGCTGGCACCATGGCTGTCCATGGCGACCAGCAGCGGCCCGAAGCCCTTGACGCGGAAGCGCCACAGGCTCTCCGGGTTGAGATCAATCAGATCCACGTCCTCGATTTGCTCGATCCAGGTGGTCTCCAGGGCCGCCGCGCCGCCGACGATGGCGAGATAGACGCCGCCGAACTCGGCGAAGGCCGCCAGCGAATCGGCGAGCAGGCCGCCCTTGCCGATGATCATGCCCACGCCGTACTGGCTCATCAGCGGCCGGGTGAAGCGCTCCATGCGCGCGCTGGTGGTCGTGCCCACGCATACCGGCGCATAGCCGGCCGGATGCGCCGCCGACGGTTCCACTTTCTTCACATTCGGCGCAGTGTGGATCACCGCATGGCCCGCCAGGTCGAAACGCGTCTTTCGCCCGCGGTCGAACATGTGGATCTGGGTCGCATCGCGGATGCCGTACAGCGTGCCATTGAGCGTCACCGTGTCGTTGACGCGCAGGGCGCGGACCGCGGCCTCGCCGACCGGGGTGCTGAAATCGTAATGTGCCATGTGTATGCGCCTCGATCAGCCGCTAGAACCCGTACTCAACGCCGCCCGGCGTGAACGTGGCGCGCGCGCGCCGGGCCGAATGGCACTGCATGTTCACCGCCACCGGGTTCATGGTGATATGCGTGGCGGCGGTTTCGACGTGCACCGCGAATGCGGTCGCATCCCCGCCCAGTCCCTGCGGGCCGACACCGAGCTGGTTCACCGCCGCCGACAGCGCCTGCTCCAGTCGCGCGCCCTCGCGGTCGGTGCAGCGCGAGCCCAGCGGCCGCGTCGCCGCCTGCTTCGCCAGGTGCACGCACAGGTCGGCGGTGCCGCCCACGCCGACGCCGACGATGGTGGGCGGGCAGCTCTTGCCGCCGGACTCCAGCACGCAATCGACGACGAAGGTCTTGATCGCGTCCACGCCCTCGGCGGGGATGGCCATCTTCAGCCAGGAGCTGTTCTCCGAGCCCGAGCCCTTGGGGATCATTTCGATCGCGAGCGTCTGGTTCAAATTGGAAAAATCGATGTGGATCACCGGCACGCCGCGGCCGCAGGAGGTATGCTCGTTCGCGCGCGTCATCGGGTGCACCACGGAGGAGCGCAGCGGGTATTCGCGCGTGGCGCGCGCGCAGCCTGCGCGTATTGCCTGTTTCAGCCCATAGCCGTCCACATTCACGCCGCGGCCTATGGCCACGTTGTAGATCGGGATGCCGGTGTCCTGGCACAGCAGGTTGTCGGTATCCTCGGCCACTTTGATGTTCTTGATCATGGTGCCGAGTATGGCCTTGCCGGTGGCGTCAGTCTCGGTCTTGTCGAGCCGCGCGAAGCCCTGCTTGATGTCGGGCGGCAGCATTTTCAGCGCGCGGATGTAGAGTTCCTTGCACGCCTCTTCAACCTGCTTCAGGTCGACTTTCACTTTCTGATCCTCATACTGTTGATGCGCCGGCCGCCTCTTCCACCTCGCGGATGTCCACATTCACGGTTTGGCCCTCATCGTCAGCTCTGCATGCCCCATTTTCGAACCGTTTTTTCTTCTATGGTTCGAAACACCACGTTTTCGACCAGCAAACCGATGATGATGACGGTGCCGAGGCCGGCGAAGACATAGGCGATTTCCAGCTCATTTTTGTTTTCGTAGATAAACCAGCCGAGCCCGCCGGAGCCCGAACTGACGCCAAATACCAGTTCCGCGGCAATCAAAGTGCGCCAGGCGAACGCCCAGGCGATCTTTAACCCGGAGAGGATCGAGGGAAACGCGGCCGGCATCAGGATTTTGAACACGTAGCGCAACCCGCTCAGACCGTAGTTGCGCCCGGCCATCCGCAGCGTATCCGGCACGGCCATGAAACCCGAATGCGTGTTGAGCGACAGCGGCCATAATACCGCATGAATCAGCACAAATATCAGGCTGCCATTACCAAGACCAAACCAAAGCAAAGCCAAAGGCAACAGCGCGATCGCCGGCAACGGGTTGAACATGGCGGTCAGCGTCGCCAGGAGATCATTGCCAAAGCGGGTCGACACCGCGAGCGTTGTGAGCAGGGCAGCAATGGCAACGCCTGCCGCATAGCCCATCAATAGTACGCTGATGGACACCCACGCCTTGAGCAGCAGACTGCCGTTGATCAGGGCATCCCAGAACGCCACCGCTGAGGCGGTGAAAGTGGGAAACATCAAAGGATTATTGAGCGGGACCGAATAGGCTTGCCAGGCGACAACCAGCAGCACCAGGACAAAAATGCGCCGCACGGCAGTGACACTGGTAAGGCGTTCCCAAGCGGACAGCGGGCGTTCGATCGCACCCACGTGACTCGCATCCTGGGTAAGTCTCTCGAACTCCGGTCGTATGGGTGGATGATCTGTCATGGATGTATTACTCATGTTTCATCACCTGCTCCTCTTCGACACGTTCGGCGAACAACATGTTGTGAATCCGTTGCTGCAGTCGCACGAAGTTTTCGCCGCCGAGATTCGTATGTCCGTACTCATGTGCGTTCAGCTCCGCGCGCACCTGCCCGGGATGGGGTGACAACACCAGAATGCGGTTTCCGACGATGATCGCCTCTTCAATGGAATGAGTGACGAACAATACCGTGAAGCGGATGTCATCCCACAGCTGGAGCAGTTCTTCCTGCATTTTTTGCCGCGTCAGCGCATCGAGCGAGGCAAAGGGTTCATCCATGAGCAGGATGTCCGGCTCCATGGCCATGGCCCGCGCAATCGCGACGCGCTGCTTCATGCCGCCCGAGAGCATGTGCGGATAGATGTCGGCGAATTGGGTCAGATTCACCTTATCGATATACAGCCGGGCCTTTTCCTCGGCTTCCGCGCCCTGGAACCGGCCGCTGGTCAGCATCGGAAACAGCACGTTTTGGCGGACCGTCTTCCACGGCAGCAGTTGGTCAAATTCCTGGAACACCATCATCCGGTCCGGCCCCGGCCGGGTCACGGGTTTGCCATTCAACTGGATCTTTCCCTCGGTGGGGGGCATAAATCCGGCGACACCCTTGAGCAGGGTTGATTTGCCGCATCCGGACGGACCGAGCAACACAAACCGATCAGAGGAGTACACCTGGAAATCAACGCGATAGGTCGCCGTCACCAGGTGTTCCTTGGTCTTATATTGCAGCGTGAGGCCCTCGACCTCCAGCAAGGGGCGCGCCGTGTGGCCTTGTGTCCCCGCCACTTCCGGCGATGCCGCTATCACGACTCAGCTCCCGGGCAGATTATGAATTTCCGGGAAGAAGTAATCCTTCCAGCTTTTCGGTTTATTCTTCAGGGCTTCGACACTGAACATGAAATTTGCGTATTTCATGGTATTGCGCGGTGTCATGGTGAACTCGTTTTCCGGATCGACGATGATCTTGCGGACAAATTCACGGTCCAACTTGGATTTGGTCTCATCGATGTAAACACCCGTGGCGGCATTCTTGTCGGCGTTGATCAAATCCATCGCTTCCTTGAGCGCACTAACAAACGCCTTGTACGTTTTCGGATTTTTCTTGCGGAATTCCGTTGTCGCCCAGATGGTGTTGAAAGTCGAAGGGCCGCCCAGAACATCGTAGGAACTGATAACCTTGCGCACCTTCGGGTTCGCCAATTCCTGTTGCTGAAACGGCGGGGCGGTGAGGTGCGCGGTAATCTCGGATTTTTCCGCAAGCAGGGCCGCGACTCCGTCCGGATGCTTCATCGACACGGTCCATTTATCCAGCACATCGTGCTTGCCTTTGCCGAAAGCTTTTTCCGCCGCCATTTGCAATGTGCGCGCCTGGATCGAGACCTTGGCCGCCGGCAAGGCAATGCGGTCCTTGTCGGTAAAATCCTTGAGGGTTTTTACGTCGGGATTGTTGGTGTTCAGGTACAGCGGCATTGCGTTGATGGCGGCTACACCCTTGACGTTCAAGTTTCCCTTGGTCTTGTCCCAGATGGTCAGCAACGGCCCGACACCGCCTGAGGCAAAGTCAAGATTGCCCGACAACAGTGCGTCGTTCATTGCACTGCCGCCGCCGAATTGCGACCACTCTACTTT
Organism: Betaproteobacteria bacterium RIFCSPLOWO2_12_FULL_64_23; assembly: GCA_001770575.1. GTDB lineage: Bacteria > Pseudomonadota > Gammaproteobacteria > Burkholderiales > SG8-39 > 2-12-FULL-64-23. The sequence continues at coordinate 20,409 of MERK01000013.1, forward strand.
GACATCCCCCAGGCCGAGTTTCCTGGCATGCTTCTCGATCAGGCCCTTATTGCGAATCATCTGCAATGGCAGATAACCAATCCCGAATTGCCCGGCGACACGAACCACTTTGACCTCCGCCAGTGCCGAACCCGCTGTGGTACCGAATATGATCAAGCTGGCGAACAAAACCTGATATCGCTTTAAAATGCTCATGGCGTTTCCTCCTTGCTTAATTTGAAGATTTTACAAACCCTGTTTCATCCGGCGCAGTGCGTTCTTTCCTGCTGCCGGCATAAAACAAGGGGGCTAACCTCCTCATCGAAAAAACAATGTAACACCTGATAACAAAGAATTCACCATATCACGCGCCCAATCATGGCGCAAAGGTGAACCGTGCACCCGCGGAAATTTATCTAAGCTGCGTCGCTCTCCTCCCGTCCAGCCGCATGCAATACCGGAACTACCCTAAAACTGCAGAGACACGCCGGAGGCAAGAATAAGCCACGACAACAGCCGGCGAAACCGCTCCTCGCTCACCCAGTCAAAAACCCTGAAGCCGAGCCACAACCCGGCCGCCAGCGCCGGCAAGCTCACCAGCAGATAAAGCCCGACGCGCGACAATTCCGTGTTGACATTGATTCCGGCAAGCAGCATGACCTGGATGCCGGTGAATAAAATGTAAGGCTGGTAGACATAGCGCGCGCGCCGCTTGTCCCAGCCGCGTAATGTGCACCAGATCGTCGGCACGACGCCGTTCAGCATGGCGAGCCCGCCGAGCACACCGCCCATCCATCCTATCGTCGCATCGAGCGCGCGCGCTGCAGCCGGTGCAAAGCGCAGTGTCGGCAGACGCGGCCGCAGCAGCGTATAGGAACTGTACGTGATCATCAGGGCACCAATCAAATGACGGAACATCGACAGATTGATGTTATGCAGCGCCAGCACGCCGATAGGAACGCCCAGCACCCCGCCCGCCACAAACGGCCACAGCAGCCGGTATTCGATCTCGCGCCGGTAACGCCAGACGCTGATGCCGTGCAACAGCGTGCCGCAGGTCGCGGCCATCAACACGATGGTTGCCGGCGGCAGAACGTAGATCCAGATACCGGTGGCGACCATGGCGAACGCGAAGCCCGCGCTGCCGATCGCCAGCGCCGCCAGAAAAGCGCCCGTGGCGATCACCGCAAGTTCGGCCGTAACAGGCATGTCCGCTCAGACCAGATTGAGCAGGAACGCGAGCCCGGCGGCCAGCGCCGCGCCGGCCGCCCAGCCGAGCAGGCTCTTCTGCCAGCCGCGCCAGGGCAGGAACTCCAGCGCGAGCAGGCGCAATCCTCCGGTAAGATGCGCCGCCAGCAGCAGCACCAGCATGGTTTCGGCAAATTTCACCAGCGGCTGCTCGGTCCAGCGCAACAGCGTGTTCAGCCTCGCCTCCCCTTGCAGCGCCTGCCCCAATGCCCAAAAATGGAACGGCAGAAAAATCGACAGCGCCAGACCCGACAGCCGGTGCACGAGGAAGGCCCACCAGGCCGGATGGTTTCTAGCCCGGTAATCGTTCTTCATGCTGGCCCTGCGAACACCGCCCAGCCCGCGCGCAGGCCGAAAACAAACAGCGCGAGCGCAAGCACGGTGATGCACCAGTTGAGCGACGCGGTGCGCCAGCCCAGCCACTCCTGGCACAGGGTGCGCAAGCCTATGGGCGCATGCACGGCGATGGCGAGTACAAACAGCGAGTAGAACGCCAGACCGGCGGCGTTGCCCTGGGTGCGCTCGAGAATGGCCGCGCCGGACAGACCGTGGCGCACCGCGTATATGATGGTGACGAGGTGCACCAGCACGCACAGCGCGAGCAGCGCGGCGCTCGCGCGCTGCGCGATCCAAAGCCAGGTCTCGGTTTTGGCGCTGGTACCTGACACCGCCACAGGCCTGGCCGCGTAGCCTTGCCCGGCGCCGCTCACAACTCCCCCTTCCATGCTGCCAAAGCCACCGCGCGCTTGAGTCCGGCGATGGAAGCGGTGGGCGTGATGTTCTTCGGACAACGCTCGCTGCAACTCAGATGCGTGTGGCAGGCATGGCAGCCCGCGTCGCCCGCGACCGCGGCCAGGCGCTCGCCCCTGGCGCCGTCACGCACATCGTTGACCAGGGTCCAGGCACGGTTCAAAGCCGCAGGGCCCAGATAGTCCGGGTTCCAGGAGACGACATCGCAGGAGGCATAGCACACAGCGCAACCTATGCATTCGATTCCGGCGTTCGCCGCCACACGCTCGGGCGAGCCGGAAGCGACCCGCGCGAAATCGTCCTTGCGCGTGCTGCGGGGCGCGAACTGGCCGCGCGCACGCGCCCACTTGTCGAAAAACTCGCGCATGTCGGTCACCAGGTCCTTCACCACCGGCAGATTGGCAAGCGGCGCGATCTGAATCGCGTTTCCCTTCGCCACCTTTGCCACATGGGTGCGGCAGGTCCAGCGCGCGACGCCGTTGACCGTCATGGCGCAGGCGCCGCACATGCCGACGCGGCAGGCGAAACGGTAGGCGAGGGTGGGATCGATGCTGCGCTGGATGTAAGTCACCACATCGAGCACGCTCTGGCTTTCCTCGCGCGGCACGTCGTAGGCGCGATAGCCGCCGGAGGCGGCGCCGCGCCAAACTGAAACCTGCAGCATGTTCATCGGGCCATCTTACCCATGTTGGTGACGCCCTGCCTTCGAAGTCATCTGTCATTGCCCTGTGCGGGGTGCGGACGCTTCAAGCCGCACGGACCAAACGCGCCACGGCGGCGTTCCAGGCGGCCGGGTTGACCAGGTGCCGCGGCCGCTCCCCGGCCAGCGCCTGCAGCACCTGGGTCACGGCCGAATGCGCGAGCTCGCGCAGCGCATCGCCCGACAGCCCGGCCACATGCGGCGTGAGGATCAGGTTGTCCAAGTCCCACAACGGACTCGGCTCTGCCAGCGGTTCTTCCTCGAACACGTCCAGGGCCGCGCCGGCGATCCGACCTTCGGCGAGCGCGCGCTCCAGCGCCTTTTGCTGCACGATCTTGCCTCGCGCCGTATTGATCAGAAACGCATGGCGCTGCATGCGCTGCAGCTCGGCCTCGCCGATCATGCCGCGCGTCTCGTGATTGAGTTCGGCATGGATCGAGACCACGTCCGAGCGCTGCAGAAGCTCGCCCAGGTCGCTGAGCATGGTCGCTCCCAGCGCTTCGGCTTTCGCTGCCGGCACGTGCGGATCGTAGCTGAGGACTTGCATGCCGAACGCGGCGATGCATTTGCGCGTCATTTCGCTGCCGATCAGGCCGAGGCCGATAATGCCCAGGGTCCTGCCGTTGACATCGCGCAGGTCGAGTTCAGTGCGCCGATTCCAGGCGCCGCCGGCGCGGATCACGCGTCCGCTCGAGGCCAGGCGGCGCGACAGCGCGAGCATCATCGCCACGGCGTGCTCCGACACCGGAATCGTGCCCAGGCCCGGATTGTTCACCACCGCGACGCCACGCGCGCTGCACGCCGCGACGTCGATGGAATCGGTGCCGCGCCCGGAAGAGGCGACGATGGCGAGCTTCGCCGCAGCGGCGAGCGCGGCTTCGTCAATGCGATGCGGATAGCGCACGATGGCGCCGTGCGCCGCGGCGAGCGCCGCAGCAATCTCGGCCGGCCCCGGCCGATCGAGCGCAAGCACGTCGGCCTCGGCGCGCAGCAGCTTTTCCGCGTCGGCGTGATAGATTCCGCCGACCAGTACCACCAGCGGCCGCATCGGCTGCTATGCGCTTTCGTATAAGCGCGTCAACACGAACTCGCGATGACCCAGCGCCTCGGCGGCGGTCAGGCGGCCGTTGGCGGTGCGGAACATGCAATCGAGCAGCGCGTCGCCCGCCTCGTCCGGCGTCATTTCGCGGCGCAGGAGCCCGGACACGTCGA
>MERK01000013.1:24308-24752 GCA_001770575.1 Betaproteobacteria bacterium RIFCSPLOWO2_12_FULL_64_23
CGGACACGTCGACGTCGATGTGCTCGGACATGGTGCGCACGGTGCGCGGATTGGCGGACAACTTGATCACCGGCAGAATCGGATTGCCGATGACGTTGCCCTGGCCGGTGGGGAACAAGTGCACGACGAAGCCCGAGGCGGCGCACAGGGTCACCATTTCGGCCGCAGCCGAAGACGAGTCCATGAACCACAGGCCCGGGCCGCTCGGCACTTCGCCCTTGTCGATCACGCCGTCGACCAGGCACTTCCTGCCGATTTTCTGGATGTTGCCCAGCGCTTTTTCCTCGATGGTGGTGAGACCGCCCAGGATGTTGCCTTTGGTCGGCTGCGAATCCATCAGGTCGCTGGTCTTGTGCCGATTGATCACTTCCTGGTAGCGGTCGAACATGGCCATGAACTGCTTGCGCACCGCCGGCGTGCGGCAGCGCGCGGCCACCAGATGCT
>MERK01000014.1:0-1045 GCA_001770575.1 Betaproteobacteria bacterium RIFCSPLOWO2_12_FULL_64_23
TTGGTCGAGGCCGGCCACCAGGTCTTCCCGATCCACCCCAACGCGGTCAAGGCCAGCCGCCCGCGCTACCGCAGCCACGGCGCCAAGAGCGACGCCAGCGACGCCTACCTGCTGGCCGACTTGCTGCGCACTGATGGGCACCGCTGGGCGGCGCTCTCGCCGCAGTCCGATTCGATCCGCGCGTTGCGCGCTCTGGTGCGCTCGCGCGATGATCTGGTGACCACGCGCGTTGCGCTGGGCAATCAGCTGCACAGCACGCTCGAGGCCTTCTGGCCCGGCGCTGCCTGCATCTTCGCCGACATCACCTCGCCCATCGGCCTGGCGTTCCTGCGCCGCTACCCCTCGCCCGCGTCCGCTGCTCACCTGAGCGAGGCCCAGCTGCTGCGCTTTTGCCGCGCCCAGCACTACAGCGGCCGTCGCAGCCCGGCCGAATTGCTGGCGCGTCTGCGCGCCGCCGCCCAAGCCTTGCCGGGCAAGCTCACCAACGAGTCGATGGCGCACGTGGTGCGCTCGCTGGTGACCGTGCTCAACCCCCTGGTCGCGCAGATAGCAGACCTCACGCGGCGCATCGAGCGCTTCGTCGCGTCGCTGCCTGACGGGCAGATCATCATGTCCTTCCCGCGCGCCGGCCGTGTGTGTGCCGCGCAGATCCTGGCCGAGCTCGGTGACGTGCGCGAGCGCTTCTCCACGTTCGATCGGCTCGCCGCAGAGGCCGGCGCGGTACCCGTGACCTACCAATCCGGCAAGACCCGCAGCGTGACTTTCCGCTGGGCCTGCAATCACCGCCTGCGCCAAGCTATCACTTGTCTGGCAGACAATTCGCGCCATGCTAACGAGTGGGCTCGTGGCATTTACCTCGCCGCACGCGCTCGCGGTTGCGATCACCCGCACGCTATCCGCATCCTCGCCCGCGCTTGGTTGCGCGTCATCTGGCGCGCCTGGACCGACCGCAAACCCTACGACCCCAAACTGCATCTCGGCGCGCTCAAGCTCGCTTCTGACACAGGAGGTTGACACCGGATGTCTCATGCCGCCGCCTCCATCA
>MERK01000014.1:1076-39813 GCA_001770575.1 Betaproteobacteria bacterium RIFCSPLOWO2_12_FULL_64_23
GCGGCAGGCGGCAATCGCGGCCGGTCGCATCCCAGGCCTGCGGCCATGACCCCTGGCCCTGTTCATGCCGCCGCCTCCGTTCCCTTATCGTGTTTCGAACGTAAGCGCTGTCGGCGGCTGGCGGCAATCGCGGCCGGTCGCATCCCCGCTGCGCGGGGCCCCTGCTCCCTGCTCATGCCGCCGCCTCCGTTGCTGAGCCTCGGCTCGAACCCAGGCGCTGTCGGCGGCTGGCGGCAATCGCGGCCGGTCGCATCCCCGCTGCGCGGGGCCCCTGCTCCCTGCTCATGCCGCCCCCCTTTCCTGATAATTCGCGCTCACCCATTTTTGATACTCGCCCGAGGTCACCGAAAGCGCCCACTCCGCATGGGCGAGGTACCAGCTGACCGTCCTGCGAAGGCCGCCGGCGAAATTCTCCGCCGGCTGCCAGCCGAGTTCGCGACGCATCTTGCTTGCGTCGATGGCATAGCGCCGGTCATGGCCCGGGCGGTCCTTGACATAGGTGATGAGCGAGGCGTAGGGCTTTGCCGCCGGGCGCAGCTCGTCCAGCACGGCGCAAAGCGTCTGCACCACTTCGAGATTGTTCTTTTCGCTGCTGCCGCCGATATTATACACCTCTCCCGGCCGCCCCGCCTCCAGGACCTTGCGCACGCCGCCGCAATGATCGTCGACATGGAGCCAGTCGCGCACATTCTTCCCGTCGCCATAGACCGGAATCGCCTTGCCCGCGAGCGCATTCAGGATCACCAGGGGAATCAGCTTTTCCGGGAACTGAAACGGGCCGTAGTTGTTGGAGCAGTTGGTGGTGAGCGTCGGCAGGCCGTAGGTGTGATGGTACGCCCGCACCATGTGATCGGCGGCGGCCTTGGACGCGGCATAAGGGCTGTTCGGCGCGTAGGCGGTGGTTTCGCGAAACGGCGCGTCGCCGGCGGCGAGCGAGCCGTAGACCTCGTCGGTGGACACCTGCAGGAAGCGAAACCTGCGCTTCGCTTCGTCGCTGAGCCCGCTCCAGTGGGCGCGCGCGGCTTGCAGCAGGTTGAACGTGCCGTGGATATTGGTGCGCACGAACTCGGCCGGCCCGAGTATGGAGCGGTCCACGTGGCTCTCGGCGGCGAAGTTGAGCACGGCGCGCGGCTGGTGTTCGCGCAGCAGCCGCGCCACCAGCTCGGCGTCGTCGATGTCGCCGCGCACGAAGACGTGCCGCGCATCGCCGCGCAGTTGGTCGAGATTGCGCAGATTGCCGGCGTAAGTGAGCTTGTCGAGGTTGACGACGGGCTCGTCCTGCGCCGCCAGCCATTGCAGTACGAAATTGGAGCCGATGAAACCGGCTCCGCCGGTAACTAGAATCAAGTGGCGCTCCGCGCGGGTGAACAGCCGGCATTATAGCTTTCGCCGGAAAGCAATTGCTTTCTCAATCGATAGCCGAGACTTGCAGCGGAAGTTCGCGAATGTCAGGCCGTGGGAGCGAGCTTGCCGTGGGAGCGAGCTTGCTCGCGAATATCATGCCGTAGGAGCGAGCTTGCTCGCGAATGTCAGGCCGTAGGAGCGAGCCTGCCGTAGGAGCGAGCTTGCTCGCGAATATCATGCCGTGGGAGCGAGCCTGCTCGCGAATATCATGCCGTAGGAGCGAGCCTGCGCCCGAAGGAGGTCCTAGGGGAGCTCGCGAACATCCTCCAAATTACAGCCAGACGGCATCCCACAAGGGGTAATCGCCAACCGTTGTGACCAAGCCCGCGCGAACCGGATTGGCCACGACATACCTCGCCACATCCTTGATATCTTCGTCTTCACGCAGTGCGTGGTCATGATACCCGGCCTGCCAGAGTGCAGAATTACCAAGAGTTGCCCGATTTACCGCTATTGCGCTGCGTGATTTCACCCGCTGCATCAGACGAGCCAGCGATCCTTGCCGTAATATGCAGAGCCAATGGAAGTGATCCGGCATCACTACCCAAGCCAGGGAATCGGCGATACCGAGTTCCTCGGCCATTCTGAATTCCTGCACCACCAATCGCCCCAATCTCCAGTCTGCGAACACAGGCACACGATCCATGCACACCGAGGTCACAAGATAGGCGCGGCCTATTTCGGAGTACCGACCCCTGCGCAAATCGCTTGAATGTGCATGCGCCACTATGGGGATTCGTTCGCGAGCAAGCTCGCTCCCACACCGGATTCGGGATTCGTTCGCGAGCAAGCTCGCTCCCACACCGGATTCGGGATTCGTTCGCGAGCAAGCTCGCTCCCACACCGGATTCGGGATTCGTTCGCGAGCAAGCTCGCTCCCACACCGTTCTACCCGCCCCAATTCCGCGTGAGATAACCGGCCAGCCAGATCGAACCGACGCCGAGGGCGATCAGCACCGATTGCGACAGCGTGGCGCGCAGTTCGGGGCGCTTGTGCAGCCCGGGGATCAGGTCGGCCACCGCGACATAGATCATGCTGGCGGCGGCGAGCGCGATAAAGATCGGCACCCATTCCTGCAGCGCCTGCAGCGCGAAGTAGGCAAGCAGCCCGCCGGCGAGCATGGCGAAGCTCGACAGCAAGTTGAGCATGAAGGCGCGCATGCGGCTGTAGCCCGAGTGCAGCAGGATCAGGAAATCGCCCACCTCCTGCGGGATCTCGTGCGCGATGATCGCCAGCGCGGTGACGATGCCGAGCTGGGTGTTCTCCAGGAACGCGGCGGCGACGAGGATGCCGTCGACGAAATTGTGAAAGCTGTCGCCGATGAGTATCAGCATGCCGCTGCGTCCCTGGTCGTGCGCGTCGGCGTGCTGGTCGTGCACGTCGCAGTCTTCGACGTGGCAGTGGCGCCATAGCACCAGTTTTTCCAGGATGAAGAAACCGAAAATGCCGGCGAGGATGGTGGCGGCGACGCTGTGTACGCTCATGGCGCCCTCGAACGCATGCGGCAGCAGTTCGAGGAAGGCCGCGCCGAGCAGGGCGCCGATGGCGTAGCTGACCAGTATCGGCACCCAGGCCGCGCGCGCGGTCAGCGCGAACAGCGCCGCGCAGGCGACCGACAGCACTCCGCCCAACAGGCTCGCCGCGGTGATCCAGGCCAGAGTCGACATGTTCAGGTTTCCATCCGCATTATTGGATCCAAATCAGGCTCGCCATGCGCCCGGTGGCGCCGTCGCGGCGATAAGAATAAAAGCGCTCGCGCTCGGTGTAGGTGCAATAGCCGCCGCCGTAGATCCTGAGCACGCCGCTCCACGCGAGGCGCCGGCGCGCGAGCGCATACAGGTCGGCGCAGAACTTGCCCGGCCCGCCCGGCGCAAACGCGTCCCCGGACCCGGCCTCGCCCCCGGGGTCGGCCGCGATGAAAGCCGCGCGCACCTCAGCGCCGACTTCATACGCCGCAGGCCCGATCGCAGGCCCGAAATAGGCGAGCAGCGCCTCGGGCGGCCGATCCATGGCCTGCAGCGTCCGCTCGATCACGCCGGAGCAAAGCCCGCGCCAGCCCGCATGCACCGCCGCCACGATCGTGCCCTCCTCGTCGCATAGGAGCAGCGGCAGGCAATCCGCGGTCAGCGCCGCGCACACTCTCCCCGGCCGGCGCGCGAGCGCCGCATCGGCTTCGGGGCTGCCTTCCACGGTATCGGCCTCGACCACCGTCGTTCCATGCACCTGGCGCAGCCACAGCGGCTCGGCCGGCAGCCATTGCCTCAGGCTGGCGCGGTTGCGCGCCACGGCTTCGGCGTCGTCGCCCGAGCGCAGGCCTAAGTTGAGGCCGGCGTAGGCGCCGCGGCTGGCGCCGCCGGCACGCGTGGTGATGAGCGCGCGCACGCCAGCCGGCGCGGGCCAGTCGGGCACGATCCAGCCGTGAGAGTTCATTCCATTCGGCTCAGCAGAGCGCGCAGGTCCGCAGGCAGCGGCGCCTCCCATTGCATCGCCGCGCCGCTCAGCGGATGCACCAGGCCGAGGCGGTAGGCGTGCAGCGCCTGGCGTTTGAAACTCGCCAGCGGCCCCGGCGCGTTATTGTGGCAAACCCGGCGCCCGGCGCGATAGACCGGATCTCCCACCAGCGGATGGCCGATCGACTGCAGGTGCACGCGGATCTGGTGCGTGCGTCCGGTATCGAGGCTGCACTCGAGCAGGGTCGCATTCGCGTAGCGCTCGAGCACGCGGTAATGGGTGCGCGCCGCCCTGCCGCGCTCGGTCACCGCCATGCGCGTGCGCTGGGTCTGGTGCCGGCCTATGGGCGCATCGACCGAACCGTCGCGCGCAACCACGCCGTGCGCCAGCGCGAGGTACTGGCGCACTACCGTGCGCGCCTGCAACTGGCGCACCAGGTCGGTCTGCGCTTCCAGCGTCTTCGCCACGACCAGCAGGCCGCTGGTATCTTTATCCAGACGGTGCACTATGCCCGCGCGGGGAATGGCTGCGAGCGGCGGGTGATGATGCAGCAGCCCGTTGAGCAGCGTGCCCTGCCAATTGCCGCTGCCCGGATGCACCACCAGCCCGGCCGGCTTGTTGAGCACCAGCAGCGCGGCGTCCTCATGCACGATTTCGAGTGCTATCGCCTCGGCCTGCCGGGCCGCGTCCCGCGCTTCGGCTTGCAGCGCGAGCGAAACGCGCTCCCCGCCCCAGACCTTGCGCTTGGCTTCGACCGCGGCATGGTTGAGCATCACCTGGCCCTGCTTGACCCAGGCGGCCAGGCGGCTGCGCGAATGCTCCGGAAACATCCGCACCAGGGCCTGGTCAAAGCGCATTCCGGCGCAATCGGCGGGAACCTTCCGCTCCTGACCCTCGACTGCGCTATAATTTTGCGTTTCCTTTATATCCGTGACGGCCATCATGCATCGTAGTTTAGCGGTATTCCTGGCCCTGCTGTTGGGCGCCTGCGGTTTGCTGCCCGAAGTGAAAGATGAAACTGCGGGCTTGTCCGCCGAAAAACTCTACGCCGAAGCCAAAGACGAGATCGCGCAGGGCGGCTACACCAGGGCGATCAAGTTTCTGGAGAAGCTCGAAGCCCGCTATCCCTACGGCCGCTACGCGCAGCAGGCGCAAATCGAGTTGGCCTACGTCCACTTCAAGGACGGCGACCAAACCTCGGCCATCGCCGCCGCCGACCGCTTCATCAAACTGCATCCGAACCACCCCAACGTCGATTACGTTTATTATTTGAAGGGCCTGGTCAATTTCAACGAGGACCGCGGGCTGTTGGGCAGATTCGGCAAGCAGGACCTGACCGAGCGCGACCCCAAGGCGGCACGCGACTCCTTCGACGCATTCAAGCAACTCGTCACGCGCTATCCGGACAGCAAGTACACGCCGGATGCGATTGCGCGCATGAAGTATCTGGTGAACGCGCTCGCCTCGCACGAAGTCCACGTCGCGCACTATTACATGAAGCGCGGCGCCTACGTCGCGGCGGCGAACCGCGCGCAATACGCACTGCTGAATTACCCGCAGGCGCCGGCAGTCGAGGAAGCGCTGTTCGTCATGGTGAAGGCCTACGATGCGATGGGCATGACCGATTTGCGCGACGACGCCGACCGCGTGATGCACAAGAATTTCCCCGATAGCCCCTATTTAAAAGGCACCGCCGGCAAGAAAGACCCGTGGTGGATGCTTTGGGGGAATGCCTGGTAGGCGCGAACCGCTTGCATTCGCGAGCAAGCTCGCTCCCACGACAGGCTCGCTCCCACGACAGGCTCGCCCCCACCGCAAGCTCGATCCCACCGCAAGCTCGCTCCGGTTCTTGTGGGAGCGAGCTTGCTCGCGATCCTCCTGCGTCGCGAGCCGAGCGTTTTCTAAACCTTGATCCCCTCGTCGCGGATGTAATCGCGAATCACCGTTTCGACATCCCAGTCGGAAACGAATCCCAGCTTCAGCGCACGCTCGGTGGTAAAGCGCGCAGGCCAGGTCTTGACGATGGCCTGGATGCGCGCATCCGGTTTCCACTCGACCCGCGCCGCGACCTTGTCGCCGGCGATCTTGCGCAGCGCCTCGACCATCTGCGCCACCGAGGCGGTAATGCCGGGCAAATTCACCACGCGATTGACGCCCCAGGCGGCGGACGGCAGCTCGTGGGCATGAATGAAAGCGTCCACCACTTTGCCGGGCGAGAGCAGCCACACGCCGGTCTCGGGACCCACCGGGCAGGGCGACATTTCGCCGTTCAGCGGCTCGCGGATAATGCCGCTTGCAAACGAGGACGCGGCGAGGTTGGGCTTGCCCGCGCGCACCACGATGGTCGGCAGCCGCAGCGAGCGGCCGTCGATGAAGCCTTTGCGGTTGAAATCGGTGGCGAGATACTCGCCGCAAACTTTGTGCGCGCCGTAGGAAGTCTGCGGGTTGGGCGTGGTGGAATCGTCCAGCACCGGCGGCAGGTCGCCGCCGAACGCCGCCACCGAGCTGGCGAAGACGTAACGCGGCGGCCGCGCCTGCCTGCGGCAGGCATCGAGCAGGCCGCGCGTGCCGTCCAGGTTTACTCTGATGCCAAGGTCGAAATCGGCTTCGGCGCCGCCGCTCACTACCGCCGCCAAATGGAACACCGAGCCGGTGTCCCGGCCGATGGCGTCGGCGAGCAACGCGGTGTTGGTGAAATCGCCTTTCACGCATTTAAGCCGCGCGTCGGTCTGCGCCGGGAACGCGGTGTCGATCAGCACGATCTGCGCTATCGCCGCCTGCTTGCCGTCCGCGTCTGCGAGCGTGCCGCGTTTGAGCAGGGCTTCGGCCAAGCGGTAGCCCAGGAATCCGCCGCCGCCGGTGATCAGGATTTTCATGATTTCCTCAATTTTTGGTGTGTCGAACCTGCGTGACCTGCACGCCCAGAATCAAACCCGGTAATACGAACGGTACCATTCGACAAAGCGCGCTATGCCGGCCTCGACCGGCGTGGCCGGTTTGAACCCTACCGCGGCCTCGAGCCGCGTTACGTCGGCGATGGTCTCGGGCACGTCGCCCGCCTGCAGCGGCAGCAGCTCCAGTTTCGCCTTCTTGCCCAGGCACTGCTCGAGCACCTCGATATAGCGCATGAGCTTTACCGGCCGGTTGTTGCCGATGTTGTAGATGCGGTAGGGCGCGCTGCTGCTCGAGGGCCTGGGCTCAAGCGCCGACCAGGCCGGGTCCGCTTGCGCCGTCCGGTCTATCACCCTCGCGACGCCTTCGACGATGTCGTCCACGTAAGTGAAATCGCGCACCATCTCGCCGCGGTTGAACACCGGTATCGCCTCGCCGGCGAGGATGCCGCGCGTGAACTTGAACAGCGCCATGTCCGGCCGGCCCCACGGGCCGTAGACGGTGAAAAAGCGCAGACCGGTGCAGGGCAGCCGGTACAGATGGGCGTAGCTGTGCGCCATCAGCTCGTTCGCTTTTTTGGTCGCCGCGTAGAGCGACACCGGGTGATCGATGTTGTCGTCCTCGGCGAACGGCAGCTTGGCGTTTGCGCCATAGACAGAACTCGACGAGGCGAACACGAAGTGGCCGACTTCGGAGCGGCGCGCGCCTTCGATGACGTTGGCGAATCCGACCAGGTTGGCGTCGACATAAGCGCCGGGATTTTCGATCGAATAGCGCACCCCGGCCTGCGCGGCGAGATGCATGACGGCATCGAACCGGCGCTGCGCGAACAGGCGCGCCATGCGCTCGCGGTCGGCGATATCGGCTTTTTCGAATTCGAAACCTGAGCAGGCGCTCAGGCGCGCCAACCGCGCCTCTTTCAGGCTGACGTCGTAATAGTCGTTGAGGTTGTCCAGACCGAGGACGCGGTCGCCGCGTTGCAGCAGCCGCAGCGCAAGCGCTGAACCGATGAAACCTGCAGCGCCGGTTATGAGGATATTCATGGGCATCTTCAGGACTTGTCATTCCGAGGCCGTCCCCCAAGGTGGGAGACCGAAGGTCGGGACCACCCGAAGAGGTGGGGACTTTCCCGTCGAGCGGGATCGAGACCTTCGGGGCGAAGGCCGAGGAATCTGCTTCTTGTCAATCCAGAAAAGCAGATTCCTCGCTTCGCTCGGAATGACAGCATCGAGATTATCGGAGACAGCTCCATGTCATTTCACCGCCGCTATTCTACCGGAGCGGCGGCGAAAAAATCCGTGACCTCTTCGAGCACGCGCGTGCGCCGCATCGCCGGCAGGCTTTTCCAGATGCGCCGCCCGTAAGGTTTGCTGATCAGCCGCGGGTCGCAGATCATGAGCACGCCGCGGTCGATTTCGTCGCGAATCAGGCGCCCCGCGCCCTGCTTCAGGCTGATCGCCGCGCGCGGCAGCTGGTATTCCATGAACGCGTTCTTGCCCTGCTTCGCCAGATATTCGATGCGGGCGGCGAGCACCGGATCGTCTGGCGGCGCGAACGGCAGCTTGTCGATCACCACCAGCGACAGCGCTTCGCCGCGCACGTCCACGCCTTCCCAGAAGCTCTGGCTCGCCACCAGCACGGCATTGCCCAGCCGCCGAAAACGTTCGAGCAGTTCGCTGCGGCTGCCCTCGCCCTGGAGCAGCAGGGGATAGCTCACGCCGGCCGCTTCGAAGCGCTCGCGCAGCAACTCGTGCGCGCGGCGCATCGCGCGCAGGGTCGTGAACAGGAGGAACGCGCGGCCGCGGCTGGCTTGGATCACCGGCCAGGCGGCCTCCACCACCGCCGCGGTGTGCGCGCCATCGTTCGGTGCGGGCAGACCCTCGGGCACATAGAGCAGCGCCTGTTCCGGGTAATTGAACGGGCTGTCCCAGCACGCGGTGCGCGCCGCCTCCAGCCCCATCTCGCCGGTGTAATGGGCGAAGTCGCGGTTCACCGCCAGGGTCGCCGAGGTGAAAATCCAGGCGCGCGGATGCCCGTGCAGTTGCTTGCGGAAAATTTCGGCGATGTCCAGCGGCGCCGCATTCAGCTGGAAGCTGGCGCTGTAGGTTTCAGCCCAGCGCACCATGCCTTCGGCGTCGGCGGCCAGCCAGCGTTCGAGCCGGGCGTGCAAATCGAGCGCGCGCCGCCAGCAGTTCTCCAGCCCCTCGCCGCGCTGCGCCTGCGTCTCCAGCAGCTTGGACAGCTTTTTCAGATCCTCATCCAGAACGGTGAGCGCCTGATTGAATGCGTCCTTCGCGGTGGCGGCGGCATAGGCAAGGCGCGCTGCGTCCAGCGGCAGCGCGAGCCGCGCGTCCCGGCTCGCTTTCTCCACCGCGGCGACGGCCGGGCGCAGCGCCGGCAGGTCGCCGGCGCCGGCGATCGCCTCGATCAGGGCATCGCGGCACAGATCGAGCAGCTGACCCGAGCTCAGGTTCTCGCCGAAAAACAGTGTCGCCGTTTCCGGCAGCTGATGCGCCTCGTCGAAAATCACCGCATTGCAGGCCGGCAGCAGCTCGGCCACGCCCTCGTCCCTGAGCATCACGTCGGCGAAGAAAAGATGATGATTGACCACGACGATGTCGGCGCTGAGCGCTTCGCGCCGCGCCGCCATGACGAAACACTCCGCGTACTGCCGGCAGTCCTGGCCCAGGCAGTTCTCGCGCGTCGAGGTCGCCGACTGCCAGGCGGGCGCGTTCTCGGGCACGTCGGCGAGTTCCGCCCTGTCGCCGCTCTTGCTGACTTTGGCAAAGCGCGCGATCTTGTGCAGTTGCGCCACGTCCTCGCGGCTGGCGAAGCGCCCGTCGGCGAGCGCGCCCTCCAGGTGGTGGTGACAGACGTAATTGGCGCGGCCCTTGAGCAGCGCGGTGCTGACCGCAACCCGCAGCGCGTCGCGCACCGTGGGCAGATCGCGGTTGTAGAGCTGGTCCTGCAGGTTCTTGGTGCCGGTCGAAATGATGACCTTGCCGCCCGAGAGCAGCGCCGGCACCAGGTAGGCGAACGTCTTGCCGGTGCCGGTGCCGGCTTCGGCGACGAGCAGGCTGTTGTCGCGCATGGCCTGGGCGATAGCCTGCGCCATTTCGATTTGCTGTGGGCGCAGGCGATAGCCGGGTATGGCGCGGCCGAGCGCGCCGTCGGCGCCGAACACCGCCTCGAGCTGGTCGTCTGCGGGAAGGGACATGAATCGGGAATCCCGGGTTTAGAGCCCCTAACAGAATGAAACGCATCACGTGTTTCATTCTGTTAGGGGCTCTTAGTGCGAATGACAGTATCCGCTTAACGCATCGCCCAGCTAGCGGACACGCGAACGCAACGCCGATATTTCTTTACTTTATTGGATATAGCTCCTAGATTACTTGAATGCGGAAGCATAATCCACTGTTTCTAATCGCCTTCCTTAATCTTATTCTGGCCGGGTGCGCGAGCCAGTCGCTGCGCCCGCCGGAAGCCGAAACCGAGCCGGCGGCTGCCACGGCGCCCGTGGTCAATGCGACCGACCGGGCGAGCAGCGTCGCCCTGCAGGCACTGGCGCATCTGGGCACACCTTACCGGGCGGGCGGCCTGTCGCCGCGAACCGGCTTCGACTGCAGCGGCCTGGTGGCCTACGTCTATCGCCAAGGCGCCGGCCTGGCGCTGCCGCGCAATACCTTCGACCTCAGCCGCCTGGGGGAGCCGGTCGAGCGCGCCGCGCTCAGGGCTGGCGACCTGGTGTTCTACAACACGCAGCGGCGCGAGTATTCGCACGTCGGCATCTATCTGGGCGAGGACCGCTTCATCCACGCCCCAGCGAGCGGCGGCGAAGTGCGCGTCGAGGACCTGCGCGCCGGCTACTGGATGCGCCGCTATGACGGCGCGCGCCGCATTATCGCACTGCATTAGCGGCGGTCTCGACCGGCGCCAGCCGAGTCGCGGGTTCCAATGGGTCCGGTTGAACCATGCGGATCACCTGCGGCCGGACTAGGTTGCAAATAGGAATCATTCGTATTATAATGGCTGGAATCCACTTCCATCCGTCATAAGGAAACGCCATGCGACACCTGCTCAAAGCCGCCATCTGCGCGGCCTATTTTTGCGTGCTGGCCACCCCAGTAGTGGCGAAAGCCGAAGACCAGGCACTCAATCTCTACACCGCGCGCCATTACCAGACCGACGAAGCGCTTTACGCCGATTTCACCCGGCAGACAGGCATCAAAATCAACCGCATTGAAGGCGGCGAGGATCCACTTTTCGAACGCATCAAGAACGAAGGCGCGAACAGCCCTGCGGACGTCTTCATCACCGTGGACATAGGCAGGCTGTGGCGAGCCGAACAGGCCGGCATTTTCGCCCAGGTGAAGTCGAAAACGCTGGAGTCGCGCATCCCGGCGGCCTACCGCGATCCGGAAGGACGCTGGTTCGGCTTTTCCGCGCGCTCGCGCGTGATTGCCTACAACAAGGACGTGGTCAAACCCGGCGATATCCGGAATTACGAGGATCTGGCCGACCCGAAGTGGAAAGGCAAGATATGCGTGCGCTCCAGCAGCCACCCGTACATGCTCTCGCTCACCGCCAGCATGGTGTCGCATTTGGGCGAGGCCAAAGCCGAGCAATGGGTAAGAGGCCTGAAGGACAACCTCGCGCGCGACCCCAAGGGGGGAGACACTGACCAAATCAAGGCGGTGGCCGCGGGCGAATGCCAGCTGGCCGTAGCCAACACCTACTACCTCGTGCGCCTGCTGCGCTCGGCCAAAGCCGACGACCGGAAAACGATGGGGAAAATCGGCGTGATCTGGCCCAATCAGGACAACCGCGGCGCGCATATGAACATTTCCGGCGGCGGCATGCTCAAGCATGCGCCGCACAAGGCGGCCGCAGTGAAGTTCCTCGAATACCTGGCTAGCGACGAGGCGCAGGCCTACTTCGCCGACGGCAACAACGAATGGCCGGTCGTCGCCACGGTCAAGGTGAATAATCCGGAACTCGAGTCACTGGGCAAATTCAAGGCGGACCAGCTGCACGTGAGCGAACTGGGCAAGAACCAGCCGGCCGCGCTGCGCATTTCCGATCGCGCCGGCTACAAGTAAAGGACTGCGCTAACGCTCTTTTCGTCCGCCTGCAGCAATGGCGCGGCACAGGATGAATAGCGGCAGCAACCCGACGGCGACGATCACCAGCGAGGCCGTGGCTGCCTCCGCCAGTCGTTCGTCGGAGGCGAAGTTGTAAGCCTGCACCGCGAGCGTGTCGAAATTGAACGGCCGCATGACAAAGGTGGCCGGCAGCTCCTTCATCACGTCCACGAACACCAGCAGTCCGGCGGTCAGCAGGCTTCCGCGGATGATGGGCACGTGCACCCTGAACAGCGTCCCGGACGGCGAAAGCCCCATGCCGCGTGCGGCGTCGTCCATGCTGGGCGTCACTTTGGACAGACCCGCCTCCACGGTCTGCAGCGCAACGGCAAGAAAGCGCACCAGGTACGCATAGACCAGCGCCACAATGCTGCCGGTCAGCAGCAATCCCGGTCCCTTGCCGAATGCACCGGTCATCCATTCGTTGATCAGGTTGTCCAGCCGGGCAACCGGCACCAGTATGCCGACCGCGATGACCGCGCCCGGAATCGCATACCCCAAGCCCGCGATACGGTGTGCTGCGCCCACCAGAATCCCCCGGTCGATGCGCGCCGCATACGCCATGATCACGGCCAGAAATATCGCGGCCACCGCGGTAATTGAAGCAAGCGTGAAACTGTTCGCGATCAGGCCAAGCATGCGCGAACTGAAAAAATGCGCATCGCCCTCGGAAAATGCCATGCGCCCCAAGATCCAAGCCGGCAGCACGAATCCGAACAGAACCGGCACAGCACAGGCGCAGACCGCGATCCATGCCTTGGCGCCAGTCAAGCGATAGGGCGAAACGCGGCTGCGTCGCCCGGGATTATAGAAGCGGGAGCCGCCGCGATTGGCGCGCTCGAGCACGAGAATTGCGGCCACGAACACCAGCATCAATGTAGCCAGTTGCGCGGCCGCCACCGGGTCGCCAAGAGACAGCCACGCGCGGTAAATGCCGGTGGTGAAGGTTTGGACCGCGAAATACGAGACAGTGCCGAAATCAGCCAGCGTCTCCATCAGCGCCAGCGCCGCCCCGGCGGCGATGCCGGGACGCGCCAGCGGCAGGGCCAAACGAAAAAATCCGCGCCAGGCGCCATGGCCCAGGGTACGTCCGGCTTCGAATGCGCTCGCCGACATTTCGAGAAAGGCCGCGCGCGCGAGCAGATAGACATAGGGATAGAGCACCAGCGAGAACATCGCGATCGCGCCCCCGAGCGAGCGGATTTCCGGAAACCAGTATTCGCGCACGCGCCATCCGGTGGCTTCGCGCAGGGCGGTCTGCACCGGTCCGGCGAACTGCAACAAGTCGGTGTAGGCATAGGCGATAACGTAGGCGGGCATCGCCAGTGGCAGCACCAGCAACCACTCGAACACGCCTGCTCCGGGAAAGCGGCACATGCTCACCAGCCAGGCGGCGCCGACGCCGAGCAAGACCACGCCCGCCGCGACCCCGGCCAGCAGCCACAGGGTATTGACCATGTAACCGGGCAGCACTGTCGATGCCAGATGCGACCAGGTACCCATGCTGGGCCCGAAAATGCTGAATACCACGGCCGCGATAGGCGTGATCAAAAACAAGGCAACCAGCAACGCCGTCAGGCTCAACGAACTGAGCCGGCGCCGCCGGAAAGGCGTCATGCCTGCAAGGAAACCTGGGCGATTCAAAGTAGAGGGACCGTCCGAGTCTGGAACTGCAAGTGCCTGAACTGAGGGCGATGTTCGATTGTAACAAGAATCATTCGCAAATCGGTTCAATTCGATATAATAGCCGCATGTATCCTGATGCTCCCCGTGCCGGCGCCCTCCTCGAGGTGCGCGACATCCGCCAATCCTACGCCGACCATGAAGTGGTCAAGGGCCTGTCATTTTCGCTCAACAAGGGTCAGATCGGGTGCCTGCTGGGCCCGAGTGGATGCGGCAAAACGACGGTTTTACGCTGCATCGCCGGCTTTGAGCCACTGCACCAGGGCGAGATATGGCTGAATCGCCAATTGGTCAGCGATGCGGGCTGCCTGCTGCCGCCGGAAAAGCGCCGCATAGGCATGGTATTCCAGGACTATGCGCTGTTCCCGCATCTGTCGATCGCCGCCAACATCGGCTTCGGCCTGCACCGGCTTTCCGCATCGCTACGCCACCGCCGCGTCGATGTCCTGCTGCAGGCGGTTGGCCTGGCCGGCCTCGGAGAAAATTTCCCGCACGAACTCTCCGGCGGACAGCAGCAGCGCGTGGCGCTCGCCCGGGCGCTCGCGCCCGAGCCGGACCTGCTGTTGCTGGACGAACCGTTTTCCAATCTTGACGTCGATTTGCGCGAGCGCCTCAGTCTGGAAGTGCGCGCCATCATCAAATCGACTGATACCACGGCCGTTATCGTGACACACGACCAGCACGAGGCTTTCGCCATCGCCGACGAGATCGGCGTCATGCACGAGGGCGAGATCCGGCAATGGGACAGCGCCTACAATCTGTATCACCGACCTGCCAGCCGCTTTGTCGCCGACTTCATTGGCCAGGGCGTGTTTCTCCCTGCAAAGGTACTGAACGGGCGGCAGGTGAAAATCGAGCTGGGGGTGCTGAACGGCGAAATCCCGCAGGCGTGCGACATCGGCTGTGACGTCTGCGGCAAGGACTGCAGAATGGATATCCTGCTGCGCCCGGACGACATCGTTCACGACGATTCGAGCGGCTTGCGCGCCGAAGTTCTGCACAAAGCGTTCCGCGGCGCTGAGATTCTCTACACGCTGAAACTGGAAAGCGGCAGGAAGGTGCTTGCCCTGGTTCCCAGTCACCACGACCATGCCATCGGCGAGCACATCGGCATTCGCTTGGATGTCGACCACGTGGTCGCGTTCCCGCCGCGCGAAGAGGCTGCAACTACCGCTGCCTAGGAGTTCGGGCTCTCCAGGTTAAATATCACCGGCACGTCGATGGCAAATTCGCGGCCGCGCAGGCCGGCCGGAATCGGTATCGTGGTCTTGCCCTTCTTGAGCATGTCCAGCGCCTGATTGTCGAGTACCTGGTGCCCGCTGCTGGTCTTGATCGAGGCGCTGGCGAGCATGCCGTTGGCGCCGATCACCATGTGCACTTCCGCCCTGCCCTGCCAGCCCTTCTCCATGGCGATCGCCGGATAGCGCTTGTAGCGCCTGGTGGCCACGATCAGGGCGAGGCGATATTGCTCCAGCGTCCCTGCGTCCACCCCACTGCCAGACTTGGCCGTCGCCGCCGTCGTGGCAACGACCGGTGCCTGAGGTGCCGATCTCGCCTGGTCCGGCGCAGCTGGCTGGGCGCCCGAAACCTGCGTAACGGGAGCCGCCGATGCGGATTCGGGCGGCGCAGTCTTCACCGCTTCGGCCGGCGCCATCTCTTGCGCAGCCGGCGCAGGCGTAGCCGCGGGTTTGTCTAGCACCGGACGCGGCGCCGGTGGCACAGGCTGCAACGGCGGCAGCGGTTCGCGTGGCGCCGCCGCGACCGGCGCCAGCCTTGCCGTCAGCACCAACAGCTTCTTCGCCGACGGCACCGGCGCGGCCTCCCAGGACACGCCGAGCAACACCAGCGCATGCAGCGCGATCGAAGCCAGCACGCACCAAAGCAAAACGCGCTCCTGTCGCAGCGGTTGGATGAGTCCTGGGGAGGCGGCTGATGCGAACATCGGTCAAGGATAACGCGAAGGGTGGGCTGGCCGAACCAGCGGGTTCTCGACGTACCCACCCCCTTCGCCAATAATAAAGCGACCTCAAGAGTCGCTTTATTATTGGCGGAAAGGGTGGGATTCGAACCCACGGTACGGAGAACCGTACACCGGATTTCGAGTCCGGCGCTTTCGACCACTCAGCCACCTTTCCGGGCCGCGTCCCCCAAGGGGACTTCCGGGGCGCGCATTTTACCAGCTAGCCCGGAGTCCGGGCAGACAGAAATTCAACTCGCGCGTGCGATGCGCTCCAGCCCGTCCATGTGGGGCTGCAGCGCCGCCGGGACCGACACGCTGCCGTCGGCATTCTGATAGTTCTCCAGAATGGCCACCAGGGTGCGCCCCACGGCCAGCGCTGAGCCGTTCAGGGTATGCAACAGCTCGGGCTTGCCTTTCTCATTGCGAAAGCGCGCCTGCATGCGCCGCGCCTGAAACGCCTCGAAATTGCTGCAGGAGGAGATCTCGCGGTAGGCGTTCTGCCCGGGCAGCCACACCTCGATGTCGTAGGTCTTGGCGGCGGCAAAACCCATGTCGCCGGCGCACAGCACGACCACGCGGTAGGGCAATCCCAGTCTTTGCAGGATCGTCTCCGCATGGCCGGTCAACTGTTCCAGGCAGTCGTAGGATTTCTCCGGCTGGATCATCTGCACCAGTTCGACCTTGTCGAATTGGTGCTGGCGTATCATGCCGCGCGTGTCCTTGCCGTAGGAGCCGGCCTCGCTCCTGAAACAGGGCGTGTGGCAGACGAACTTGAGCGGCAGCAGCTCCAGCGGCACGATCTCGTCGCGCACGATATTGGTGACCGGCACTTCCGCGGTCGGGATCAGATAGAGCTTGCCTTCCTCGCCGCGCGGCACGGCGAACAAGTCCTCCTCGAATTTAGGCAGCTGCCCGGTGCCGCGCATGCTCGCCGCATTCACCAGGTAAGGCGCATAGACCTCGGTGTAGCCATGCTCGCGCGTATGCACTTCGAGCATGAACTGGGCAAGGGCGCGGTGCAGGCGCGCGAGCTGCCCGGTCATGAGCGAAAAGCGCGCGCCGCTGATCTTGGTGGCGGTGGCGAAATCGAACATCCCCAGCGCTTCGCCCACATCGACATGATCCCTCACCTGGAAATCGAATCGCCGCGGCTCACCGATGCGGCGCACTTCGGCGTTGTCTTCCGGCGACCGGCCCGGCGGAACGCTGGCGTGCGGCAGGTTGGGCAGCAGCAACAGGAAATCCTGCAGCTTCGCCTGGATCTGCAGCAGCTTCGCTTCCACCGACTGCAGCTCGGCGTTGGCCTCGCCTGCCTCGCTCATCAGGGCCGCAACATCTTCGCCCTTGCCTTTGGCCTGGCCGATGCGCTTGGCCAGGCTGTTGCGCGCGGACTGCAGCTCCTGGGTGCGCGTCTGCACCAGCTTGCGCTCCTGCTCCAAAACCTGGAACTCCATGCCATCGAGATGAAAGGGTCTTGCCGCGAGCCGTCCCGCGACGCCTTCGAGATCGTTACGCAATAATTGAATATCTAGCATGGGAAGATCCGGCAAACCGCATTCAAGACTTCTTCGCTTTTCTGTCGAGCTCGCGCAGGTAGGCAAGCTTCTCCGCGATCCTGGCCTCGAGGCCGCGCGGCGTCGGCCGGTACCAATTCATCTCGGGCATGCCTTCCGGAAAATAATGCTCGTCCGCGGCATAGGCATCCGGCTCGTCGTGGGCGTAGCGGTATTCGCGCCCATAACCCAGTTCCTTCATCAGCTTGGTCGGGGCGTTGCGCAAATGCTCCGGCACCAGTCGCGACTTGTCCTGCCCGATGAACGCGCGGGCCTCATTATACGCCAGGTACACGGCGTTCGACTTCGCTGCGCAGGCGAGATAGATCACTGCCTCGGCCAGCGCCAGCTCGCCCTCGGGCGAGCCCAGGCGCTCGTAAGTCTCGCAGGCATCGAGCGCCAGGCGCAACGCGCGCGGGTCGGCGAGGCCCACGTCTTCCATGGCCATGCGCACCAGGCGCCGGCCGACGTACAGCGCATCGGCGCCGCCGTCGAGCATGCGCACCATCCAGTACAACGCGGCGTCGGGGCTGGAGCCGCGCACGCTCTTGTGCAGGGCCGAGATCTGGTCGTAGAAGGCATCGCCGCCTTTGTCGAAACGGCGCAGATTGCGCGACAGCGCATGGTCGACGAAAGCGCCGTCGACGCTGTCGGTGATCTCGCCTGCGGCGGTCTGGATGATCTCGAGCAGATTGAGCAGGCGGCGCGCATCGCCGTCGGCAAGCCCGATCAGGCGTTCGCGCGCGTTCGCGTCGAACTCGAGGCCGGCAAGCGGGCCGCCCAAGGCACGTTCGAGCAGCTGCCCGAGTTCGTCGTCGTTCAGGCTCTTCAACACATACACGGCGGCGCGCGACAGCAGCGCGCTGTTCACTTCGAACGAGGGGTTTTCGGTGGTGGCGCCGATAAACGTGAACAAGCCCCGCTCGACGAAGGACAGGAACGCATCCTGCTGCCCCTTGTTGAAGCGGTGCACCTCGTCGACGAACAGAATGGTGGGCCGGCCCGACTGCGCAAGTACTGCTTCGGCGTGCTGCACCGCCTCGCGTATGTCCTTGACCCCGGAAAACGCGGCCGACAGGGCGATGAATTCGGCGTTGAAGGCGCTGGCCATCAGCCGCGCCAGCGTGGTCTTGCCCACCCCCGGCGGCCCCCACAGGATCATGGAATGCGGTTTGCCCGACTCGAACGCCAGGCGCAGCGGCTTGCCCGGCCCGAGCAGATGCGGCTGGCCCACCACGTCGGCCAGCGATTGCGGGCGCATCGCCTCGGCCAGCGGCGCTACGGGTTTGGGGACTCCGAAAAGATCGGTCACGAATCGACCCCGTGGGAGCGACCTTGGTCGCGAATCATGGAATTCGCGACCAAGGTCGCTCCCACACCAAGAGGATGGGCAAACCGCTGGAATCGTTAATCGCGAGCACGCTCGCTCCCGCACCGGAAATCAACACCTCAGTCGCCGATCACGTCTGCCCCCTTGGGCGGGACAAACTTGAATAGCGCCGTGTCGAGTTTCGGATTGCGGCGCAAGGCGGTGAATTTCAGCACCGTCGTCTGGCCGAAGCTGTCGGCCAATTCCATGATCTCCAGCCCGGAAAAACCGAAGCCCAGGCGGATGGTGTCGAAATTCGATTCTTTCTCGCGCGGCTGGGCCTCGACCCACACCAGGCCGTCTTTCTCCCCTTGGTCGCTCAGCTTGAATGCGCGCTCGATTTCCTTGCTGCCGGCGAGCAGCGCCGCCGGCGTAGAGCCGAGCGCGCGGTCCAAACGCCTCACCGTGACCTGGTTCAGGTCCTCGTCATAGATCCACACTTTGGTGCCGTCGCCGACGATCAGCTGGGCGTAAGGCTTGGCATAAGTCCAGCGGAAGCGGCCGGGGCGCGAAAAAGCCAAGGTGCCGCTGGCCTCCTGCGTCAGCTTGTGCTTGCGGTCGTAGACTTTCTGCTCGAATTCGCCCTGCGCCGACGCGGTGGCGGCAATGAAACTGTGCAGTGCATCCAGGCCGGATGCGTCTGCGCCGCCAACCGGCAGCAGCAGCGCGGCAAGCAGCAGCGCCCGCATCGCTCAGCCCTCGGCCCGGTTGGGTACCAGCACTTCGCGGTTGCCGTTCGGCTGCATCGCCGACACCATGCCCGCCCGCTCCATCTGCTCGATCAGGCGCGCCGCGCGGTTGTAGCCGATGCGCAGGTGCCGCTGCACCAGCGAGATGGAAGCGCGGCGCGTGCGCAATACGATCTCCACCGCCTGATCGTAAAGGGGATCGGCCTCGCCGCCCGCTTCGCCGGCGCCATTCGACTCACTGCCGGGCTCGTCCGCGTCGAGCACGCCGTCGATGTAATCGGTCTGTCCCATCTTCTTGAGATAGGCGACCACCCTGTGCACTTCGTGATCGGCGACAAAAGCCCCGTGCACGCGCTGCGGCAAGCCGGTTCCGGGCCGCAGGTAGAGCATGTCCCCCTGGCCCAGCAGCGTTTCGGCACCCATCTGGTCGAGGATGGTGCGCGAATCCACCTTGCTCGATACCTGAAACGAGATGCGCGTCGGAATGTTGGCCTTGATCAGGCCCGTGATCACGTCCACCGAGGGGCGCTGCGTCGCCAGGATGAGGTGTATGCCCGAGGCGCGCGCCTTCTGCGCCAGGCGCGCGATCAGTTCCTCCACCTTCTTCCCCACCACCATCATCAGGTCGGCGAGCTCGTCGATCACCACCACGATATAGGGCAGCGGCGCGAGGAACTGCGGTTCGCCCGTCTCCAGCGTAGACGGATCCTGCAGCGGTTGGCCCAGCTTTTCCGCCTCCGCAACTTTTGCGTTGTAACCCGAGAGCTGGCGCACGCCCAGCCAGGACATGAGCTTGTAGCGCCGCTCCATCTCCGCCACGCACCAGTTGAGCGCGCTCGCCGCCTGCTTCATGTCGGTCACCACCGGCACCAGCAGGTGCGGGATGTCCTGGTATACGGACAGCTCCAGCATTTTCGGATCGATCAGGATCAGGCGCACCTGCCGCGGCTCGGCCTTGTACAAAAGCGACAGGATCATGGCGTTGAGGGCCACCGACTTGCCCGAGCCGGTCGTTCCCGCCACCAGCAGGTGCGGCATTCTTGCGAGGTCGGCGACCATGGGCTTGCCGGCGATGTCCTTGCCCAGGGTCAGGACCAGCGGCGCGTGCATCTCGTGGTAGACCTCGGAGCTGAGTATCTCCGACAGGCGCACGATCTGGCGCTTCGGATTGGGAATCTCCAGCCCCATGCACGACTTGCCGGGGATGGTCTCGACCACGCGAATGCTCACCACCGACAGTGCCCGCGCCAGATCCTTCACCAGGCTCATGATCTGGCTGCCCTTGACGCCCACTGCCGGTTCGATCTCGTAGCGCGTAATGACCGGGCCCGGGTAGGCAGCCAGCACCTTCACCTGCACGCCGAAGTCGGAGAGTTTCTTTTCGATCAGGCGCGAGGTGTATTCCAGCGTCTCGTCGCTCATCGCCTCGATGTCGCGCTGCGCCTCGTCCAGCAGCGCCAGGGGCGGCAGCGGCGTGTCGGGCAGGTCCTGGAACAGCGGCACCTGCTTTTCCTTGATCACACGCTCCGACTTGACGATCTCCACCACCGGCGCTTCGATGCGGATCGGTTCGTGGTCTTCGATAATGCGCTTCTTGTCCTTTTCCAGGATCACCCCGCGCTCGTGTGTCGCTATTTCGCCCGCCTTGCGGTCCTGCCGGCGTTGCCAGCTATACAGCACGAACGCATATGCCGATTCCAGGACCGCGCCGGTCAGTTCGATCACGCTCAGCCAGGAAACGCCGGTAAACAGGCTCGCGCCGATCGCGAACAGCGTCAGCAATATCAGCGTCGCCCCGGTAAAGCCGAAAGTGGCGGAGAAGCTGCCGCTGACCACCGCGCCCAGCATGCCGCCGGGTGCCAGCGGCAGCGTCGCCTTGAGGGTGTAAAAACGCAGCGCCTCCATGCCGCAGCTGGAAACGATCAGCAGCGCAAAGCCGGCCAGCGCGATGATCAGCGGGCGCTGGTCCAACAGACGTCTGCCGTCCAGCCGCCGGTAGCCGGCGATGACGATGTAACCGAGCAGCGCCACCAGCCAATACGCCGAAACGCCGAACAGATACAGCAGCAGTTCGGACAGCCAGGCGCCGGCGCGCCCGCCGGCGTTTCTCGCGCTCGCCGCCGCGGTACTGTGAAACCAGCCCGGATCGGACTTGTCGAAGGTAACCAGAATCAGCAACAGGTAGAGCGCCAGCGCCAGCAGCGCAAACCACTTGGATTCGCGCAGCAGGGCGGCGATTTTCCCCGGCAGGGGCGGCGTATCGGTTCGGTTCAGGGTGCGCATGTTCTGGCAGGCGTCAATTCGGGCATTTTACCCGCTTGGCCGCTCGCGCACCGAAGCATCGCCGCAGCAGCCGGAAATAAAACTCCCCGCGCGCCAGTCACGCTGGTGTCAGGTACGGAAGCCTTCTAGCGGGTCCGTTTTACGATATAGTGTCGTCGCCAGATTTCAGAATGACACGATGAAGCACATTGGATGGGCCCGGAAATCCCCGGGAGGCGCGCTGCCGCAGGCTGCCTTGCCGGTTCTTCAGCTCCTCGTACTCGTCGCGGCGCTGGCGCTCCTTTCCGCGGCCCGCGCCGAGACCATCAAGCTGCCGCTGCAGAAGCTGAGCGCCCAGCCGACGATGGAGCTGCGCTGCGTCAGCGACGCGAAGTCCATCGATATCCCGATACCCGAGCGCTGGGCGGTGCGCAGCATCAGCGTGCAGCTGCGCTACATGCTCTCGATGAACATGGTGTCGGAGAATTCGCAGCTGCTGGTCCTCATGAACAACGTGGCGATCGGGCAGGCGAGGCTCAATGCGCAGGCGCCCGATGTATCGCTCGGCGTGACGGTCCCCGTCAACCTCGTCGTGCCGGGGTACAACCGGCTCACGTTCCAGGTCGTCCAGCATTATTCGCGCAACAAGTGCGAGGCGCCCTGCGCGCCAGACCTCTGGACCTCGATCAACCTCGCTGAGTCGTTCGTCCAGATCGACTATTCGCTCAAGCCGGTGCCGCTGCAGCTTTCGGCGCTGTCGAGCGCCGTGTTCGACCCGCGCATCCTGCCGCGGGGCGAAGTAAACGTTATCACCGAGGATCTTTCGGCCGAGCGCCTCACCGTCGCGAGCATCGTCGCGTCGGGAATAGCGCGGCGTTTCGACTACCGCAACGTTGTCTTTCACGTGTCCGACCGGATCCGCCCCGGCATGGACAACGCACTGGTCGGGGGACGCGCCTTCGTCGACCAATTTCTCGAGCGCAATGGGGTACCCACGCGCGCGATCGACGGAGGATATCTGCGGCTTTTGCACCTTCCGGGCGGCGAAAAGGGCGCCGATCCGAGGCACGTCCTGCTGGTCGTGTCGGGCGCGGACGCGAATGCCGAGAAAATCGCCGCCGTAACCTTCGCGAACATCACGTTTCCGTTTCCCGGCGGAGACGAGCTCAAGGCATACGAATTTTCACTTCCCGGGCTGGCGAAATACTCGGGGCGACACGTCCTGACGGCGGGGCGGTCGTACGATTTCAAGACGCTCAATCTCCCGACGCTGTCGTTCAAGGGGCTCAATCCGGGCCCGCGCGAGCTGACGTTCCGGCTGCCGGCGGACTTTTACATCCGGCCGAACCACTACGCGAAGCTGTCGCTGCAGTTCGCCTACGGCGCGGGGATGCGCTCCGCCGACTCCTCGTTGGTCGTGGGTGTGAACGGGCGCGGCGTGCGTGCGATAGCGCTTGCCCGCGAGGGAGGGGATTTCATCGAGCGCTACGAACTCGACGTCCCGACCTACGTTTTCAAGCCGGGCCCGAACACGATCAGCTTCACCCCGCATTTCTCGGTCACGGGCGAGATCTGCGACTTGCTGCAGACCGACGGCCTGTTCCTTACGCTATTCGATAACTCGACGCTCAAGTTTCCCGATATGCCGCATTTCGTCGAGATGCCCAGGATCGACCTGTTCATGTACAACGGGTTTCCGTTCACGCGCTGGCCGGATGGTTTCGAGACCTCAGTCCTGCTCGGCGAGAAAGATCCGAATCTCGCCGCGGCGGCGTTCAACCTCGTCGGCATGATCACGCAGAAGAACGGCTTCCCGCTGTTCGGGACCCAGATTACCTACGGAACGCCGCGTCCCGGCGAGGTGTTGGCGCTCGGGCGCATTGGCACGCTGCCGGAGGCGCTGCGGCAGGCCGCGCCGTTTAACGCCGAGACGGCTGCGATGGTGCCCTATCCGGTGGTGCGCACCTGGGAAAACGAGGTGAAACTTGCCTACAGCAAGCAGTCCGGGGCGCTCGGTTCGGGCC
Organism: Betaproteobacteria bacterium RIFCSPLOWO2_12_FULL_64_23; assembly: GCA_001770575.1. Lineage (GTDB taxonomy): Bacteria > Pseudomonadota > Gammaproteobacteria > Burkholderiales > SG8-39 > 2-12-FULL-64-23. Next base: position 24,506 of record MERK01000014.1, read on the forward strand.
GGGCGCTGCTGACCATGTTCCAGTCGCCGTCCCAGCCGGGCCGGACCGTGCTCATGCTGACCGGCGAGACGATCGACGACGTGCTTGCGGGAAGCGAGGCGATGCTCGACCCCGCCGTGCAGGCACGTGGCGTCGGGGATGTCGTTCTGATCGAGCGCGCCGAGCCCGAGCACAAGGTCACCGCGCTCAGCGTATCGGCGCGCTACGTCACGGGCGAGCGGGGACGTTTCTCGGCGTTCGAGTCCTTCCTTTACACGAATCCCTGGCTCTACTACGCGGCGATCGGACTCGCCTCGATGCTCTTCCTGCTCGGCCTTTATCTCTGGCTGCGGGTACGCCGCTCGCGCAAGATCGGCGCGGCGAAGGAATGACGCTACCTTGTGTTCTGCGGCGTGACGCTCTGCTGGATCGAGCGCGTATCCTCGACTCCAACGGTCCCGCGCGTGCTGGCGAACCAGGTCACGACGGCGAGCGCGAGCAGCGGCACCACGATCATGAGCGCTAGCTTCCACGCCGGTGTCGCCTTCCTGCCCACGAGCGCCGCCGAGGCGGGCTGCTCACCGCGGCGGTCCTGCTCGATCTCCGCGGGATTCCAGAACGCGCGGTAGGCGCGGAACCGCTCCTGCTTTCCCTTGAGGGAGATGTCGCGCGCGTAGCGGCAGTAGATCTCCGTCTTGTTCTCCAGCGCGTCGTAGGTCGCCTCCGACAGGAGAATCTCACCGGGCGATGCGGACGATTCGAAGCGCGACGCGGTGTTGACCGTGTCTCCGAAGATATCGTTGTGATCGAGTATGGCTTCACCGGTATGCAGCCCGATGCGCACCAGAACCGGCTTTTTATGGCGCGCCTCAACGTTGTATTCGTCCATCGCGCGCTGGATCTGGACCGACGCGCGAAGCGCATCCAGCGCGCCCTGGTAATGCGCGAGCACGCCGTCGCCGATCGTCTTGACCAACGTGCCCGCGTGCGCGCCGATGGCCCTGGCGACGATGTCGTGGTAACGCTTGAGCAGCGCGCGCGAGGCGATGTCGCCCTGCGACTCGGTCAACGCGGTCGAGCCGCTGAGGTCGGTGAACATGACCGTGAGCCGCTTCGTGAAGCGCTCGCGAACGAGCTTCTCCAGCTGCTCTCGCTGCTCGAGCAGGGCGTCGATGTCGTCGGTGTCCGGATCGCCCGGTCTGCGCGGTTCGTCGCTCACTTGGATTCCCCTCCACGTGGATCGGCACGCGCCGGCGCCGGCGCGAACAGGCCCGCAGCGATCCATCGCCACGCCGACGCGGCGGCGCCAGCGAGGAACGAAAGCGTCGTCTGCAAAAAAGCCTTCACGCCCATTCCGAGGAGCACCCACATGAGTCGCAGCGTGCCCCCGTACTGGGCGCGCTCGCCCCACAGTTCGACCCAGCGGCCGCTGTCGCCGTAGACGAAGCTCACGATCTGCGCATAGTTCATCTTGGTCACCAAGAACTCGACGCCGCAGGCGCAGCGCTCGCCTGCCTGGTGGACACGCTGCACAGTACCGGGTATCTGGTGCACGTTACCGTAGCTGTCGCGCGTCCGCAACTCGACCCTGTCCATATTGTGGATCCGGCCCGAGGCAAAGAACTCGACGCCGACCCCGGTGAGTGAGATGTCATTCATCTCCCCGGTGAGGAGTTCCCCGGTGCGTTCGATCCTGATGGCGACCGGGCCGCGCGCCTGGATGCGGTGGTGGAGACGCACCTGGCGGCGTTCCCAGAACGCCCCCATCGTCACCAGGCCGAGATACAGGTTGTAGGCGCTCCAGCTCATCGTCACGGCGAGGATGTCGCGGTAGGTGGGATATTGCGACCATTTCACGCAGCCCAGACCGAGCGCGAGCAGGTTGACGCCGACCACGAGGTAGAACGTGACCGCCATCGGGTTAAGAACCTCGCTGCCGAGTTTGAGCTCCTTCGGTGTCACCTTGAAGCTGGGCGCGCGCGGGTCGGCGATCGTGCGGAGCACTGCGGGCAGGAGAGACAGCGACTGCACGCTCTCGTAGATCTCCGAGAAGAACGGCTGCCGCGCGGCTGAGTAAAGAAAGTGCATGACCACGAACGTCGCGAGCACATGCGGCACCGCATACGCGAGCACCTGGCCGCTCGAGGCGTGGTAGATGCTCAGTCCGAAGATGAGGAACGCCGACGGCGCGAAGTAGTAGACCACGCGCGCCAGGCTGAAGAACCAGAAGAAGCAGGAGTTGAAATAGCAAAGTCGCTGAGCAAAGGAGAGACCGCGGGCGAACAACGGGTTGTTGATGATGAACAGCTGCACCATGCCCTGCGCCCAGCGAGTGCGTTGCATGATGTAGCCGTCGTACGACTCGGGCGAGAGCCCGCAGACCATCGGTCGGCGGATGTACACGCTGTTGTAGCCCCGGCAGTGCAATGCGAAGGCGGTTTCGGCGTCCTCGGTGATGGTGTCGCCCGACACGCCGCCCACTTCTTCCAGGCAGCTTCGCCGCATCAGCGCGGCCGAGCCGCAGAAGTAGCTCGCGTTCCAGAAGTTGAGTCCGCGGTGGATCACGCGGTAGAAGATGTCACCCTCGTCGGGAACGGCGCCCCGTGACGACGCGTTCTTGTCGACCGGCGCCGGGTTGATGAAAAAATGCGGCATCTGCACCAGGAACAGCCGAGGGTCGGCGACGAAGTGCCCTGCGGTGTTGAGCAGGATGTCCTTCGTCGGCACGTGATCGCAGTCGAGAAACAGGATCAGCTCGCCCTTCGTCTGGCCAAGCGCGTGGTTCAGATTGCCCGCCTTTGCCGAGGCGTTCGTCTCGCGCGTGAGGTAGCCCGCACCCAGCTCGCGCGCGAGCCGCATGAGCGCGTATCGGCGCTCCCATGCGGCCGCGCCCCGGTCAGGGTCGTTCCGCCTCGCCAGCGTACCGCCGTCATCGAGGACGTAGACGTTGAGCTTGTCACGGGGGTAGTCGATCTGGGTCGCGGCGATCACGGTCACGCGGACGAGTTCCTCGGGCTCGTTGTAGGTCGGGATGTAGACGTCGACCGTCGGCCAGCTGTCGCGGTCCTCCGGCAGCGCGATCGACTCGGTGGTCAGCGGCCAAAGATTGACGAACATGCCGAGGAAGTACACGATGATCGCGTACACCTCCACGAGATAGAGCAGCGCCATGCCAAGGAAGTCGAACGGCCCGGTAAAGACCAGCGTCTCGGAGGTGCGCCACCACAGGTAGCGCATCGCGACGAAGCCGCCGAGGAGAAAAAAGACGATCCGCCAGGGCATGCGCTGGAACCGCCTCATGCGACACAGGACAAAGAGGGTCGCGAGCGCGCCCCATCCCGCGGCCATCTGCACCCACTGCTCGAAATGGCGTTCGCCAAGCAGCAGCAGAAACAGCATCGATGCCGTCGCGGCAACGGTCAGCAGCGCGGGCGCGGCCGCAGGGTGCTGCCCGGCGCGATCGAGCAACCGTCCGAGCATCCCCCTGCCTCCGTTCCGCGCGGTCGATTTCGGCGCGCTCAACGCAACTCCGAGGCGCGCGGGAGATCCGCGCTCAACGCGCCGCGCCGCGCGTCGAAGTAGACTCGCAGGCCCACTCCGAAGATCGTTTCGGAAAACTGCGGTGCGAGGCTGCGGTTCCAGAATACGCTCACCTGGAGCAACGGCGTGAGGTTGCGCGCGAGCGCGACTTCCGCGCTCGTCTCGGTCCCGTGCGAGCGGATTGCGCCCTCGCGCTTGGTCGCCCAGCCCGTGCTCAGACGCCCGCGCGCGATCCATTGGCGGCCTTCCTCGGTAAGGAAATCGAGCGCTGGACCGACGCGCGCGTAGTGCTGCGGGCTGAAGTAGCCTCCTTCGCCGAGCGAAAAGCCGCTCAGGTTCCTCCTGTAGCCATCGACCGTCACGCCGGCACCGAGCACCGCATAGTCGAATCCGGCAAGCCGCAGATCGCGCCCGACGCTCCCCGCGAACGCCAGCCGGTCGTTACCCGTCACGCGAGTTCCCGCCAGGTGTTCGGCGCGTAGCGAGGCGCCGACCGACCAGGGCGCCTCAGCGACGCGCAGCACGCCGATCTCCGCCCCGTAGCGCAGCACGCGGCCCCAGGTGCCGCCGCCGTAAGGGTCGCGCAACCCGACGTAGGAGAGGATCGAATCCTTGACCGGCGCCGCGTAGAAGCTTCCCGTCGCCGTTCCCCACCCGAGCGCAAGCTGCCGGGCGAGCCGCCCGAAGGGGCGCGGCGAAACCGCACCACCGTCTGGAGTGAGCCCGATTTCGGCTTCCCACACTTGATCGCGTTCGTCGCGCCAGGTGAGCCGCGGCTGCAGTCCACCCGCGCGCGTGACAGGCGCAAAAGCGTAGGCTCCGCTGCACGCGCTGCCCACGCAGTTGTTCGCCGGCAGTTCGCCGCTCGAGAGGCGAACCGCATCGACGCGAAACCCGAGTTCCTGCCTATCGCCCACGGCGAGCGCCAGGCCCGCCGTGGGCTCCTGCGTCAGGCGCAGGCGCGCGAGCCCTTCCGACCCGGTTCTGGTACGTGTTCCGACGAGCGCATCGAGCGCGCCGAAGGCCGGAGTTCCGAGTGCCGCGTAGCGTTCGGGATCGAGCGCCGCGGCGGCGAGGAACCGCTTCTGGACGAATGCCTCGCGGCCACGTTCCTGCCGCCAGCGGGTTCGCAGCGGCTCGGCATGCGCGAGCGCCTCGATCGCCCGAACCCGGTCCGCGCCCCGATGGCTGGCGAGCACGCCAGAGGCCGTCTCCTCGTCGGGCTGCTCCCGATAGAGTTCGGCGAACGCGCTTGCCGCCTTCTTGGCATCGTCCGTCTCGATCAGACTCCAGGCCAGCGCGGTGCGCGCGTGCCGCGGCAGTGGCCGGTGGCCGGATGCCTCGTCAAGCAGCGCGAGCGTGCGCGCATAGCGCGACGCTCGAAACTCCGCGAGCGCCTGCGCCACGAGAATGTCACCGAGGAGAGGCGCGCGCACCGCATCGCTCGGCGGCAGCGCCCTTGCGTGCTCGAGCGCCTCGTTGAGATGACCGCTGCCGAGCGCGGCGAGCGCGAGCCCATGATGTGCCACCGGCGCACTCGCGCCCCAGGCGAGCGCGCGTTGGAACCACGCCGCCGCCGCGTCCAGCCTTCCGGCCTCATGCTGCTGCCAGCCCGCGAGCAGCGCCGCTCCGCCGTCGCGGTTCGCTTCGATCCCGAGGGCCAATTCATCGAGCAGTTGCGCCGCCTCGGGCGCTTTTTGCTGCCGCGCTTCCAGCCAGCGGGCCAGTCGGTGCTCGTACGCGAGCTTGCGGTAGCGCGCTTCGCCCTCGGCTGAGTGCGGTCTCGCGGCCTCGAGTTCGAGCAGCGCGCGCCAGTCGCGCTCGCCGAGCCGAGGCTTCACCTTGTAGAGCGTGGCAAGACGGTCGTTCTCGCCGGGACAGTCGTCGATCAGCCTGCGAGCGAGTGCCAGCACCCGCGCACTGTCGCGCCGCGTGGCGAGCGCTTCGGCCGCGGCCCACGCCCAGTCGACGCGGTCGCAGCCGAATGCTTGCGGGTGGTCGCTGGCAAGCCCGGCGAGCGCAGCGTCGTCGCGCTGGGCGACTGCTTCGGCGATTTGCCGACGCAGCGTCTCCTCCGGCGATTCCGGCTCCTGTACCACGGACGGCGTCGGTTTGTGCGCCGGCGCAGTCAGCGCTGGCCTTGTCGCCGGGCGTGGAGCAGGCGTGGCGGCGAGGCGCTCTTGCGCGCCCACCGTCGGCCCAGGCATCTCGACCGGCGCGGCGGCAGGCTTTGACACCGATCGAAATGCGGATTCTTCGCGTGCAACCTCGACCGCGGCGGCGGGTTCGCGCTCAACGAGGTAGCGAACATTGGCCGACGGCTTGTCGTGGATCGAGATGCCGCCCGCGCCTTCGCTCCCGCGCCGCGCGGCGGCAGGTGGCGGTACTTCGGCCATCGGCGACTCCCAGCGCTGCACGACGCTCTGCGGCTCGTAGGTCGCGGTCCGCACGAACGCGTTCGGGTGGCGCGCGCGAATTGGCACGAGCGCCTTTTTGGCGTCTTCGCGCGCGGTCCAGAATCCGACCCGCAGGACGTGGAGGCGGTTGCGCCGGTCGATCCGCGCGAACGGCAGGCCCTTCAGTTCGCGCCATTGCGCGAGCAGGCTCTCGCGAGGGCCGGTCGCCACCTGGACGCTGAAGTAGTCAGTCTCCACGGCCGGCGCCGACCCGAGCGCGGCAGGCGCTCTGCCGAGGCACAAGGCCGCGGCCAGCACGACGAGAAGGCTCAGGGTGCGCGGCGTTCCCATAGCATCATCTGCGTAAGCAGCACCAGCGCCGCCGAATAAAGCGGTTGAGCAGAGTCGAAGACATGCGCGGTGACCGCCCCCTTCGCGCGCGTCGCCTGCACGACCGCGTGGATGCCCGGGAACGCGTCGCGCGGATCGACGCTGTCGTTGCCAAGGTCTGTCCACGGCGGCAGGAACCGCGCCCCGTCGAAGTAGCTCCAGAATGCCTTGAACGGGGCCAGGCGAGCCTCGTTTCCAAGGCGAGCCCAGATCAGGTAGAGCGGGATGCGAACCGCGTCGTAACCGAACCGCGCGGGGTAGTCGTGCGCCGGCTTCAACGGGTCGGCGAGCCTGAGCCAGTCGGGCGGCAAACTCCAGCGGCCGAAGCGTGCGAGTTCGAGCAACCGAAGGCCGCTTCGCTCGAATTCGGCCCATGCGGGATCGGGATCGATCGTGTTCAGTTCCAGAAAACCCGGATAAAGCCAATAAGACAGGTTGACGATCCGGTAATCGGGTTTCTCGAATCCTTCTGCACCCGGCAGCAACACCAAGCCCCACGGGGTGCTGCGCGCGAGGTGAAGCCGCACCGCGCGTGCGCGCTCGACCGCTTCTGCGCGGTACGCCTCCACGCCCCAGCGAGCTGCCGCGCGCGCGAGCGCCCACGCGACGAACAGGTCGCCGTCGGTCGCGTTGTTGTGGTCGGTGATTCCTTTCGCCGGTTCCCAGCGCCACGCAAGCAGTCCATCCCCGCGAACCGCGAGCGTCGCCCGCGTCCAGTTGCGAACTTTATCGAAGGTTTCCCGGTCGCCGTGGTGGACCGAGAGCAGCATCGTCATGCCCTGGCCTTCGGAATGGCTGATGCCGAGCGCACCGTCGTCGACCACGCGCCCGTCCGCGGCGACGTAGCGCTCGACGAACTGGCGCCATTCCTGAGACTGCGCCAGACCCGCAAACGGCGTCGCAAGCAGTCCGACGAGGACCGTCAGCCGCAGCACGCGAACGTACGCCGACCCGCTTTTTCCGGGAGATCCGAGGGCTCGGACGCAGTTCCCCAATTGCCACCGCCTTTGCTGTCGTAGCAGAGGGGCAGATTGTAATCGCACACGCACGGCTTGTGAATTGAGGCGTGCTCGCGCATCCGCGTCGGGAACTTGCCGCTATTCGTACACCAATTCAGACAATTGCCGCTAATCCGAAAACAGGATGGCGTCGCGGATGACAATGGTATCGCCGCGCACTTCGATATACCCCACCTCCTGCAGGTGCTTCATCACCCGGCTGACCATCTCGCGCGAGGCGCCGATCATGCGGGCGATATCCTGCTTGGACAGTTTTCTGGTGACGACTTTCTCGCCGTCGATGACTTCGGCCGTCTCCAGCAGCAGGCGCGCCACGCGCCCGAACACGTCCATCAGCGCCAGGCTGCCGATCTGCTTGTCCGCCTCGCGCAATCGCTTCACCAGGCCGCGCATCACGGTCATGGCCATGTCGAAGTTATCGGCCAGGCAACGCTTGAAATCGGACTTGGAAATGCAGACGACCTCGCACGGCTCCAGCGCCACGACATTGGCCGAACGCGGGCTGTTGTCGATCAGACCCATCTCGCCGACAAATTCGTTCGGCTCGAGAATGGCGAGGATCACCTCCTTGCCGTCGAGGTCGCTCATGAACACCTTGACGCGGCCGCTGATCAGAATGTAGAGCGAGTCGGTAGGATTGCCGGCGACCAGAATCTGGCTGCCGCGGGCGTACGATTTGCGCGCGACGACGCGCGCAAGCAGAGCGAGTTCGGCGTCACTCAGCAGCGAAAGCAGGGGGACATTGCGCAACAGCGCTGTGGAAACCGGGGGTACGCCCGTCATGCTTCTTCCTCTTGATGCTTCTTGCATTTGTTCCGCGGCAAGTTGGCGTCGTTCAGCTCGCCGCAAAGACTGAACGGTCTGCGCACTGCCATCCGCCGGCCGGCTGGTGCCTGCCGGCCACAAGCCGACGATTGGCCTGTTTCCATGCTATCAGATTCCCCCCGGAGTGGTTCGGCCGGGAATGCAGGCCGGACCGCAGCGGACGGGCGGCGACGGTCATTCTGCGAGCAGGATATTGTCGCGCAGGGCGATGGAACGGCCGCGCACTTCGATGTAGCCGCCGAGTTGCAGGTCCTTCATCACGCGGCTGACCATCTCGCGCGAAGCGCCGATCATTTTTGCGATGTCCTGTTTGGACAGTTTCTTCACTACCACCTTCTCGCCATCGATATCCTCGGCCATCTCCAGCAACAGCCGCGCCACACGGCCGTAGACGTCCATCAGCGCCAGGCTGCCGATTTTCCGGTCGGCCTCGCGCAGCCGTTTCACCAGGCCGCGCATCACCATCAGCGACAATTCGGAATTCCCCGCCAGGCTGCGCTTGAAGTCGGTCTTGGAGATGGTGAGCAGTTCGCACGCTTCCAGCGTCACCACGCTGGCCGAGCGCGGGCTGTCGTCCAACAGGCCCATCTCGCCGAAGAACTCCCCCGGGCCAAGGATGGACAGAATCACTTCCCGCCCTTGCTCGTCGCTCATCTGCACCTTGAGGCGGCCGCTGATGACGATGTAGAGCGAATCGGTGGGATCGCCCGCGCCGATGATCTTCGCGCTGCGGCCGGCGCTCTTGCGCACGATCGCGCGCGCGAGCAGGGCGAGCTGCTGCTCGTCCAGGCCCGCAAACAGCGGCACACTGTGCAGTAACAGGGTCGATACGATCGCCGGCTGTGACATGTCCGATTTCCCGCCTGTTCTCAATGCCGGGCCACGCCGCCCCCGGTCCTGACGACCCACCGCAAAACGCGAGGCCCTGGCTGCAACTACGCCGTCGCGGGAGCACGCACGTTTGCGAACAAGCTCAGGTTGCAGGAAGGCTTGTTTGCGTCATCCGCGATTCGAGGAAACCAAGCGCTGGGAAAAAGCCTCCAAGCGAGCCGTAAATTCAGTTCCGGGTCCGACCGGCCTGGAACGGTATAATTTGGCCTGTTTGCCCGATCGCCGATTCATTCCTTCGAATTTTTATTATATCCAACTTCAACAAGATCGACATGAACAAGCACTCGCGCCTGCTTATCCTCGGCTCCGGCCCCGCCGGCTATACGGCGGCCGTGTATGCCGCGCGCGCCAATCTGAAGCCCGTGCTGCTCACCGGCCTCGCCCCGGGCGGCCAGCTCACGACCACCACCGACGTCGACAACTGGCCCGCCGATTTCGCCGGCGTGCAAGGGCCGGAGCTGATGCAGCGCTTCCAGAAACATGCCGAACGTTTCGACACCGAAATCGTGTTCGACCAGATTCATACGGCGGATCTGCGGCAAAAGCCGATTGCGCTTTCCGGCGATAACGCCACCTATACCTGCGACGCGCTGATCATCGCCACCGGCGCCTCGGCGCGCTACCTGGGCATGGAATCGGAAGCGAAATTCATGGGCAAGGGTGTGTCGGCCTGCGCCACCTGCGACGGCTTCTTCTACAAGAACCAGGACGTCGCCGTCATCGGCGGCGGCAACACCGCGGTCGAGGAGGCGCTGTATCTGGCCAACATCGCGCGCCATGTCACGGTGGTCCACCGCCGCGACAAGCTGCGCGCCGAGAAAATCATGATCGACAAACTCCTGGCCAAGGCCCGGGGCGGCAACGTCAGCATCAAATGGTCGAGCGTGCTCGACGAAGTGCTGGGAGACCAGACCGGGGTGACCGGGATACGCATCAAGAACGTCGCCAGCGGCGCGCTCGAGGATATCAAGCTGCACGGGCTGTTCATCGCCATCGGCCACTCGCCCAACACGCAGATCTTCGACGGCCAGCTCGAAATGAAGGGAGGCTACATCCTCACCCGCGGCGGCAACGAGGGCAATGCCACCGCCACCAGCGTACCCGGCGTGTTCGCAGCGGGCGACGTGCAGGACCATGTCTATCGCCAGGCGGTGACCAGCGCCGGCTCGGGCTGCATGGCGGCGCTGGACGCGGAAAAATACCTCGATGATCTCGGCTGAAGGATGACCGATGAAAGCCAACCCGGTTTGGCTCGTGCCTGCGGGCGCAATCCGGGCCGCGCGCCGGGCCAGCCATGAAGAAAGCCGCCAAGACCTCGATTGAAAAAGCGGAGCAGGATCTGTTCCGGCAGGCGGTGGCCGACGCGCAGCCGCTGCCGCACCATGGCAAGGTGCTGCGCAGGAAGGACGCGCCTTCACCGTATCCGGTGCAGTCGCACCTGGACGAACATGCTGCGCTCGAGGAAAGCCTCAGTGCAGAATGGACCGCGCAAGACTGGCTCGATGGCGGCGATGAGCCCAATTTCCTGCGCCCGGGGCTTTCGCGCCAGGTGCTGCGCAAGCTGCGCAGCGGCACCTGGGTGATCCAGGACCAGCTCGATCTGCACGGCCTCGATCGTCACCAGGCGCGCGAGGCGCTAGCCGGTTTTCTTGCAAGCTGCCGCAGGCGCGGTGTGCGCTGCGTGCGCGTGATCCACGGCAAGGGGCTGGGCTCGAAAGATCGCGAGCCGGTGCTGAAGACCAGGGTGAAACACTGGCTCGCGCAGCGCGAGGAAGTATTGGCCTACTGCCAGGCGCGGCCGGTGGATGGGGGCAGCGGGGCGTTGGTCGTCTTGCTGACTGGGTAGGGGCTCTTAGATCGCCGACTCGTTGGTCTCACCGGTGCGGATGCGCACCACCTGCTCGACCGAGGTGACGAAAATCTTGCCGTCGCCGATCTTGCCGGTGCGCGCGGCCTTGATGATCGCTTCGATCGCCTGCTCCAGCATATCATCGGCCACGACGATCTCGATTTTCACCTTGGGCAGGAAATCCACCACGTACTCGGCGCCGCGATAAAGTTCGGTATGGCCTTTCTGCCGGCCGAAGCCCTTGACCTCGGTCACGGTGAGCCCGCTCACGCCGATTTCCGACAGGGCTTCGCGCACTTCATCGAGCTTGAACGGTTTTACCACAGCGTCTATTTTTTTCATGGCGGATTCTCCCCTGTCGCGATTGCGGCAAGTATATCAACAAAAAGCGGGAGCAGAGCGGGAACGGTCACGCTTGCACGCGCCGTTCTTGTCCGTCCGCGCTACCGCTTCAATTTCTCCTGGTATCTCGAGGTGATCGGATAACGCCAATCCTTGCCGAAACCGCGCTGGGTGATGCGTATGCCGACCGGCGCCTGGCGGCGCTTGTATTCGCTTTTCTTGATCAGTCCCACCACGCGCGCGACGTCCTCCTCGCGCTGGCCGCCGGCCACGATCTCGACCGGACTCAGGTTCTGTTCCATGTAGGCGGACATGATGGCATCGAGTACCGCGTACGGCGGCAGGCTGTCCTGGTCGGTCTGGCCGGGGCGCAGCTCGGCCGAAGGCGCGCGCTCGATGATGCGCCGCGGAATCACCTCGCCCAGGGTGTTGCGATATTCGGCAAGACGATAGACCAGGGTCTTGGCCACGTCCTTGATCGCGGCAAAGCCGCCTGCCAAGTCGCCGTACAGCGTGGAATAGCCCACCGCCATCTCCGACTTGTTGCCGGTGGTGAGGACGATGGAGCCGAACTTGTTCGACAGCGCCATCAGCAACATGCCGCGGATGCGCGCCTGCAGGTTTTCCTCGGTCGCATCCGCCGGCCGTCCCTGGAACTCGCCGGCAAGCGCGGCGAGGAAGGCGTCGAACATCGGCTTGATGGCGATCTCGTCATAGCGCACGCCCAATCGCTTGGCCATGTCGCGCGAATCGATCCAGCTGATGTCGGCGGTGTACTGCGAGGGCATCATCAGCGCGCGCACCTTGCCCGCTCCGAGCGCATCGCAGGCGATCGCCAGCGTCAGGGCCGAATCGATGCCGCCCGACATTCCCAGAATCGCGCCGGGGAAGCCGTTCTTGCCGAGGTAATCGCGCACGCCGAGACATAGCGCGCGATATACGGAGGCCTCGAAAGACAGGTCCGGCGCGCGCGTGCCCGGCTGCGGCACGCCGTCGACGATATCGACATAGTCCAGCGCTTCCTCGAAAAACGGCAGCTGGTGGGTCCGCTCTCCGCGCGCATTGAGCGCGAAGGACGCGCCGTCGAACACGAGTTCGTCCTGGCCGCCGACCAGGTTTGCATAAACGATCGCCAGCCCGGTTTCGGCGGCGCGGTTGCGCGCCACCGCCAGGCGCGAGGCATGCTGGCGGGTGTGATAGGGCGAGGCGTTCAGCACCAGCAGCACCTGGGCGCCGGCGGCGCGCGCCAGGCGCGGCGCATCGGCGCGCCACGCCCTGCTGTGATGGCCCCCTTCAGCGCCATGCCGCTCGGCGCTGGCGCCGGCCTCCACCGGTCCCTGCTCGCCCCAGAGGTCCTCGCAGATGTTGAGCCCCAGGCGCACGCCGTTCACCTCGAACACCACCGGCTCGCCGCCGGGCTCGAAATAGCGCTCTTCGTCGAACACGGTGTAATTGGGCAGATTGCGCTTGCGATAGGTCGCCGCGACCCTGCCCTGCTGCAGCACCGACGCCGCGTTATAACGCTTGCCCCCGGCAAGTTGCGGATGGCCGACGACGAGCGTGATTCCGTGCACCGCCGCTGCGAGCTCGTCCAGGGCGGCGGCGCAATCGCGGAAGAATCCGTCGCGCAGCAGCAGGTCCTCGGGCGGATAGCCGCACAGGGACAGCTCCGGCGCGAGCAGCACCCCGGCGCCGGCGCCTTTTGCGCGCGCGGCGCAATCCAGAATCCTGGCGGCATTGCCCGCAAGATCGCCGAGCACGCAGTTGATCTGCGCGACGGCGATTTTGACGGTGTTGGTCATCGGCGGATTATAACGCTTGCCGCGCGCCGGCCCATCGCCAATAATCCGCTTGTGCATGGAACGCAGGCGCGGCCGTCGGCTCGCACTGCGCCGCTCGCGAATTGCACGCGATCTTGCCAGCCCAGCCCTCAGGACTCAGCCCCTTGCCCGAACTCGACCTGCGCGTGCTCGATGATCTGTCCGGCGTCGACGCCGCGGACTGGAACCGGCTCGCGCTCGGCCATCCGCTGCTGTCGCACGAGTTCTTCCATGCGCTGCATCAGAGCGGCTGCGCGGCTGCCGACAGCGGCTGGCTGCCGCAATTCCTGACGCTGTGGGACAGGACCGCGCCGGCCGGCGCGAGCGCGCCCCGGCTGCGCGCGGCGATGCCGCTTTATCTCAAGACGCACTCCTATGGCGAGTACGTGTTCGACTGGGCCTGGGTCGACGCCTATCAGCGCCACGGCCTCGCGTATTACCCCAAGCTGCTCGCCGCCATCCCGTTCTCGCCGGTCTCCGGACCGCGCCTGCTGGCCGCCACCGACGCCGAGCGCGCGGCGCTGGTGCGCGCGGCGCTGGCCCTCGCGCGCGATGTCTCGTCGCTGCACGTGCTGTTCCCGCAGCCGCAGGAAGCCGCCCTGATGCAGGCCGCCGGCATGATGCTGCGCGCCAACGTGCAATTCCACTGGAACAATCCGGGCTACGCCTCATTCGACGAGTTCCTCGCCCAGATGTCGCACGACAAGCGCAAGAAAATCCGGCAGGAGCGGCGCCGCGTGCGCGATGCCGGCGTGAGCTTCCGGCGGCTGCGCGGCGACGAGATCAAGGAGAGCGACTGGACACTGTTCGCGCGCTGCTACAACCGCACCTACCGCGCGCATCGCTCGACGCCCTACCTCAACCTGGAATTCTTCCAGCGCCTGGGGCAAACCATGCCGCGGCACGTGCTGCTGATCGTGGCCGAACTCGAGGGCAAGCCCATCGCCAGCGCGCTCAATCTGTACTCGCAGGAAACCCTGTTCGGGCGTTACTGGGGTGCGCTGCAATACCTGCCCTGCCTGCATTTCGAAACCTGCTACTACCAGGCGCTGGAATTCTGCATCGAGCAGAAGATCAAGGTATTCGAAGGCGGCGCCCAAGGCGAGCACAAGCTCGCGCGCGGCTTCCTGCCGGTGAAAACACTATCGGCGCACTGGCTGGCGCACCCCGAGTTTTCCGACGCGGTGGAGCGTTTTCTCGAACGCGAGCAACAGGGGATGGCACGCTATGTGGACGAGCTGAACGAGCACAGCCCGTTCAAGAGTTTGCAGGAAGAGGAATGACTTGCGCGGCCGCCTCAGACCGGGGCGCAGCTGGTTGCCCGGAAGGCGCTAAAATAGCGCACCTATCTGCAATCACATCTTCGGGACGGTCACCATGAGCGACAACCGCATCACTCTCACCGACCTGCACAAACTGCGCCGCGACGGCAGCAAAATCGCCATGCTCACCGGCTACGACGCGAGCTTCGCCGCGCTGCTGGAGAATGCCGGCGTGGAAAGCATCCTGGTGGGCGATTCACTGGGCAACGTGCTGCAGGGGCACGACACCACCCTGCCCGTTACCCTGGCCGACATGGCCTACCACATGGGCTGTGTCGCGCGCGGCGCGAAGCGCGCGTTCCTGATCGGCGACATGCCTTTCGGCAGCTATCAGGAAAACGCCGAACAGGCGTTTCGCAACGCCGCGCAACTGATGGCGGCCGGCGCGCACATGGTCAAACTGGAGGGCGGGGTGACTTTTGCGCAAACCACGGAATTCCTGGTGAAACGCGGCGTCCCGGTGTGCGGCCATCTCGGCCTCACGCCGCAGTCGGTGCACCAGCTGGGCGGATTCCGCGTACAGGGCAAGACCGCTGACGCGGCGAAGCAGCTGATCGAGGATGCGCTCGCGCTGGAGCGCTCAGGCGCCGGCCTGATCGTGCTCGAAGCGATCCCGGCCAAGCTCGCCGCGGAGGTCACGGCCAGCCTGTCGATTCCGACCATAGGCATAGGCGCCGGGCGCGACTGCTCCGGCCAGGTCCTGGTCCTGTACGATCTTCTGGGCGTGTTTCCGGGCAGGAAGGCAAAGTTCGTGAGAAATTTCATGGACGGCGCCGCGAGCATCCAGCAGGCGGTGGAGAACTACGTGCGTGCGGTGAAGGACGGCTCCTTCCCCGGGCCGGAACACAGCTTCTAGCCGGGTGTTAAAAAAAGGAGCAGGCCCCCTTTTATATCCCCCAAGTCAGAGGCTGCCAAAAAACGCTTCCCTCTGAAAG
>MERK01000014.1:39824-44257 GCA_001770575.1 Betaproteobacteria bacterium RIFCSPLOWO2_12_FULL_64_23
ACGTGCCCGCGGCAGCGGAAAGTTTTTTGACGGCCTGCTAGCCGGACTTGCGCAGACCGCCGAGCAGCGCCGCGACCTGGCGCAGCGGCTTTTGCGGTCCGGTCCGCACCGGCTCGGCCGCGGCAGGCGCGGCGCTGCTCGGAACGTAGGGAGCGGAAAAAATCGCATCGGCCGGCCTCGCCGGTGCTTTCCCCGCATGCGAGCGTGCGCCGCCGCGCGTCAGGCTGCTGCCGCGATCGGGGCGGCGATCGGGCCGCTCGCGCTGGGTATGCATCAGCGCCGACACGCCCGAAGCGTCCGGCTCGAAACCGGGAATGATGGTCTGCGGAATACTTTGCTTGATGAATTTCTCGATTGCCGCGAGTTTTTCGTGTTCGTCGGCGCACACCAGAGAGATGGCGCGGCCGGTGGCGCCGGCGCGGCCGGTGCGGCCGATGCGGTGCAGGTAATCTTCAGGCGCGCCGGGCAGCTCGAAGTTGATCACTGCCGGCAGTTCCTGGATATCCAGGCCGCGCGCGGCGACGTCGGTGGCCACCAGCACCGGCGTCTTGCCGGATTTGAAATCGGCCAGCGCCTGCATGCGTTCCACCTGCGACTTGTCGCCGTGGATCGCGGAGGCATGGATACCGTCCTTCTGCAACTGATATGCCAGGCGGTTCACGCCCAGGCGCGTGCCGCCGAACACCAGCACTTGCGACAGGTTCTGTGTACGCACCAGGTGGGCCAGCAGGTCGCGCTTTTTCTCGCGCCTGACCGGGTGCACTTCATGGCTCACCAGTTCGGTCAGGGCGTTGCGCCGGGCGACTTCGATCAGCACCGGCTGGTGCAGCAGATGGTCGGCGAGTCTTTTGATCTCTTCGGAGAGCGTGGCCGAAAACAGCAGGTTCTGCCGCTTCGCCGGCAACAGCGCGAGGATGCGGCGAATGTCGGGCATGAAGCCCATGTCGAGCATGCGGTCGGCTTCGTCCAGCACCAGGATCTCGACCTGGCCCAGCATCACGGTTTTCTGCTGCACGTGGTCGAGCAGCCGGCCCGGCGTTGCCACCAGGATTTCCACGCCGGCGCGCAAGGCCTGGATCTGGGGGACAATATCGATGCCGCCGAACACCACGGCCGGGCGCAGCCCCAGATGCTTGCCGTAGGCGCGCACGCTCTCCTCGACCTGGGCCGCCAGTTCGCGCGTCGGCGTAAGGATCAGCGCGCGCACCGGATGGCGCGCGGGCGAGACACTGGTATTGGCGTGCGGCGCCAGCCGCTGCAATAGCGGCAGGGTAAAGCCCGCAGTCTTGCCGGTACCGGTCTGGGCGCCGCCCATGACGTCGAGTCCCTGCAGGATCACCGGGATCGCTTGCACCTGGATCGGGGTAGGCTCGGTATAGCCCTTCTCGGTGACTGCCTGCAGCAACTCCGGCAGCAGACCAAGATCGGAAAAGGAAGCGACGGTCATAAACCCGGCAACGCGAGGCGCGAGGGCAAAGCTGCTTTGACGCTGGATAAGTTGGTTGATATGTCCACGTAGTACCAGATTGGGCGGCCCTGCCAGGCGGGGCCACCGT
The DNA here is from genome assembly GCA_001770575.1 of Betaproteobacteria bacterium RIFCSPLOWO2_12_FULL_64_23. Taxonomy (GTDB): domain Bacteria; phylum Pseudomonadota; class Gammaproteobacteria; order Burkholderiales; family SG8-39; genus 2-12-FULL-64-23. The sequence continues at coordinate 41,381 of MERK01000014.1, forward strand.
GATGGAACGAAGCGCGGATTATAAGCCTGTTGCGCCCTGCGCGCTTGCCTATCGGCCGCGGTTTCCTGCCCCTGGATGGACCAATCAGCTAAGATGACCGCTTTATCGGCCCTATTTCTTCCCCTGCCGCCCAATCATGAATCGATCCGGCGCCTTCCTGGTGGTGATTCCCGCGCGCTACGCCTCGACTCGCCTGCACGCCAAGCCGCTGGCCGATATCGCCGGCAAACCCATGGTGGTGCATGTGGCCGAGCGCGCCCGGGAAAGCGGCGCCGCGGCGGTGTGGGTCGCGACCGACCATCAGCAGGTGTTCGACGCGGTGCGCAGCCACGGCCACCAGGCCCTGATGACGCGGGCCGATCACGCCACCGGCACCGACCGCATTGCCGAAGCGGCGCAGCAGTTGGGCCTCGCCGGGGACGAAATCGTGGTCAACGTGCAGGGCGACGAGCCGCTGATCGCCCCCGGACTGATCCGCGAGGTGGCGCAATCCCTGGCCGAACACGGCCAGGCGAGTATCGCCACCGCCTGCCATCCGATCACCGACACCGAGTCGCTGCTCAGCCCCAACGTGGTCAAGGTGGTGCTCGACCAATCCGGCCACGCGCTTTATTTCAGCCGCGCGCCGATTCCCTACCCACGAGATGGTCTTGCGCTAAATCAAAGTGCGCTTCCGCCAGGGCTGCCAAGCTACCGCCATATCGGCATTTACGCTTACCGTGCGCGCTACCTGCAGCTTTACCACCGGCTGGAGCCGGCAGCGCTAGAGCGATTCGAGGCACTGGAACAGCTGCGCGCGCTCTGGCACGGTCACCGCATTGCGGTCGCGGTGAGCGCGCACGCCCCGCAAGCAGGCGTGGATACCGCGGAAGACCTGGAGCGCGTGCGCCGCTACTTCGGCACCGAGCGCCATCCTGCATAGATACGAGGATTCGACGGTTTTCAACGACGACAAGGAGCTTACAATGCGACTCATATTCTTGGGACCCCCGGGCGCAGGCAAGGGCACGCAGGCGGGCTTCATCACCCAGAAGTACGGCATCCCGCAGATCTCCACCGGCGACATGCTGCGCGCGGCAGTCAAGGCCGGCAGCGAGCTCGGCCTGAAAGCAAAGAAGCTCATGGACGCCGGTCAGTTGGTGCCGGACGAGGTCATCATCGGCCTGGTAGAAAGCCGAATCCAGCAGCCGGACTGCGCCGGCGGTTTTTTGTTCGACGGTTTTCCGCGCACGCTGGCGCAGGCCGAGGCGATGAAAAACGCCGGTCTGCAGATTGACTATGTAGTGGAGATCGCCGTGCCCGACGAGGAAATCATCCAGCGCATGAGCGGCCGGCGCGTGCACCTCGCCTCCGGGCGCACTTATCACGTCAAATTCAACCCGCCCAAGGTCGCGGACAAGGACGACCCGACCGGCGAGCCCCTGATCCAGCGCCAGGACGACCAGGCGGAAACGGTCAAGGAACGCCTGCGCGTGTATCACGCGCAGACGAAACCGTTGATCGAATACTACTCGAAGTGGGCGGCCGAAGGCGATCCGAAGGCGCCCAAGCACTGCGCGATATCAGGCACCGGCACGGTAGAGCAAATCCGCGACCGTGTATTCTCTACGCTCAAATAAAAAGCGCCTGACAGAACCGCTGTTCGGCGACTGATTTGGCAGAGCACGGGAGGATCTTTATGTCCAGCCACATCCGACGCATTGCCATCTGCACCGGCGGTGGCGACGCCCCGGGGCTCAACGCCGTCATCCGCTCCGTGGTCATCAGTGCCACCAGACGGGGCTGGGAATGCTACGGCATCCGCGAGGGATTCAACGGGATACTTTTCCACGAGCGCTATCCCGAAGGCGGCGTGTTTCGCCTCACACCGGAAAAAGTGCGGGGCATCGGCCACCTGGGAGGCACCATCCTCGGCACGACCAACAAGGGCAACCCGCTGCGGTTCCCGATGAGAATGCCGGACGGAACCATCAACGAGGTGGATCGCTCGGACGAGATCCTGGAGTTCTTCGCCAAGCAGGAACTCGATGCACTCGTGTCGGTCGGCGGCGACGGATCCCTCACCATCGCCAACGCCCTGCACCAGAAAGGCCTGCGCGTCGTTGGCGTGCCCAAGACGATCGACAACGACCTGGACAAGACCTTCACCACCTTCGGCTTCGACACTGCGGTGGACTTTGCCACCGCGTGCCTCGACCGCCTGCACAGCACGGCCGAAAGCCATCAGCGCGTGATGGTGGTCGAGGTGATGGGGCGCTATGCGGGCTGGATCGCGCTCCACGCCGGCATCGCCGGGGGCGCCCATGCCGTCCTGATACCCGAGATTGCGTTCGACCTGGACAAAGTGGTCGCGAAAATCCTCCGCCGGGACAGCCTGGGGCGCATGTATTCCATCGTCGTCGTGGCCGAAGGCGCCGAACCCGCCGGCGGTCATCGCGCGGTCCTGGAACCGGCCGAGATCGGCCACGCCGAGCGCCTGGGCGGGATCGGCGAAAGGATCGCCAAGGCGCTGCAGGAGCGGACCGACAAAGACACCCGGCTGGTGGTGCTGGGCCATTTGTTGCGCGGAGGCAGCCCCACATCTTTCGATCGCGTCGCGGCCATGCGCTTCGGCACCGCCGCCGTGCGCGGTCTGGCGGAGGGCCGGTCGGGCGTCATGGTGGCCCTGGCCTTCCCCAACGTGAACTACGTGGCCCTGGAAGACGTGGCCGGCCGGATGAAAGGCGTCCCCCTGGACTCAGACATCCTTCAGACCGGAAGGGACATGGGAATCTGCTTCGGCGATTGAATGGCCGGTTCCGCAAATAGCGTTGCTGAAGCCGGTGTTTCGACGGCGTCTCAGTCGCCGTCGCATTTCAAGAGCGGCCATTGCGCGCT
>MERK01000015.1 GCA_001770575.1 Betaproteobacteria bacterium RIFCSPLOWO2_12_FULL_64_23
CCCTACGAGAAGTTCGCTCAGATGATTGATCGGCATTGGGATGGGATCGCCGCCTACTGCAAGCCAGAGAACAAGGTCTCTCTCGGATTCGTGGAAGGTTTGAACAACAAAATTCGCGTCATCCAGCGCCGCGCATACGGACTGCGCGACCAGGAATATCTGCGGCTGAAGATACTCACTTGCATGCACCCAGCGATCTAAAATGCCCCAAAATGACCCACTCACTTTGCAGAAGACCCTCTTTTAATGAAAGGAAAAATCAGTGGATATTCAGGATAAAGTCATTGTAGTGTCTGGCGGCGCATCCGGCTTGGGCGAGGCGACTTGTCGACTTTTCGTACAGCGCGGGGCGCGCGGCATCGGCATCGTCGATCGCGACGAGAAGCGCGGCACCGCCCTCGCCGCTGCGCTTGGCGATCGCGCATTATTCGTGTCGACGGACATCAGCAGCGTCTCGGCGGTCGATAGCGCTGTTGCCGCCATTGCCGAGCGTTTTGGCGCAATTCACTTCCTGGTCAATAGCGCCGCCATCGGCGGTCCTGCCAAGCTCATCGGGCGCGACGGCCCAATCGCACTGGAAAAATTCGAACAGGTCATCCGCATCAACCTCTACGGCTCGCTGTACTTGCTGCGCGCGGCCGTTCCGCAAATGTTGAAGAACGTCCCCAACGACGAGGGCGAACGCGGTGTCGTCATCAATGTTTCGTCGGGTGCAGCCTACGAGGGACAGGTCGGTCAGATGGCCTATGCCGCGTCGAAGGGCGCCCTGATCGGAATGACCATGCCCTTGGCGCGGGAACTGGGCGCCCACGGTATTCGTGTCGTGACGGTGGCCCCGGGCGCATTCGACACCCCAATTTACGAGCAGGCGCCACCAGCGGTCAAGGAGAGCGTGGTGCGCGGTGCGATATTCCCCCGTCGCATGGGCTACGCCTCGGAATTTGCGCAGTTTGCTGCTGAGATAGTCTCCAACCCTATGCACAACGCGCGCACCTACCGCTTGGACGCAGGGTTGATGCTGTCCGCTTCCTGAGCGCGCTGGAATGAACTTCGAATTCGACGAGACCGAGCGGGCCATCCTCGACAATGCCAACGCGTTCCTGGAAAAGGAGCTGCGTGACGATGCCGGGCGCTATCGCGATCACATGGTGCCGAAGGAGGTGATGCACGCCCTGCTCAAAAGGCTGAGCCCCTTCGGCTTCCTTGGAACGCTCATTCCCGAGGCAGACGGCGGGTCGGGGCTGAGCTTCCTGATGTCGATCCGGCTCTACGAGGAATTGTTCCGCGTTTTCCCGGCGCTGGCGGGCACCGCGTTCGTCAACCAGATGGTCGGCTATGGTCTCTACATGGACGGCACTTCCGAGCAGAAGAGACGCTATCTGCCGGGGCTGCTATCAGGCGAACTCATCGGTTGTCAGGCGGCAACGGAGCCGGAGACGGGCTCCAACCCCAAGGACATTCGCATGCGCGCGCGTCGTGACGGCGATGGCTACCGGCTCAACGGACGCAAGATCTGGATCTCTAGCGGATCCATCGCCGATTTCTGCATGGTCCTGGTGCGCACCGACGACAAACAGACCAACCGCATGATCGTCGATCGGGCAGGATTTACCGCTCGCGAACTCGAAACCCTGGGTCAGCGCGGCTGGTCCACCGCCGAACTGAATTTCGACGACGCCTGGATTCCAGAGTCCCAGCGCATGGGGGGGCAGGGCGCCGGCGCACAGCAGACGTTGCGTGATTTCACTGTTGCACGATGCTTTGCGGCTATCATGGGAGTAGGAACGGCGCAGGCTGCGCTCGATGCTGCGATCAGCTACGCGCGACAGCGGCATCAATGGGGTAAACCGATCGGACAGCATCAACTGATTCAGGAAATGGTGGCCGACATGGCTACCGAGCTGGATTGTGCACGGCTGCTGGCCTATCGCGCGGCGTGGATGGTGCAGCAGGGCATCAGGGCCGATACCCAGGCGTCGATGGCGAAGTATTACGCGAGCGAAGCTGCGCTCAGGATTGCTTCCAAAGCAGTGCAAATCCATGGCGCGCTGGGCTTGAGCCGCGATCTGCCTATCGAAGGCTATTTCCGGGATGCACGCATGATTTCCATCCCCGACGGGACCAGCCAGCTGCAACAACTCATCATAGCGCGCAATATTCTCGGATTGGCCGCCTTCGGCGACGCCAAGCGCTGATTGACGGCAGCGATTCCCCCACTTTGCTTTGGCCACAAGGGGTTCGCGCCACAACTTTTCGATTGCGGACGAAGTAGGAAACGGTCAATTTCTTGCGTATCAACAGCAAACCGAGAATTGCGGAGACTAACCATGAGGCTTGCCGACTATTTCGACGACGTAGCAGCGCAACATCCGCAGCGATTGGCCTTTGTCGACGGTACGAGACGAATCAATTTCGCGGAGGCACAGGCTTACGTTCATGCCGTGGCGACGGCGTTGACGCGTGCTAGGCAATCCGGATCTGGTACCCATGTCGCGATATATGCCCCCAATGACCATCGGGTGAGCCTGCTGCATCTAGGCATCAATCTGGCGGACATGGCGTGGGTGTCGGTGCACGTTCGCAATTCAATTGAGACGAACGCTGAAATCCTCGATTACTTCGATACCGACATTGTCGTCTTTCATAGCTGTTTCGAAAGCAGTGTGCCTAAGTTGAAGGCCAAGCTTTCGAAAGCCAAGTTGTACATTTGCATGGATCGGGCATCGGAGCATGGTCAGTCGCTTGAGGACTGGCTGGCTGGTTGCAGGACTGTCTTTCGCAACGATAGGGAAGATCCCGGGTTGGCTTCTTTTTTCCAGCCAACGGGGGGGACCACTGGTCCCTCCAAAGGCGCCGTGCACACGCATCGAACACTCGAGATGATGGGCTTGGCTATGTCATCAGCTTTTGGCATCACTCCCGATTCCCGCCATTTGGTAATCGCGCCGCTAACTCATGGGGCCGGAGCCCTTGTGCTTGGATTTGCAGCGAGGGGTGCCGCGAACATCATCCTGCCCGGATTCGATGTGGAAGCCATTCTGTCCTCGATCGGAAAGGAGAAAATTTCCCATCTGTTCCTGCCGCCGACGGCAGTATACGGTCTGATGGCCCATCCTAAGACGAAGCAGACGGACTTTTCGCCCTTGAAGTATTTCATGGTCGGTTCTGCACCGATTGCTCCGGAAAAATTCAAGGAAGCGGTGGGTTTGTTCGGACCCGTCGTATACGAGATGTTCGGCCAGTCCGAAACCTTGATCCCAATCGTGGTAAAGGGTCCTTCGGACTATCTGAAGCGCGATGGAAGCTTCGACGAAGGAGTCGTGCGAGCGGCCGGCAAGGCCGTGGATATGGTGCGCATTGGCATCATGGACGACCAAGGCAAGCTGCTGGCTGCGGGCGAGCGAGGCGAAATTGTGGTCCGTTCTTCGATGGTTATGGTGGGGTACTACAAGAAGCCCGCAGATACTGCCGAGGTTTCAAAATTCGGATGGCACCACACCAGTGATGTGGGGGTGCTGGATTCGCGCGGCTTTCTCACCATCATAGATCGCAAGAAGGACATGATTGTGTCAGGCGGCTTCAACATTTACCCCGTTGAAATTGAAAACGTGATTCAGAGCCACCCTAGCGTCCTTGATTGCATCGTGGTCGGTGTGCCCGACGAGAAATGGGGTGAAGCGGTCAAAGCGGTAGTTCAACTCAAGCCAGGCCAAATCGTTAGCGAAGACCATATTATCGGCATGTGCAAAGACCAGTTAGGAAGCGCCAAGGCACCGAAGAGCGTCGAATTCTGGGACGAACTGCCACGCAGTGCGGTCGGCAAGCTGCTCAAGAAGGACGTTCGCGCAAAATTCTGGGGCGACCGGTGGAGAGCAGTCTAGGCGCAACACGGTCTTGGTGGCAGCGTTCGCGCCCGCGGGATTTGACTAGCCGCGCTCGGAGACTATTACCCAACTTTCATCGCGTTGGTGGCCAATAGCGCCGTTGGATAGATTTCGGAAACGGACGCTCGCAGCGGCTACGCTGATCAGTTCTTTGTCAAGAAGCGTGGGTCCGCTTCGGCCGAGGAGCGGACCCCAAGAAAGCGTGGCTGCCCATCTGCCATGGTTCGCCAATGTGCCGAGTCATGATCTCGACGCCGCGGCCTGAGGTGGCTGCGAGACTTTTTCGTTGAGGATTCGCCGGGCCGGCGCAGCGCAAGCGACACCCCGCCGCAGTGCAATCCGACTACCATACGGAGCACAGTCATGGCTATCACCGCTACCCGCATCAAATTGCCCTCTGCCCTCAAGTCCGAACTGGAGAAACTCGCCCGGCGCTCCGGCGAGACCACCCACGCAGTCATGGTGCGAGCGTTGTCCGAACACGTTGCGGCGGCCAAGCGCTATCGTGGTTCTCTCGATGACGCCGCGCGCGCCGATGTCGCCATGCAGGAGAGCGGCGCCGGCTATGCGATGCAGGATGTGCACGCATACGTCGCGGCCAAGGTGCGCGGCGAGCGGTCGAAGCGGCCAAGCCCGGTGAAGTGGCGCAAGTAATCCAGGCCGGCTATCGCAACGGAACTGTCGCGTCGTATCCCGTCTCGCGCTGGTGTCGCAGTGCCAGAATGACCACTGCATCGACAGCCTCCAGCCAATCGTACAAAGCGACGTAACCGGTGCGTCCGTGGGAGATGACCAGTTCGCGCATCCCCGCTTCGGCCGGGCGTCCGATCAGGGGATGACGTTCCAGCACCGAAACCGCCTCCACAATGGCTCCGGCCGCCGCAAGCGCCGCCTCGGGGTCATGCTCCGCGAGAAAATCCCGCAACCGTTCCAGGTCGAGAACCGCGCCAGGCGCGTACGTGATGCGCGCCACGGCGCTACTTCAGAAGCTTTCTCGCCCGAGGACGGGCCGCCTTGCCGCCCCCGGCCAGCGCGAGCAGCCACTTGTGCACATCGGCGGCTTCCATCACCTGACCATAGCGGGCCACTTGCCGCCTCGCTGCCAGGGCCGACGCGACGAATGCGCCGCGGAGTTCCTCGCGCGCGGCTTGAGCGGCGAGCGCATCGACCATAAACGCATGCGGCGACTTGCCGCTGGCGGCGGCCAGATTATTGATGCGCGTCTTCAGGTCTTGCGGCAATTTCAGCGTGACAGCAGGCATGGCGATATCCATCCGGGAGAAAGTACCACCATAGTAATACCTGCTACGCCGGACGTCAACGCGATAGCAGGAATGCGTGGGTTAAGACGCCGCGCGCACGGCCTACAATGTCATTGGTGAAAACTTGGCAAGGGAGCGAAATGATGGAGATCGAACAGGCTGTTACCCGGCACTACACCCACGGCTCCCTCGAGGAGGCGATATTGAACGCGCTCGTGGCGGCGGGCAAAGATCTGAACCGCCTTACGCCGAATGATCTCGCCCCGGTCGATGAGTTTCACATCGGCGGCCGGCAGGCGACGGTCGCGTTTGCCGAGCAATTCGGTCCGCGCCCGGGGATGCGCTTGCTTGACGTCGGCTGTGGGCTGGGCGGCGCCGCGCGCTATTTCGCGCACGAACATGGTTGCCAAGTTAGCGGAATCGATTTGTCCGGCGAGTACGTCGATGTGGCCAATGCGCTGGCGGCGCGGGTCGGCCTGAGTGAGCGCGTGCTCTGTCAGGAGGGCAGCGCCTTAGCCCTGCCGTTTGCGCCCGGGAGTTTCGATGGCGCCTACATGTTCCACGTCGGCATGAACATCGAAAACAAGCTCGCGCTGTTCGCGCAAGTGCGCCGGGTTCTGACGCCGTCGGGCGTGTTCGGAATCTACGACGTGATGCGCCTCGCCGCCGGGGAACTGTCCTATCCGGTGCCCTGGGCGAGCGGCCCCGACTCCAGTTTTGTCGCCGATGCGGCAAGTTATCGGCGCGCGCTGGAAGCCGAAGGCTTCGAAGTGCTGAAAGAACGCAACCGCCGCGACTTCGCGCTCGAAGTATTTGCGCAAATGCGCGCCAGGGGAGCGGCAGCAACGCCCGCGCCGCTGGGTTTGCATATCGTCATGGGCGCGAACGCGGCGCAAAAAGTGAAGAACATGATCGGCGACATCAGTTCCGGCCTGATCGCGCCGACCGAGTTGACCTGCAGGGTCGCCGGATAACGGGATAGATCGGACCGGTCTGGCTCAAGGAGCCGCGATTCTGGGCAGCGACAGCATCGCTTCCAGCCCGCCCTCGGGGCGGTTTCTCAATACCAGGTCGCCGCCGTGCGCGCGCGCAATGTTGCGCGCGATGCCCAGGCCGAGCCCGGTGCCGCCGGTGTCGCGGCTGCGCGACGCTTCGCCCCGGAAAAACGGCTCAAACACCTGTTCCAGCTCCTCGTCCGGAATGCCGGGTCCGTTGTCGAGTACGCGGATGGTCAGACGCTCGGCTGTGTCCTCGACCCTGACCGTGGCACGCCCGCCGTAGCGGATCGCATTGTCCACGAGATTGGTGAGGCAGCGGCGCAGGGCGAGTGGTCTGCCTGGGTAGGGATGTCCGATGCTGCCTTCGATCTCGACCGTGTTGCCGGTATCCTGGTAATCGATCTGCAGGCTTTCCAGCAGCGCCATCGCATCCATGCGCTGCACCGCTTCCTGGGTGCTCGCATCGCGCATGAAATCCAGCGAATGGCTGACCATGGCCTCCATCTCTTCCAGGTCTTTGACGAATTTTGCCCGCAGCGCTTCGTCGTCCAGCATTTCCGAGCGCAGGCGCAGCCGCGTGATTGGCGTTTTCAGGTCGTGCGACATTGCCGTGAAAATGCGGGTGCGGTCGGAGATGAAGCGCGACAGCCGCCGCTGCATGGTGTTGAATGCGCGTGCGGCGCGCTGCGCTTCGCTCGGCCCGGTTTCGGGCAGAGGCGGGCGGTTGATGTCCTCGCCCAGCTTTTCCGCAGCGGTCGCGAGTTCCGCCAGCGGACCCGTCACCCAGCGCACTGCCACCAGCGACAGCGCGATCACGCTGCCCAGCAGGATAAGCAGCGTCAGCGCCAGGCGCAGCGGCACGGCGGTGGCCTGCGGCGAAAGGTAGGAATCGAAAGTCACCCAGGTTCGGTCATGCAGCGCGATCTGCACGGTGAAGAACGTGCCTCCCGGGGAATGACCGGGGCCCATGGCGCGCTCCCAGCCGCGGCCCTGCATCATGGACATCATTGACATCCCGGTCATCCCGGGCATATCCTGCGGCCCGCCGCGCGACCCGGCGCGGAAGCTCTCCGGCGCATCTTCGAGCCTGACGACGTTCACCTGCGCATCCTCGCCCAAGGCGAAGCGCAGCACCGCGGTAAACATCGAATGCGCAAAATCGCTCTCCGCCGTCCCGGCGCGCGCCGGCATCCGGGGCCGGTCCAGCGACACCGCCAGCGGCGGCGCGTTGAATACGGCAACGACTTTGCGGCGCTCCGCCGCAGGCAGCGAATCGAGCAGTTTGACGATATCCGAGATCTGTTGCGCCAGGCGCATACCTCCGGCCCGGTAGAGCAGCTGGTCGCGTTCGGCCAGGTTGATATACGCGGTGGCGAGCTGCGCCAAAATCAGCCCGCCGAGCAAGATCAGGACCAGTCTTCCGAAAAGACTGCGCGGCGCGAGGCGCACTAGCGCTCCACCTCGACCGGCACGGCAAGCACGTAGCCCTCGCCGCGCACCGTCTTGATGATCTGCGGATCGGCGGGATCGTCGCCGAGGCGGTGGCGCAGCCGGCTGACCTGGATGTCGATGCTGCGGTCGAGCGGATCCGCCTCGCGACCCTTGGACAGCAGCATCAACTGGTCGCGCGTGAGCACATGGTTGGGATGGCTGAGGAAGATCCGCAGCAGCTGGTATTCGTTGCCGGAGAGCGACGTGACCACGCCCTCGGGGGACACCAGGTGGCGCGCCACCGCGTCCAGGCGCCAGCCGGCGAAGCTGATCCCGCGGGCCTCGTCGGCGCGCAGATTGCGCGGCAGGCTGCGGGCGCGCCGCAGCACGCTCTTGATGCGCGCGAGGAGCTCCCTCGGACTGAAGGGTTTTGCGAGGTAATCGTCCGCGCCCATCTCGAGGCCGACGATGCGGTCGGTTTCCTCTCCGCGGGCGGTGAGCATGATGACCGGCGTGTCCGATTCCGCGCGCAGCTTGCGGCACAGCGTCAGACCGTCCTCGCCCGGCAGCATCAGATCGAGCACGATCAGATCGACCTTGCCGCGCGCAAGGGTGGCCCACATCGCCTTGCCGTCGGCGGCGACGCCGGCCTGGTAGCCGTTCTTGCGCAGGTACTCGCCGAGCAGGCCGCGGATCTCGGCGTCGTCGTCTACGATCAGAATGTGGTCAGGGGTGTCCATATCAGCATTTATAACCGTCGGCCCGCGTGCTGCGGAAACAATTTGTAGCCTAGTGTATCAAGCGCGGTTTTTCGATGCGCTGGCGTACAAAAAATACGGGCCGCGGGCCAGGATCGCGCAGAGCTAGGGGATGCAGGTGATCCCGGATCCGGCCGGAAACAGGCGCCCGCGCCCTGCGCGCGAATAAAGGCGAGTTCCCAGCTCCGGTCGGCGCGTCGCGCCTAACGATATACCAGCACCGGGATCGAGGAATGGGTCAGAACTTTCTGCGTTTCGCTTCCCAACAAGAAACCTTCCAGCCCGCGCCGGCCGTGCGAGGCCATGACGATGAGATCGCAGTTCTCCTTGCTCGCCTTCGCTACAATCGCCTGGGACGCGGAGCCGCTGGTGGCGTAGCTGGTCGCGCACGGCACGTTCGCCGCGGCTGCGGCGCTCGCGACTGCGTCGAGCACGCGTTTCGCGTATTCCTCGCTGCGTTCGGCGAAGATTTCCGGCTGCAATTCGGCTATGCCGCTGGCTTCGGACGCGTAGGCGCCTTGCAGCGGATAGGGTTCGACCGCGTGGAAGGCGGTGATACGCGCGCCCGCCAGCTTGGCCAGTTTGATTGCGGCTTCGACGGCCTTGTCGGAAAGCGCCGACCCGTCGGTGGGTACCAGAATGTGCTTGTACATATTGGCTCCAGGTCGGAATCGCTCGAATCGGTTGCGCGGCGGGACTATCGCCTAGGATCCGGTCAGGTGTATCTGCCCCTGTGCGCGTTCGTATTGTTCCTGGCAGGGCAGGCAGCGCTTGGCCGCTGGATTGGCCTTCAGCCGGGCCTGGCCGATCTCATCGCCACAGTCGGCGCAACTGCCGTAGCTGCCGTTGTCGATGCGCGCAAGCGCGGCCTCGATCTCCTGCAATTCCTGGCTCTCGCGGACCGCCATCGCGACCTCCACTTCAGCGGCCGCATCGGCAAGACCCTCGTCGTTGGTGATCTTCGACTGGTTGGCGGCACCAAGTTGTTCTCCCAAAGCGGCGATTTTATCGCGCACTTCGCCCAGCAACTGCTTGCGTTGCGCTTGCAGCAGCACGCTGAATTCTGAAAACCGGTTCTCGGGCATGGTTGGCGTGTTCAGGGCGGGGTCCGATTCAAGATTAAACTCCGGATAGCAGTGCCGTTTGACCCAGATCAAACTTGACACCCGCCGGCGATTGGGCGAATCTTACCGGCGTTTTGCGGTTTCGAGCAGGAGGCGTGATGTTCATGTCTGGCAGGGATTTCCGCGAGTCGCTGCGTGCCTATAAGCCCAGCGTGTACGTCAACGGCCGCAAGGTGAAATCGGTCGCTGGCGACGCCGCGCTTGCGCCCGGCATCAATGCCATCGGCCTCACCTACGATTATGCGCTAAAGCCGGAGTTCGCGCCGCTGATGCGGGCACGGCAGCACACCTCGGGCCGCGAGGTGAACCGGCTGATCCACGTCGCCCGCTCGAGCGGCGATTTGCTGAACAAACTCGAAGCGGTGCGGCTGGTGTGCCAGGAAACCGGCTGCGCCCAGCGCTACCTTACCGGCGATGCCTTCAGTGCGTTGTACCAGGCGACGCACCGCGTCGATGCGGAGCGCGGCGGCGACTATCATCAGCGCCTCGTCGCTTACATGCATGACGCGCAGGAGCGCGACTTGAGCTGCGCCGTGGCCATGACCGACGGCAAGGGCGACCGCTCCAGGCGCCCGCATGAGCAGGAAAATCCGGACAGCCATGTGCGCATCGTCGGGCGGCGCAAGGGCGGCATCGTCATTTCCGGCGTCAAGGCCATCGTCACCGGCGCGCCCTATGTGCACGAAATCCTGGTCATGCCGGGGCGCAACATGACCGAGGCGGACGCCGAGTTCGCCGTGTGCTGCGCCGTGCCGGTGGATGCCAAGGGCCTCACCATCGTGGCGCGTCCGGCCGGGTGTGCAGGCGAGGCTGCGGCCAAATTCAGCGCCAAGTACGGCCAGTCCACCGGCGTGTGCCTGTTCGAGCGCGTGTTCGTGCCCTGGGAGCGGGTGTTCCTCGCCGGGGAATGGCAGCACGCGGGCTTTTTTACCTACACCTATGCCACCCATCACCGCCATACCTGCATCGGCGCGCGCGCCGGTTTCGGCGACCTGTTGATAGGCGCCGGCGCACTGATGACCGAGGCCAACGGCATCGACCTGGATCGCGCGCACAATCTGCGCGAGCAGATGGTCGAGCTGATCAAAATCGTCGAAGGGTTTTTCGCCTGCGGCGTCGCCGCCTCGGTGTACGCCGCGCCGGATCCGGCCGGCAACGTCATGCCCGACATCGTGTTCTCCAACATCGGCAAGCTGCTGCTGGCGACGCAGATCTACGACATGCACCGGCTTGCGCACCACGTCTCGGGCGGCCTGATCGTCTCGCTGCCCGGCCCGGACGAGGACCACAACCCGGTGACGGCGGCCAAGCTCGCCGATGTGTTGCGCGGCCGGGCCGACATCCCCTACGACAAGCGCATCGAGGTGGCGCGCTTCATCGAGGACCTGACTGCCTCGAACCAGGGTGGCTGGTATTCGCTCATCAGCCTGCACGGCGGCGGCTCGCCCGAGGCGATGAAAAAGGAAATCTGGCGCAACTATCCTGTCGGCAACAAAGTCGACCTGGTCGAGCGCCTGCTCGAGCGCGGCGTGCTCGCCGATCCCGGGCGCAAGATAGCGAGCAACCGCCAGCCGGGGCGCTGCTGCGATAGCGGCTGCATGGTGCCCGGCACGCCGCAGATGGTGCCCTTGCCCAAGCCCTCCGATGCGCGCAGGAAGACCAAACCGGCATCGCGCAAGTCAGTCAAGGCCTGAACAGGCGTTCGGCGTTGCCGAAGGCGATCTTCTCGGCAATGCCCTGCGGCAACTGCGCCGACCTGGTTCGATATTCGGCCGCTGCCGCAACTGGCGCAGCGTTGCTTGATCCGGAAGAAAGCCGGCTCTGGCGTTGGCGCGCATTTTGAGGCAAAATCTCGCCTAAGCGCTTGATGACCGCGGCTTTTTGGGTCTTATCCCGCAGTGCATCAAGTCCGGTTTCGTGCATTCAGGAGATTTGAGGCAAGCGCATGGCGGAGATTCCGCTCATCCTGACGCTGGACTTCCACGGCGTCCCGCACCGCTGGGTAACCTGGCAGCAGTCCTGCTATTACTACGCGAAGAATCTGGTCGCATGGACGCTGGGCGAAAGCGCGTTCACGTTTTACGGCGGCACGTCGCGCAAGACCGGCGAGCGCTCCAGTATCACCACCAACTCCATCATCGCGATCAAAGGCAAGGCGATGGCGGCCCGGGGCTTCTCCCAGGTGCCGCCGCTCTCCAATCGCGAGCTGTTCCGCCGCGACCGCCATATCTGCGCCTACTGCGGCGCCGAGTTCGGCTACCTGCGCCTCACGCGCGATCACATTACCCCGTTGTCGCGCGGCGGTCGTGACCACTGGATGAACGTGGTGTCGGCCTGCCGCCACTGCAACGGCATCAAGCGCAACCGCAAGCCCGAGGAAGCGGGAATGGAATTGATGTATACGCCTTACGTGCCGAACAAGGCCGAGTACCTGATCCTCACCAATCGCAAGATCCTTTCCGACCAGATGGGATTTCTGACCCAGCACGTCGCCGCGCACAGCCGTGTCATGCCGCACGCCGTCGTGCGCGCCTAGGGCCTGTTGACATTCATCGCATGAGACGCGTTGCCTCCAAATGCGGATGACTGCAAGGCGCGCGACGAAGCCAAGGGTGGTTCCCTTGGCGAGGAGCGCAACGCCGCAGGCGCCGCATTTGGAGGCAACCCGAAGGGACGGGGGATAATTTGGAACGCCGCGCGGCGTTGCTCGTCGCTTGTTTGGAATGACCAAACGGCACTCCTCGCGCCTTGCGCTGCATCCCAAATTACCCCCGTCGCGCTCATGTGCTGAATGTCAACAGGCCCTAGCTCCCGGACTTCCTTGGCGCAAGATTTCTGGCGTCATTCCGGTTTTCATTTGCTCCGGCGCGACGCGAGCGGGCGGCTCCCCGGAACAACATTACTGGAACGCGTGCCATGACTCCAGACTACTGGCTGCGCGCCAAGCGCGCGCTGGCGCGCCGCGACGCGGTGCTCGCGCGCGTCATCCGCGCCCATCCGCGCATCGCTTTGGCGCGCCGCGGCGAGCCGTTCAAGACGCTCGCCCGTTCCATCGTCGGCCAGCAGATTTCGGTGAAAGCGGCGGAGTCGGTGTGGAACCGGGTGCTCGCCATCGCCCCGGAGGCGACCCCCGCGCAGATGCTGAAGGCGCGCCGCCGGCTTCCCGCCTGCGGATTGTCCCAGCGCAAGGCCGAGTACATCGCGGATCTCGCGCGCCACTTCGCTGACGGCAGCATCCATGCGCGCGACTGGCCGCACATGGACGACGAGGCGGTGATCGCCGAACTGGTCCAGGTGCGCGGCATCGGCCGCTGGACGGCGGAGATGTTTCTGATGTTCAACCTGCTGCGGCCCGACGTGCTGCCGCTGGACGACCTGGGCTTGCAGAGGGCGATCGGCCTGCACTATTTCGCTGGCGAGCGCGTCACGCGCGAGCGCATGCGCGAGCTGGGCGAAAACTGGGCGCCGTGGCGCTCCGTCGCCACTTGGTACCTGTGGCGCAGTCTCGACCCGATGCCGGTAGAATACTGATCCGGTGCGGCCGCTCGGGGGCGCGCGGCGACGCCGGGCCGGCACGGTTGGAAGAGGGGTGGAGTCGATGCGCTGGTTCGTACTGATTCCGGATACCGACGCGAAGCAGGCGCTTCGAATACGCCGCTATCTGATGGCGGCCGGCGGCTCGTTCCTGGTCGTGTTCCTGCTTGCGGCCGGCTACCTGCAGGGCCTGCTCGAATTGCCGGTGCTATTGGAGGCGACGGTCGTCATTTGCGCGCTGGTTGCGCTGTTTTACGCAGTTTTTCGCTCCGGGCTCAATCGGCTCTTTCCCGACCCGAGCCTCACCATGGAGCAGATCATCGTGTCCATCATGGTGGTGGTCTTTATCATGTATCAAGCCGAGCGCATGCGCGGCGTCCTGCTGATGGTCTATGTGATGCCGTTCCTGTTCGGTGCGTTCCGGCTCGAACGGGTGCGCCTGCTGCTGCTGGTGCTGCTGGTGCTGTTTGCCTATGCGGGCACGGTGCTGCTCTCCGCTTACCACAGGCCCGGCAACGTGGACGCCGCGACCGAGGTGACGCTGTTCGTCGCGCTCGGCACCCTGTTGCCGTGGTTCGCCATCATGGGCCGCTATATTCACAGCCTGCGCGGGCGCCTCTACGAGAGCAACCGCGAGCTGCGGCAGGCGCTGGAAAAAGTACAGGATATATCGATCCATGACGAGCTCACCGGCATCTATAACCGCCGCTTCCTGATGGAGGCGCTACGCCGGGAAATAGCGCGATTCGACCGCAGCGGCAGTCGGTTCTCGGTAGGCCTGCTTGACATCGACCACTTCAAGCGGATCAACGACGAATGCGGACATGCCACAGGCGACGCCGTGCTGCAGGAGTTCGCCGACCTGACGCAAGCAGGTTTGAGGGGCGGCGACATGTGCGGTCGATTCGGCGGCGAAGAGTTCATGCTGCTGCTGCCGCAGACCGAATTGGAGCATGCCAAGGTCATCGCTGAGCGCTTGCGCCTGGCCATCGAACAGCGGGAGTTTTCCGGGACTCGCGCTCCGAGGCGAATCACTGCGACCATCGGCATCGCGGCCTATCGTGCGGGCGAGGATACGGCACAAATCATCGAGCGTGCCGACGCGGCCATGTACCGGGGCAAAGCGCAAGGCCGCAACCGCGTCGTTTCGAGCGAGGATTGAACGTACACTGCGATAGAATGTCGGCTGATCCGCATTGGCCGCGGACATCGGCAACCCAGGAACGTCTGACCGAACTACCGCCGGGCGGCTGATTCAGGGGAGCATGAGGGGAGCTGCCCCTTCGTTTTGAAACGGATTCCAAGCTCTTGAAAACGACTTTCCTCGAATTCGAACAAGCCATTTCCGATCTCGAAGCCAAGATCGAGGAATTGCGCTTTGTGCAGGACGACTCGGCGGTGGACATCTCCGAGGAAATCGCGCGGCTGCAGAAAAAAAGCAATGCGCTGACCAAGGACCTTTACGCCAAGCTCACGCCCTGGCAGATGGCGCAGGTGGCGCGCCATCCGCAACGCCCGTTTACCCTGGATTACATCGGCGCGCTGTTCACCGATTTCGAGGAACTGCACGGCGATCGCTCCTATGCCGACGATCTTTCGATCGTCGGCGGCCTGGCGCGCTTCAACGGCCAGTCGGTCATGGTGATCGGACAGCAGAAGGGGCGCGACACCAAGGAAAAAATTCTGCGCAACTTCGGCATGCCGCGTCCGGAGGGCTACCGCAAAGCGATGCGTCTGATGCGCCTGGCGGAAAAATTCAACATCCCGGTGCTGACTTTCGTGGATACGCCGGGCGCCTATCCCGGCATCGGTGCCGAGGAGCGCGGCCAGTCCGAGGCGATCGGCCGCAGCCTTTACGTCATGGCCGAGCTCAGGGTGCCCATCATCTGCACCGTCATCGGCGAGGGCGGCTCGGGCGGCGCGCTCGCCCTTGCGGTCGGCGATATCGTGATGATGCTGCAATACGCGATTTATTCGGTGATCTCGCCCGAGGGCTGCGCTTCCATCCTGTGGAAAAGCGCCGACAAGGCGCCGGAGGCGGCCGATACGCTGGGCATCACCGCCGGCCGGCTGAAAACCCTGGGCCTGATCGACAAGATCATCACCGAGCCTCTGGGCGGCGCTCATCGCGACCACGCGGCCATGGCGCAGAATCTGAAAAAAGCGTTGCAGGATGCGCTGCGCTCATTTGCGAACAAGGGCGTGGACGAACTGATCGAAGCGCGCTTCGACCGCCTGATGGACTATGGCAAGTTCAAGGAAGTCGAAACCGGATAGCTTCGACAGTGTCGAAGCCACGGTAGGCGCGGCGCTTGAGCCCTTGCTCTTTCCCCGGGCGAGGCTGGTGCTGGGTTTGTCCGGCGGCCTCGACTCGATGGTGCTGCTGGAGGTGCTGCGCCGGCTTGCCGGCCCGCTGGACTTTCGCCTTTCCTGCGTGCACGTCAACCACAACATCAGCCCGAACGCGGGCCGCTGGGCCGCGTTTTGCGCGCGCCGCTGCAAGCGGCAGGATATTGCGCTGGCGCTGCACGAAGTCGATGTGGCGCCGTATCGCGCCGAGGGTGTGGAGGCTGCCGCGCGCCGCGCCCGCTATCAGGTCTACGCCAGCCTGGACCAAGCCGATTTCATCGTACTCGCCCAGCATCTGGACGATCAGGCCGAAACCTTGTTGTTGCAGCTGCTGCGCGGCGCCGGAGTGAAAGGCGGGGCGGCGATGCCATTGATAAGAGAGCAGGGTTCGGACAAGAAAGCCAGCAGCGCGCGGGCACCCGCTATTTTGCGGCCCATGCTCGCGGTTTCGCGCAAAGAAATCGAAGCCTACGCCAGGGCGAACAAGCTCAAGTGGGTCGAAGACGAGAGCAACGCCGACACGCGCCATGACCGCAATTTCCTGCGCCACGAGGTATTGCCCGTGATCGAACGGGCCTTTCCCGGCTACCGCGCGACGCTGGCGCGCGCCGCCGGACATCTGGCGGAGGCAAGCCTGGTTCTCGATGATCTGGCCCAAGCGGACGCGAAACTCGCCGTGCGCGGAAACAAGCTGGCCGTTACCGCGTTGCAACGACTCGGAGTTCCGCGCGCAAAAAATCTGTTGCGCTGGCTGCTGCAGCAGCAAGGTGCGCCCGCGCCCGAGGCGGACCGTCTGCAGGAAGGATTACGTCAGCTGTTCGAGGCGGGCGATGACGCCGCCGTGCACGTCGTGCTGGGTGGAAACGAACTGCGCCGTTATGCCGGTCACGCTTATCTGCTCCCCGCGCTGGCGGATGCGCCGGCGCAGTTTCGGCGCGACTGGGACGGCAAACGCGTGTGGCCGCTGCCGGAGTTGGGCGGCGCCTTGCATTTCGCGCGCCGGCAAGGCGCGGGCCTCGCCTGCGCGCAGGTTCGCGACCACGGTTTGGGCGTGAGGCTGCGACAAGGCGGAGAGAAGTTACGCCTGCAGCCCGGCGGTTCGACGCGCAGCCTGAAAAACCTGCTGCAGGAAGCGCGCATGCCGCCGTGGGAGCGCGAGCGACTGCCCCTGGTCTATTGCGGCGACACGCTGGTGGCGGTGCCCGGCCTGGGCGTGGCGAGCGGCTGGCAGGCCGGAGCCGGAAATTTCGGTTGGACGATCACTTGGGAGCGGCAGGAATAGACCACTTCCGCCTAGGGCGCGCGTTTCGCAAGTCGGCGTGCGCCGCGCGGGAAATTTTCAAAGGAACCACAGACTTTTCGGTAGAATGATATCGTGAAGGAATTGGCGCAATTGCTCAATGAAATGCAACGGGTGGGCGTGATCCGGGATTACGCGCTATTTGGCGCCACCGCGCAAATGCGGTACACCGAGCCGGTGGCGACGCTGGATGCCGACGTGCTCGTGGCGGTGGCCTCCGCGGACCGGTTTGACGTGCTCGGTGGTATTTACGAGTTTTGCGCCGCCAAAGGATACCGGCCGGAAGGCGAAGCCATTCGTGTCGGCGCGTGGCCCACGCAGTTTTTGCCCGCGTTCAGTCCGCTCACTCAGGAGGCGATGGAACAAGCTGAAATCGCCGACTTCGAGGGCGTGGCCTTGCGCGTGGTCCGAGCGGACCATCTCGCGGTCATTGCGCTGAGCGTCGGACGCGCCAAGGACTTGACCCGCATTCTGGCGTTGCTCGAATCCGGCAGTGTCAGCCGGGACGCCATCAAGGGTCTGGCGGCCCGGCACGATTTGGCAGATGCCTGGCAGCGTTTTGAAAACAAGTTTCTGAATGACTGACCTCGAACAAATGTTAAAGCGGCAGGCGCAATGGCAGAAGAGTCGCCAGTTTCTGACGTGGCCGGAAAAAATCCGCCTGGCGGAACGAGTTCGCGAAAGCGTCAGGCAGTTGCGCGCCCAACCCCGCCCGATCATGGCGCGGCCGCCGGAGCGTTGATCTGTAGAGCAAATCCGGACGCAGAGCGTAGCCGTCAGGGGTTGCCGCGGTCGCAGCAGGGTAAAAGGGCCATGCTCCATCCCCGCTGTTTCTCACCGGTAATGCCGACACCGTTTACGCTTCGATGATCCTCGACCTCGAACGCGACAGCCTGGCGGTCGTGGAGATTCCGCTAAGGCAAGTTTGCGGCCATTGGTTTTGTGCGGCGGAACAACGTCGATCGTCGCAAGGTACCGACGACGACGACCGTTCATTTGCTACGGATCAACATCGATCCGTTCTCGCAAAACGATCGGCTCGAATTGGCGTAATAGGCGCTGCTGGCGCGGGTTGATGGACGGCAGGCTCCTCGCGGTTTTGATAGGCGTCATCACCCGTGCTAAGCAACATATGAGTATTTGAATTGTTTTCGATCCGCTGAGGTCGAAATCAAGAAAGTGAAGAAAGATATCCGCCGCTACGGGAAAGCTTTCCCGTGGTCCAACGTGTTCGCTGGCAAGCCGACCATTTTCCCCTCACCCATCAGTTTGGCGCACATCCAGTCGATCCAAGGGTTCGAGAACTTTGGCAAAGACCGAAGCCCTTATAGTAGGAACGTCACGTGCGAGCAGTACGGTCGTCTACTCATGTCGGCAAGCTCACCCTCAGGCAGAACAAACCGGGCAATCTGATTCGCGTTGTTCCGAGGTTATCAACGTAGGCGCGTCCTTATTACCCAAGCGTGCCCACTTTCGCCCTGGTCGGGGAGCCGGCCGGGGCTCGAATTATTGGACCGGTAAGATCTCGCGCCAGTGCCCAGATTCATCCCACCGGGCGCGCCAGTATCATCAAGGGCTTAGACAAACCTGGGCTGTTGTCATTTCTGGCGCCGTGACGGATTCGTGCCGTTCGGCTAGTTCCTCAATTTTCGACGTGGATGCGTGATTTGTACGGTCGCGTTGAATGTCATGGATTTTTGGCCTAAATTCTGCCGGAATCCTTCCATACAGGACACGCTCATTATGCCCATCGTCGCCCAAGCTCACGGACGCATTGATTTGCGCACATCGCCGGAAATCAAGGAGTTGATTGTCCGGGCTGCCTCGACTGCTGGGATGTCGGTAAGCGCGTTCCTGCTGGGAACAGCTCAGGAGCGGGCCAAGCAGATTCTTGCCGAACGAGAGATGATTACTCTTACCTCCCGTGACTGGAACGCTTTTGCCAAGGCTTTGGACAACGCAGACAAACCCAAGCCGAAGTTGTCTGCTGCAATGAAGCGCCAACGCGAATGGCGGCAAGGCAAGCGTTGATCTCGGTTTTTCCGTCAGCATCAAAGCGCTGGCAAAGAACCATGACCGCCGTGCGTTCTCGTGTGGAGTCGGGGAGCTCGATGAATATTTGCGGCGCTTCGCTCGCCGGCATGCCGATGCGAGCAACGCCGAGCGGTGCAACCGGGCACAACAAAGGATAAACTAGCGTCAAAATGGCGAAGCGGAGCAATCTATGGGAATCGCAGATCGAATCTATGAGCTGGTAAAGGGATTACCCGACCCCGAGGCGAGCAAGATATTGCAATTTGCCGAGAGCCTCAGGGGTCGAAGTGTAACCGTCGTTGCCGCACAGCGATACGTCGATCTCGCTGTATTCCGGCAGTATCGGGGACGCTATGACGGCAGGAAGATCGACAGGGCAGAACTGTACGACCGTGCCGGCATTCGCTGACACTAATGTCGTTGTCTACGCGTTTTCGAAAGACGACGCCAAGATTGCTGTCGCTGAGGGCATACTCGAAAAGCAGCCGACCATCAGCGTGCAGGTAATCAGCGAATTTCTGAATGTCTGTCGGATCAAACTCGGCATGGACGTTCCGACGCGGCACAAGCTGGCCCGGGAACTGATCGCCGGCTGCAATGGCGTGGCTCTGGAGCCGAGATTGGTCGAGAAGGCGATGGAAGTCGAGGTCCAAGGGCGGATTTCCTATTGGGACGCGCTGATCGTTGCCGCGGCGTTGCTGTCGGGCTGCGACACCCTCTATACCGAGGACTTGCAGCACGGACGCACGTTCGACGGTCAGTTGACCGTGGTCAATCCTTTCGTGGCTGCCTGACAAGCCTGACGATACTGCGCGAGGCGCTATCCGACCGTCGAGATAACTTCACGCCAGTGCCCAGATTCATCCCTCCAGGCGTGTTCGCGCTCTAGCGCCGAATAACCAGCCTTCTTCGCAGTCCGTACCACACGTCTTGCGGTGCTCGTTGCAGAATTTTGCTCGGGGCCGGCAGCGACATAAAGCAAAATCCCTGATAAAATATAGCGTTAAGCTTTCCCAGACTAATTTACTCGGAGATTTACATGCCTTTGGAACGTACCCTATCCATCATCAAGCCCGACGCGGTGGCCAAGAACGTCATTGGCAGGATTTATTCCCGCTTTGAAACCAATGGCTTGAAGCTCATCGCTGCGCGCATGCTGCAATTGTCGCGCGCCGAGGCCGAGGGCTTTTATGCGGTGCACAAGGGGCGGCCTTTTTTCGAGCCCCTGGTCCAGTTCATGATCTCCGGTCCGGTGATGGTGCAGGTGCTCGAAGGCGAGAACGCGATCGCCAAAAACCGGGAACTGATGGGCGCTACCGACCCGAAAAAAGCGGAACCAGGCACGATTCGCGCCGATTTTGCCGACAGTATCGACGCCAACGCTGTGCATGGCTCGGATGCGGTGGACACCGCCAAGGTGGAAATTGCCTATTTTTTCCCCGCCCTTGACATCTACCCGCGCTGAAGCGCGAGAGCGATGAATCCCAACCTCCTCGACTATGACGCCGCGCAGCTGACCGGTTTCTTCGCCGAAATCGGCGAGAAGCCGTTTCGCGCGAAGCAGCTGCTGCGCTGGATGCACCAGTGCGGGGAGGCGGATTTTTCGAAAATGAGCGATCTGGCGAAGCCGCTGCGGCAAAAGCTCGCCGCCAGCGCCGCGATCGAAGCGCCGCCGGTCCTGTCCGATGCCACGGCCGCCGACGGAACGCGCAAATGGCTGATAGACGTCGGCAACGGCAACGCGGTCGAAAGCGTGTTCATTCCCGAGACCAATAGAGGCACCCTGTGCGTGTCCTCCCAGGCGGGCTGTGCGCTTGACTGCAAATTCTGTTCCACCGGCAAGCAGGGCTTCAATCGCAATCTGAGCACGGCCGAGATCATCGGCCAGCTGTGGATCGCGAACCGAGCGCTCGGCGCTGCCCCCAAGGGAGAGCGAATTGTCAGCAACGTGGTCATGATGGGCATGGGCGAGCCGCTGGCGAATTTCGACAATGTGGTCGCGGCCATGCGCCTGATGCTGGACGACAACGCTTACGGGTTGTCGCGCCGGCGCGTGACGCTGTCCACTGCGGGCATCGTTCCCGCCATCGACCGCCTGCGCGACGCCTGTCCGGTGGCGCTGGCGGTATCGCTGCACGCGCCCAACGACGCGCTGCGCGATGTCCTGGTGCCGATCAACAGGAAATATCCGCTGGCCGAGCTGCTTGGCGCGTGCCGGCGCTATCTCGACAAGGCGCCGCGCGACTTCATCACCTTCGAGTACGTCATGCTCGACGGCGTCAACGACGGCGCGGAACATGCGCAGCAATTGATCGCCCTGGTGCGCGAGGTCCCGTGCAAATTCAACCTGATTCCGTTCAACCCTTTCCCGAATTCCGGCCTCAAGCGCTCGCCGCGCGAGGTCATCCGCCGCTTTGCCGAAATCCTGATTTCCGCCGGGCTGGTGGTGACCACACGCAAGACGCGCGGGGACGATATTGATGCAGCCTGCGGACAACTCGCCGGCAGGGTGGAAGACAAGACCCGGCGCGCGCGCCGGGTGGTGGAGATACAACCATGCTGAAATCGGCTTTCCTGCTTGCGCTGTTCATCGCCTGGGGCGCGCTCACCGGCTGCGCGCAGACCCCGCCGTCTTCCGCGACCCAGGCGAATACGGTGGAGACCGGCACGCTGACCGGAGCGGTCGGCGATCCGCGCAACCGCGCGCGCGCGCATACCGAGCTCGCTTCGGCGTACTTCGAGCGCGGCAACATGGGCGTCGCACTCGAAGAACTGCGCATCGCGGTCGCGGCTGATCCGGGTTATGCGCCGGCTTACAACGTGCTCGGCCTGGTGCACATGGACCTGCGCGAGAATGAGGTCGCGCAGCGGTATTTCGAGCGCGCGCTCGGCTTGTCCCCGAACGATCCGGACATCAACAACAACTACGGCTGGTTCCTGTGCCGCACCGGGCGCGAGGAGCAGTCCATCGCCTACTTCCTCGCGGCGCTGAAGAACCCCCTGTACAACACGCCGGTGCGCTCCTACGTCAACGCCGGGCTGTGCTCGCTCACGAAGGACGGCGGGCGCGAAGCCATCGGGTATTTCGAGCGCGCGCTGCGCAGCGAGCCGGAAAATCCTGCGGCGCTGTTCAATCTGGCATCGATCCAGTACAAGCGCGGCCAGCTCGAAGTCGCGCGCGACCTGGTTGGGCGCTTCAACAAGGTGAATCAGCCTACGGCTGAATCGCTGTGGCTGGCGCTGCGCATCGAGCGCAAGTTGGGCGACAAGGCGGCCGAAAATTCCCTCGCCGTCCAGTTGCGGCGGCGCTTCGCCGGGTCCGCCGAATATCAGGATTTGCTCAAGGGCCAGTTCGAATGAGCGAAGCGGTACCCGCGACCGCGCACACCAGCCCGGGACGGGCGCTGGCTGCCGCTCGCGCCGAGCTCAAGCTCAGCGTGGCCGACGTGTCGCAGCAGATCAAGTACGGGGTCAAACAGATCGCGGCCATCGAGGCCGACGACTATGCTACATTGCCGGGCGCGACTTTCGTGCGCGGCATGATCCGCAGTTATGCCAAGCTGTTGCAGATTGATCCGGAGCCGCTGCTCGCTGATTTGGGCAGGCGCGATATCCCCGCCGCGATCACGGTCGATCTTCGGACCAGCGGGCACGAACCGTTTGTCGAGGGCAGCGGGAAATCGAACCGCATCTATGTCTTGCTGTCGCTGGTTGCCATATTGGCGGGGGCGGTCGTCGCCTACGAATGGTGGAACAATCCGCTCGACACGGGCGAAGTGGTGACGATAACGCCGAGAACCGCGCCGGGCGACGCGAGCGAGGCTGCCGCGGCGCCGGTGCCGCCTGCACCTGCTCCGGCGGGCGTGCCGGAGCCCGCGGGGGCGGGCGAGGCGCGGGCGGCGGAGCCGCGCGCCCAGGTCGCGCTGCCGGCCGGCGCGGCCCGGGGCGGCGTCAGCCGGAATGGACGCATCGAACTCGAGTTCGACCAGATATCCTGGGTCCGAATCAAACAGGCGAATGGCAAGATCCTGCTGTCGCAGCTCAACCCGGCCGGCAGCAGACAGCTGATCGAAGGCAAGCCGCCATTCGAAGTGGTGATCGGCAACGCCGGCAGTGTGCGGCTGAAGTTCAACGACGCGCAGGTCGATCTGCGGCCGTATTTCAAGGTCGATGTCGCGCGCCTGACGCTCGAGTAGCCCCGATGTCCGCCAAAACGCGCAAAACCACGCGCCCGGTGCGCATAGCGGACGTCGTTATCGGCGGCGGCGCGCCCATCGTGGTGCAGTCGATGACCAATACCGATACCGCCGACGTCCGCGCCACGGTGGAACAGGTCTGCGATCTGGCGCGCGCAGGTTCCGAATTGGTGCGCATCACCGTCAATACGGCGGAGGCGGCGGCGCAGGTCGCGCGCATCCGCGACGAGCTCGCGCGCAGGGACTGCGCGGTGCCGCTGGTGGGGGATTTTCATTTCAACGGACACCGCCTGCTCAGCCAGTATCCGGAGTGCGCCGAGGCGCTCGCCAAATACCGCATCAACCCGGGCAACGTCGGCAAGGGTTCGAAGCGCGACGAACAGTTCGCCACCATGATTGAAATGGCCTGCAGGCATGGCAAGCCGGTGCGCATCGGCGTGAACTGGGGCAGCCTGGATCAGGAATTGCTGGCGCGCCTGATGGACGAGAACGGCGCCAGCCCGCAGCCGCTGGCGGCGGACGCGGTGATGCGCGAGGCGCTGGTCGTGTCGGCGCTGGAATCGGCCGCGCAGGCGCAGAAATGGGGCCTGCCGGCGGACAGGATTGTGCTGTCGTGCAAGGTGAGCGGCGTGCAGGATCTGATTTCGGTCTATCGCGAGCTGGCGGCGCGCTGCGATTATGCGCTGCACCTCGGGCTCACCGAAGCCGGCATGGGTTCCAAAGGCATCGTCGCCTCGAGCGCGGCGCTGGCGGTGCTGTTGCAGGAAGGCATAGGCGACACCATCCGCGTTTCGCTCACGCCCGAGCCGGGCGGCGAGCGCACGCGGGAAGTCGTGGTGGCGCAGGAAATCCTGCAGACCATGGGCTTGAGGTCGTTTGCGCCGCTGGTCATCAGTTGTCCCGGCTGCGGCCGCACCACCAGCACCTATTTCCAGGAGCTCGCCGCCAATATCCAGGCTTATCTGCGCAGCCAGATGCCGCTGTGGCGCGAGCAATTTCCGGGCGTGGAAGACATGCACGTGGCGGTGATGGGATGCGTGGTGAACGGACCGGGCGAATCGAAGCAGTCCAACATCGGCATCAGCCTGCCGGGCTCGGGCGAGCGGCCAGTGGCGCCGGTGTTCGTTGACGGGGAGAAGACGGTGACGCTCAAGGGCGAAACCATTGCGCGCGATTTCCAGAGGATCGTGGACGATTACGTGCGCAGCCATTATGGTGCGGGCGGCTCGGCGGCAAGCGCGGCCAAGAAATCCAAGACCATTCCGATCAAGGTCGCGGTCCAGGGCTAAATCAATTCGAACCCGACCATGAGCCAAACCATACAAGCCGTCCGCGGGATGAACGACATCCTGCCGGACGAGGCGGCACTTTGGGAAGAACTGGAGGAGACGCTGCGCTCCTGGCTGCAGAGCTACGGCTACCGCAACCTGCGCACGCCGCTGCTCGAGCCGACGGCCTTGTTTCGCCGCGCCATCGGCGAGGCCACCGACATCGTCGAAAAGGAAATGTACAGTTTCGTCGACGAGCTGAACGGGGAAGCGCTGACGCTGCGCCCGGAAGCCACGGCGTCCACGGTGCGTGCCGCGATCCAGCACAATCTGCTCTACGGCAATCCGCAGCGGCTATACTACCTCGGCCCCATGTACCGGCACGAACGGCCGCAGAAGGGCCGCTACCGCCAGTTCCACCAGGTCGGCGCGGAAGCCCTGGGCTATGCCGGCCCGGATGTGGATGCCGAGTTGCTGCTGATGTGCGCGCGGCTGTGGGACGACCTCGCGCTCGACGACATCAAGCTGCAGCTCAATTGCATCGGCAGCCCGGAGGAGCGCGCGCGCCACCGCTTGGAGCTGGTGCGCTATCTGCAGGCGCAAGAGGATGCGCTCGACGCGGATGCCAGGCGCCGCCTGCATACCAATCCCCTGCGCGTGCTCGACAGCAAGAACCCGCTGATGCAGCCGCTGATCGAGGCGGCGCCGCGCCTGCTCGATCACCTGGGCGCGGCCTCGCTGGCGCATTTCGAAGGGGTGCAGCAGGTGTTGAAGGACGTCGGCATTGCCTACAGCATCAACCCGCGCATGGTGCGCGGCCTGGACTACTACAATCTCACCGTGTTCGAGTGGGTCACCGATCGTCTCGGCGCCCAGGGCACGGTGTGCGGCGGCGGGCGCTACGACGGTCTGTTCGAGGAAATCGGCGGCAAGCCGACGCCGGCCTGCGGTTTTGCCATGGGGCTGGAGCGGCTGCTGGAACTGGTGCGTGAATCGCGCGCGCCGGAACCTGCTGCCCAATGCGAGGTCTACCTCGTGCACCAGGGCAGCGCCGCCGACCGCATGGCCTTCGGCGTGGCCGAAGAGTTGCGCAACCATGGCCTGTCGGTGATGCAGCACTGCGGCGGCGGCAGCTTCAAGGCGCAGATGAAGAAGGCCGATGCGAGCGGCGCCGCCCTTGCCGTGATCCTGGGCGAGGATGAGGCGGCCAGCGGTGAAGTGAGCGTGAAGCACCTGCGCCAGGAGCGCGGGCAAGTGCGTGTGGCGCGCGCGACGCTGCCCGAGGCCGTAACCAATTTATTATTCATGGAAGAAGACTAGAAACATGGCTACCTACGATTTGGAAGAACAGGAACAGCTGGCTGCGCTAAAAGCGTGGTGGCAGGAAAACGGCAATCTGGTGATGACCGCGGTGAGCCTGGTGCTTTTCGTGCTCGCTGCCTGGCAAGGCTGGAACTATTATCAGCGCAGCCAGGCGGTCCAGGCTTCGAGCCTGTATGACGCCGTGCAGAAAGCGGCCCGCGCGGGCGACCTGAAACACGTGCGCGAAAGCGCCGGCGCGGTTCTCGAGGGCTATCCGCGCACGGCCTACGCCGCCATGGCGGCCTTGGTGTCGGCCAAAGTGCACTTTCAGGGTGGCGATCTGAAAACCGCGCGCGCCCAACTCGCCTGGGTCGCCGACAACGCCCAGGACGAAGGGTTGCAGGACATTGCGCGCCTGCGGCTTGCCAGCGTGATGCTGGACGAAAAGGCCTATGACGACGCGCTGAAGACGCTGGATGCGAAGCACGGTGCCGCGTTCGATGCGCTGTTCCTGGCCGCCCGGGGCGATGTTCTCGTCGCCCAAGACAAGAAGGAAGACGCGCGCGCCGCCTATGGCGCAGCGCTGGACAAGGCAAACGCCAGGGACGCCGGGCTGCGCGCATCGATCCAGCTGCGCCTGGATGCGCTGGGAACCGCGAAATGAAGCGCGTATTTGCCTTCGTCGCCATGCTGAGCGCGGCGCTGCTGCTTGCCGGTTGCGGCGGCGGCAGCATGGTCAGCAATGCAATCGATAGCATCAATCCCATGAACTGGTTCGGCAGCCGCAGCGCCGCGCCGGAAATGGCGCCGCTGCCCGCGCTGACGCAATCGATCAAAATCAACACGCTGTGGCAGGCGAATATAGGCAATTCGCAACAGGCGATTTTCGGCCCCGCGGTGGCGGGCGACAGTGTGTATGCGGCCGCGAGCGACGGCACGATCACGCGCCTGGATGCGGCCAGCGGCAAACAACTGTGGCGCGTCAGCGCCGGGGAACGTCTGACCGGCGGCGCCGGCGCCGGTGCCGGACTGGTGGCGGTGGGCAGCGGCAAGGGCGAGGTGCTGGCTTTCGGCAGCAACGGCACTGCGCTATGGAAGGCGCAGGTCAGCAGCGAAGTGCTGGCGGCGCCGCAGGTGGCCCAGGATGTGGTCGTGGTGCGCAGCGCCGACGGCCGCATTTTCGGTCTGGATGTGAAGGACGGCAAGCGCAAGTGGTATTACCAGCGCTCCACGCCCGTGCTCACGGTGCGCTCGCCGGTCGGAATCACCATTTCCGCAGGCGTGGTCTACGCCGGCTTTGCCGGCGGCAAGCTGGTCGCGATCGATGTTTCCAACGGCGCGGTGCGCTGGGAGGCGACCGTCGCTCTGCCGCGCGGCACCACCGAACTGGAGCGCGTCACCGATGTAATCGGACTGCCGGTGGTCGCCGCGCGCGAGGTCTGCGCGGTCGCCTATCAGGGCCGCATCGGCTGCTTCGACCTGAGCAATGGCCAGGCACTGTGGGGGCGCGAGATGTCGAGCACGTCCGGGCTGGCGCTGGATGCGCGCTACGCCTTCGTCAGCGACGACAAGGGCGCGGTGCATGCGCTCGATCGCAGCAACGGCACCAGCCTGTGGCGGCAGGACAAGCTGCGCCTGCGCAATCTGTCCGCGCCGCTCGCCCTCGGGGGCGAGATCGTGGTCGCCGACATCCAGGGCCAGGTGCATTTTCTCGCGCGCGACTCCGGCGCCTTCGTCGGTCGCGTGGCGACCGACGGCAGCCCGGTCAGCACCAGTCCGGTCGGCCTGCCCAACGGCGGCTTTCTGGTACAGACCCGCAACGGCGGGCTGTATGCCTTCAGCACCCAATAGAAACAGCGATCAACGCGAAAGCGCAGAGTGCGTGAAGGGAAGAAAACCTGATTTCCTTCCTGACGCCGCGCCTTCGCGCGTGATCGCGCGCGCATGAAACCTACCATAGTCATCGTCGGCCGGCCCAACGTGGGCAAGTCCACGCTGTTCAACCGGCTCACGCGCAGCCGCGACGCGCTCGTGGCCGACATGCCCGGGCTGACGCGCGATCGCCACTACGGCGAAGGACGGGTGGGGGACAGGCCGTTTCTCGTGGTGGACACCGGCGGCTTCGAGCCGGTGGCGAAAGAAGGCATATTGCACGAGATGGCGAAGCAGACGCGGCAGGCCATCGCCGAGGCCGACGTGATCCTGTTCATGGTCGATGTGCGCCAGGGGCTGGCGCCGCAGGACCGCAATATCGCCGCCTTGCTGCGCAAGGCCGGACGGCGCGTGTTGCTCGCCGTAAACAAGGCGGAAGGCATGAATGTCGGCGTGGTCACGGCCGAATTCCACGAACTCGCGCTGGGGGAGCCCTACGCCATCTCCGCCGCGCATGGCGAAGGCGTAAACGACCTCGTCGATCTGGCGCTCGCCGGGTTTGAGCAGGAACCCGAGGAAGAGCCGGCACCGGACCATCCGCGCATCGCCGTCATCGGCCGCCCCAACGTCGGCAAGTCGACCCTGATCAACAGCCTGCTGGGCGAGAACCGGGTCATCGCCTTCGACCAGCCGGGCACCACGCGCGACAGCATCGATGTCCCGTTCGAGCGCGGCGGCAGGCGCTATACCCTGATCGATACCGCCGGCTTGCGGCGCCGCGGCCAGGTGTTCGAGTCATTGGAGAAGTTTTCCGTGATCAAGACGCTGCAGTCGGTGGACCAGTCCAACGTGGTGGTGCTGGTGCTCGATGCGCAGGCCGAGATCTCGGACCAGGACGCGCACATCGCCGGCTATGTCGTGGAGAAAGGACGCGCGCTGGTGGTGGCGGTCAACAAATGGGACGGCCTGGACGACTACCGGCGCGAGTGCGTCAAGCGCGATCTGGGACGCAAGCTCGGGTTCCTCGGGTTCGCGCGCTTTCATTTCATCTCGGCCCTGCAGGGCAGCGGCATGTCGGCCCTGCTGCCTTCAATCGACGACGCCTACCGCGCCGCCATGACCAAACTGTCGACGCCGCGCCTCACGCGCGTGCTGATCGAAGCGGTCGAGCGCCAGCAGCCGCCGCGCAAGGGCCTGACCCGGCCCAAGCTGCGCTACGCCCACCAGGGCGGCATGAATCCGCCGCTGATCGTCATTCACGGCAATGCGCTCAATGCCGTATCGGAGAGCTATCGCCGCTATCTCGAGGGGCGCTTTCGCGAAGCGTTCTCGCTCCAGGGCACGCCCCTGAAAGTGCAGTTCAAGACCTCGACCAATCCTTACTTGAAAAAGTAGCGGGACGCCCCAATATCGTTTCGATGGTGGATAATGATAGAGAAATCAATTACAGTGACAGTTCAACAACAAAGCTGTGGGGGGCACGATGAGCACTAAAGGGCAGTTGTTACAAGACCCGTTTCTAAACACGCTGCGCAAAGAGCACGTGCAGGTCTCCATCTATCTGGTCAACGGCATCAAGCTGCAGGGCCAGGTCGAATCCTTCGACCAGTATGTGGTGCTGCTGAAAAACACGGTCACGCAGATGGTCTACAAACACGCGATCTCCACCGTCGTGCCGTCGCGCGCGGTCACCATTTCCTACGAAAACCCTGCTTCCGACAACTGAGCCCGGCCGGTTCGCTGCCGCCGGCGCGCGCCATGTCTGAGCGCCCAGCGCGCGCAAACGCGGCCGTGCTGGTCAGCCTGGATTTCGGTGCCGATGGCTACGCCGAAAGCTCCGAAGAGCTGCGGCTGCTGGTCGAGAGTTCCGGGCTGCAGCCGCGCGCCTTTATCCAGGGCAGGCGGCAGCGGCCCGACCCGGCTCTTTTCGCAGGTTCGGGCAAGGTCGAGGAGATCGAAGCGGCGGTGCGCGAGCACAATGCGGTGGTGGTGGTGTTCAACCACGAACTCTCCCCGGCGCAGCAGCGCAACCTGGAACAGAAGCTGGAATGCCCGGTTCTGGACCGCACCGGCCTGATCCTCGGCATTTTCGCCCGGCGCGCGCGCAGTCACGAGGGCAAACTGCAGGTCGAACTGGCGCAACTGGAGTACGCCTCCACGCGCCTGGTGCGCGGCTGGACGCACCTTGAACGCCAGCGCGGCGGGCGCGGGTTTCTCGGCGGCATGGGTGAGGCCCAGATCGAAGTCGACCGGCGCCTGATCGGCAACCGTGTCAAGGTGCTCAAGGACAAATTGCTGCAGTTTCGGCGCCGCCGCGACGTGCAGCGTCGTGCGCGGGTGCGCGGCGACGTGCTGTCGGTATCGCTGGTCGGCTATACCAATGCGGGCAAGTCCACGCTGTTCAATGCGCTCACCCATGCCGGCAGCTACACTGCCGACCAGTTGTTCGCCACGCTCGATACCACGACGCGGCGGCTGTACCTGGAGGCGGCGGGCAATGTGGTGTTATCGGACACCGTGGGCTTTATCCGCGATCTGCCGCACGGCCTGGTGGCATCTTTTCGCGCCACACTGGAGGAAACCATTCAGGCCGATCTGCTGCTGCACGTGGTCGACGCGTCGAGCAGCGTGCGCGGGGCGCAGATCGCGGCCGTCAACGCGGTGCTCGCCGAGATCGGCGCGGACGCCATCCCGCAGGTGCTGGTGTGGAACAAAATTGACCTGACGCCGGTTTTGCCGGGGTTGGAGCGTGACGAGTATGGTAAAATCGGTCGGGTCAGCTTGAGCGCGAAGACTGGCGCCGGCCTGGATTTTCTCAGGACTGCCTTGGCCGAAGTCGCGGCCGCGAAAAAGTCCGCAGCTACCATCCGCCAATCGGAGCAGCATCATAAGGATACATATGTCACTTAATGACCCGCAATGGGGCAAGAAAGGCGGGGGCGACGGGCCGCCGGACCTGGACGAGTTGTGGCGCAACTTCAATCAGAAGCTGAACGGCCTGTTCGGCGGCAGAGGCGGGGGCGGCGGTTCTTCGTCGGTGCGGCCGCCCAGCATGCGCCAGATCGGCGGCGGCGCGGGTCTGCTGATCGTCCTGGTGCTGGTGGTGTGGCTGGCGAGCGGCTTCTATACCGTCGACGAGAAGGCGCGCGGCGTGGTGTTCACCTTCGGCAAGTATTCCAATCTCACCAGTCCGGGGCTGCGCTGGCGCCTGCCATTCCCGTTCCAGTCGCACGAGATCGTCAATCTGTCGTCGGTGCGCACCGTCGAGGTCGGCTACCGCAACACGGTCAAGACCAAGGTGCTGAAGGAATCGATCATGCTCACCGACGACGAGAACATCATCGATATCCAGTTTGCCGTGCAGTACACGCTGAAGGACCCGCTGGATTACCTGTTCAACAACAAGCAGCCCGATGACACCGTGCTGCAGGCGGCCGAGACCGCGTTTCGCGAGGTGGTCGGCGCGAGCAAGATGGACTTCGTGCTGTACGAGGGGCGCGAACAAGTGTCGACCGATGCGCAGAAATTGATACAGGACATCCTCGACCGCTACAAGACCGGCATTGCGATCAGCCGCGTGACCATGCAAAACGCGCAGCCGCCGGAACAGGTGCAGGCCGCGTTCGACGATGCAGTCAAGGCGAAGCAGGACCTGGAACGGCAGAAGAACGAGGGCCAGGCCTATTTCAACGACGTGGTGCCCAAGGCGCGCGGCGCCGCCTCGCGCCTGACGGAGGAGGCGCAAGGCTACCGCCAGCGCGTGCTCGCCAACGCCGAGGGCGAGTCGAGCCGCTTCAAGCAGGTGCTCACCGAGTACAACAAGGCGCCGCAGGTGATGCGCGACCGCATGTACATCGAGACGGTGCAGCAGATCATGAGCAGCACCAGCAAGATTCTGCTCGACGCCAAGAGCGGCGGCAACCTGCTGTACCTGCCGCTGGACAAGATCATGCAGATGTCGGCCGGTGCGTTGCCGGGGACGACGCCATCCTCGGCGCAGTCGCTGGTCGACCCGACGCCGAATCCGGATTCCGCGGCGCGCTCGCGCGACGCGCTCCGCGCGAGAGAGAGGGAAAGCCGGCCATGAACAACAGCATGAGAATCGTACTCGCCGGCGGGCTGGCTGCGGTGGTGATTGCGGCCATGACGCTTTTCACCGTGGACCAGCGCGAACGCGCCATCGTGTTCCAGTTGGGCGAGGTGAAGGAAGTCATCACCACTCCCGGACTGCATATCAAGTGGCCCCTGATCCAGAACGTGCGCTACTTCGATGCGCGCATCCTCACGCTGGATACGCCCGACGCCGAGCGCTATATCACCTCGGAGAAGAAGAACCTGCTGGTGGATACGTTCGTAAAATGGAGAATCAACGACGCGCGCCAGTACTACATCAGCGTCGGCGACGAGGCGCAGGCGGCGACGCGCATCTCGCAGACCGTCAATGCCACGCTGCGCGAGGAGGTCGGCAAGCGCACGGTGCACGAAGTGGTGTCGGAGGATCGCGACCAGATCATGACCAGCGTACGCGGGCGCGCCAACCAGGACGCGAAGAAAATAGGGGTCGAGATCATCGACGTGCGCCTGAAGCGGGTGGATCTGCCGCAGGAGGTGAGCGATTCGGTGTACAAGCGCATGGACGCGGAGAGAAAGAGCGTGGCCAACCAGCTGCGTTCGGAAGGTTCGAGCGAGGCCGAGCGCATCCGCGCCGAGGCGGACAAGGAGCGCGAGGTGATCATCGCCAACGCCTACAAGGAAGCGCAGCGCATCAAGGGCGAGGGCGACGCAAAGGCGGCGGCGGCATACGCGCAGGCGTTCGGCCAGAATCCCGAGTTCTACGCCTTCTACCGCAGTCTCGAAGCCTACCGCTCGAGCTTCAAGAACCGCAGTGACGTGCTGGTGCTGGAGCCCAATTCGGAGTTCTTCAAGTACCTCAAAGGCCCCGGCAAAGGCGGCAAGTAACGTTCACGGGAGAGCCGGGGATGGCGACCACTTTCCTCATGGCGTTTGCGCTGATGCTGGTCATAGAGGGCATCCTGCCGTTCCTGTTCCCGGCGCAGTGGCGCGATACCTTTCGCCGCATCATCCAGTTCAGCGACGGGCAGATCCGGTTTTTCGGCCTGACATCGATGCTCGCGGGTTTGTTGCTGTTGTTGTTTTCGAAGTGAGGAGCAAACGGTGAATCGCGAAGCCGAAACTGTGGCCGGGGTTTCTCCGCTCGCTGCCTGCGTCGCGCGCCGCGCGGTCTTTCATGCGTAACTGGGTCCTGCCCGAATACATCGAGGACATCCTGCCGCCCGAGGCGCGCCGGATCGAGTCGTTGCGCGCACGGCTGCTGGAACTGTTCCGCGTGCATGGCTACGAACTGGTCATGCCGCCGCTGCTCGAGTACACCGAGTCGCTCCTGACCGGCACCGGCCACGACATGGACCTGCGCACATTCAAGCTGGTGGACCAGCTGTCCGGACGCACCATGGGCCTGCGGGCCGATATCACGCCGCAAGTGGCGCGTATCGACGCGCATCTGCTCAATCGCGCAGGCGTGACCCGGCTTTGCTACTGCGGTTCGGTGCTGCACACCCTGCCCGCCGGGCTCACCTCGACGCGCGAGCCGCTGCAGATCGGCGCCGAGATTTACGGTCACGGCGGCATCGACAGCGACCTCGAAATACAGCGGCTGCTGGTGCAGGCGCTGAAACTGTGCAATCTGCCCGACGTGCGCCTGGACATCGGCCACGTGGCGGTGTTTCGCGCGCTGGCGCAGCGCGGCGGCGCCGGCGCCGAATTGGAAGCCGATTTGTTCGCCGCTCTCCAGGCCAAGGATGTCCCGGCTTTGCACGCCTTGACCAAGGGCCTGGACAAGGCGACGCGCGGCGCCATCCTGCTGTTGCCCGAACTGTACGGCGGACGCGAAGTGATCGCGCGCGCGCGGCGCGAGCTGCCCAAATGCGCCGCGATCACGCGCGCGCTGGCCGACCTCGACCGCCTGGCGGCGATGGAGGAAATTCCGGTGAGCATCGATCTGGCCGATTTGCGCGGCTACCACTATCACAGCGGCGCCGCTTTCGCCGCGTACTGCGCGCGGCTGCCCAATGCGATCGCGCTCGGCGGACGTTACGATGGCGTCGGCAAAGCCTTCGGCCGCGCCCGGCCGGCGACCGGTTTCACCCTGTATCTGCTCGAACTGGCGCGGCTCGCGCCGGCCGCGCCGGCGCCGGGCTGCATCCGCGCGCCGGGCACCGGCGGCCCCGCGCTGGATGCCGCCGTGGCACGCTTGCGCGCCGCGGGCGAGGTGGTGATCCAGGTCCTGCCGGGGCACCGGCACGAGGCAGACGATGCGCGCTGCGAGCGCGAACTGGTCAGGCAAAAGGGCAAGTGGCAGGTAAAAAAAATGTGAAACGGTGGATGGGCGCGAATCAGCGCGGACCGAACCGGTTCGGTGAATCGGTTTTTTCCTGCTTTCCCCGCGCTCCACGGCGGCATCCGTAATTCTCTTTATTCTTGGGTCGAGCATGGCAAAGAACGTGGTAGTGATCGGCACCCAGTGGGGTGACGAAGGCAAGGGCAAGGTCGTCGACTGGCTCACCGACCATGCCGACGGCGTGGTGCGTTTCCAGGGCGGACACAACGCGGGCCATACGCTGGTCATCAACGGCAGGAAGACGATTTTGCGCCTGATCCCCTCCGGCATCCTGCGCGAGGGCGTTGCCTGCTATATCGGCAACGGGGTGGTGCTGTCTCCTTCGGCCCTGTTGCAGGAAATCGACGAGCTGGAAGCGGCCGGCGTCGCGGTCGCCAGCCGGCTGCGCATCTCCGGCGCCTGTCCCCTGATCCTGCCCTATCACGTGGCCATCGACCAGGCGCGCGAAGCGGCCAAGGGCGCGGACAAGATCGGCACCACGGGACGCGGCATCGGCCCCGCCTACGAAGACAAGGTGGCGCGGCGCGCCATCCGCCTGCAAGACCTGTTCAATCCGCAGCGCTTTGCCGAGAAGCTGCGCGAGGTGCTCGACTTTCACAACTTCGTGCTGCAGCATTATCTCAAGGCACAGCCCGTGGATTTCCGGCAGACGCACGACGATGCCCTGGGGTTTGCGCCGCGTCTGGCACCGATGGTGGCCGACGTATCCTCGGAGCTCTACCGCGCCGCGGCCGCGGGGAAACACCTGCTGTTCGAGGGGGCGCAGGGTTCGCTGCTCGACATCGACCACGGCACTTATCCTTTCGTCACCTCCAGCAGTTGCGTCGCCGGGGCCGCGGCCGGCGGCGCCGGAGTCGGCCCGCAGATGCTGCATTATGTGCTGGGCATCGCCAAGGCCTATTCAACCAGGGTTGGCAGCGGGCCATTTCCGACCGAACTCGAAGACGCGACGGGCGAGCGGCTGCGCAAGAACGGCAATGAGTTCGGCTCGGTCACCGGCAGGCCGCGCCGCTGCGGCTGGTTCGATGCCGCGGTACTCAAGCGCTCGATCCAGATCAACGGCGTGTCCGGGCTGTGCATCACCAAGCTCGACGTGCTCGACGGCATGGAGCGGATCAAACTCGGAGTCGGCTACCGCGTCGGCGGCGCGACCCTGGACATTTTTCCCGCGGGTGCGGACGCCTCCAGGGATTGCGTGCCGATTTACGAGGAAATGCCGGGGTGGTCCGAAAGCACGGTGGGGATGGAGCAGATCGATGCGCTGCCGGCGAATGCGCGCGCCTACCTGTCCCGGCTGGAGCAGATCTGCGGCGTGCCGGTGGACATGATCTCCACCGGGCCCGACCGCAAGGAGACCATCGTCGTCAGGCATCCGTTCAAGTAGAACGCGGAAGATGCAGGAAGCCGAAGCGCGTCGACCTGTTTGATTCCGGCGTGTCCGGCTGAGGAGACCAACATGAGCGTACACCTGACGCGGCAAGACGAATTCGCGCTGATTACCCTGGACCGGCAGGAGGCGCTCAACGCACTGTCCTCCGCCGTGTTGCGCGAACTGGCGCAGGCGTTCGACCAGGTTGCCGGCAGCGATGCGCGCGCGCTGATCGTGACCGGCGCCGGTGCAAAGGCGTTTTGCGCCGGCGCGGACATCAAGGAGCTTACCGGCCGCAGCCTCTCGGAGCAGAGGCGCGATGCGGCGTTCGGCCAGGCGGTGCTGGCCCGCCTCGACGACTTGCCCATGTTTTCGGTCGCGGCCATCAACGGCTACGCCTTCGGCGGCGGGCTCGAGCTTGCGCTCGCCTGCACTTTTCGCGTTGCCGTGGCGACCGCGAAAATGGGACTGCCGGAAATCAAGCTCGGACTGATTCCGGGTTATGGCGGAACGCAACGGCTGCCGCGCGCCGTGGGAGAAGCGCGCGCCCTGGAAATGATTCTGAGCGGGCGCGCGGTCGAAGCGGACGAGGCGCTGCGCATCGGGCTGGTGCACCGCATCGCTGACGCCGATCCGGTCCAGGCCGCGATCGGCTTCGCGCGCGGATTCAGCGGCTTCGGCCTGCCGGCGCTGCGCCTGGCGCGCGACGCGGTCAAGCGCGCGCTCGAGGTGCCGCTGCACCAAGGGCTGAAGATTGAGGCCGACCTGAACACGCTCGCGTTCCAGACCCAGGATGCGGTCGAAGGCATGAACGCCTTCATGGAAAAGCGCAAACCCCGGTTCAAGGATCGCTGAGCAGCCCATGCCGCCAGCCGCGAGATGAGCGCAAGCGTACGCCGGCACCTCCTGTTCTGGGGCTGCGCAATGGCGGTTCTCGTGCTTTCTTTGATGCCGATCGTGCCCCATCCACCCACCACCGGTTGGGACAAAGGCGACCACTTCCTGACGTTTGCCGTTCTGACCATTCTGGGATGCCGGGCCTTTCCGGCGCACATTGCAGCGGTCCTGGCGGGCTTGCTTGTGTATGGCGGTCTGATCGAAGTGCTGCAGTCCTTCACGCCCTACCGCCTGGCAGAGTGGGGGGACCTCGTCGCAGATAGCCTGGGGATAATCGTCGGATATGCGCTGAAGCGCTTCTCGAGCAAATTCGAGCGGGTCGGTCAACCGGACTGAAAATCCATGTGTCGGTGGTTCAATTCCGCCCTTGCCACCACTATCTACGCGGCTCTCCATGACCTTGCCCCTGTATTCCGTAGTTCTTAACCGGCCCATTAGGCGAAACCGTGATTTTCATTCTTGGCCTACTGTAGCCAGATCACGGCCCGACAACACCCTATAATGGCGACATGAATTCTCCGACTGCTCCTGGAAACAGCCTCGACCTATCGGGTTTCCTCCCCTTCGATCCGTCTAAGCTCGGCGACCACCAGAAGGCCCTTCCGGCCATCGCCAAGGATGCGAAACGCATCGCTGAAATTGAAGACGCTATCAGTCGAATCCCCACTTTTCACACGCTCTACAACGCGGATGCGCGGCGCATGGAGTTCCTGAAGCCGGCGAGCGTGCATCTCGTAGTCACTTCGCCGCCGTACTGGACGTTGAAGGAGTACCAGCGAACGGACGGCCAGTTGGGTTTTGTCAGCGACTATGAAACCTTTCTGAAGGCGCTCGACGAGGTCTGGCGTGGCTGTTACGATGCACTCGTGCCAGGCGGACGATTGGTGTGCGTGGTGGGCGACGTGTGCCTTTCTCGCCGCAAGAACGCGGGCGTGCATTCGGTTATGCCGCTGCACGCTGCGATTCAGGAACATTGCCGGGCGCTGGGCTTCACCAACCTTTCTCCAATCATCTGGCACAAAATTGCCAATGCCGCTTACGAAGCCGACGGAAACGGCGGCGGTTTTCTGGGCAAGCCGTATGAGCCGAACGCGGTGATCAAGAACGACATTGAGTTCATTCTGATGGAGCGCAAGCCGGGTGGATACCGTTCACCGTCGCTCGCCACCCGTATCCTGAGCGTGATTTCCGCCGATAGATACCAACAATGGTTCCAGCAGATCTGGACCGGTCTTACCGGGGCCTCCACGCGCGATCATCCTGCACCGTATCCGCTCGCGCTCGCGGAACGGCTTGTCCGCATGTTCAGCTTCGTCGGAGATACCGTGCTTGATCCATTCATGGGCACCGGGACCACGAATGTCGCCGCCGCCAAATGGGGGCGTAACAGTATCGGCGTCGAGATC
>MERK01000016.1 GCA_001770575.1 Betaproteobacteria bacterium RIFCSPLOWO2_12_FULL_64_23
TCAGCGCAAAGGCATCAAGGGCGCCGATCTCACCGAGGAAGACCGCAATGCGCTGATCGAGCAGGGACTCGATCCTGATGCCATCGATTACGCCGGCACTGAAATTGAAATCGAAGTCAGCAACAAGGACACGCTGCGCCGGCAGTGGGAAGAGATCATGGAAGTCTGCCTCAAGGACCAGTCCGCGCAACTCCCGGGGAAAACGATCGTGTTCGCCATGACCAAGGCCCACGCGCACCGCATCGCGGAAGTGTTCGAGGAAATGTACCCGCAGCACGTCGGCGTCGCCCAGGTCATCACCTCCACCACCGAGCGCGTGCGCGACGGCAGCTATGGCGACGGCCTCATCACCAAGTTCAAGAAGAACGACCTGCCGCGCATCGCGGTGTCGGTGGATATGCTCGATACCGGCGTGGACATACCCGAAGCGGTGAATCTGGTCTTCATGAAGCCGGTGCAGTCGCGCATCAAGCTGTGGCAGATGATCGGGCGCGGCACGCGCAATCAACAGGCGTGCCGGTTTTTCGACCGCCTGCCCGAAGGCCGCAAGACCGAATTCAAGATCATCGATTTCTGGCAGAACGACTTCGACAAGCAGGCAGACGACCGCGCGCCCTCCGAGGTGCCGGTGCTGGTCTCGATCTTCAATACCCGGCTTAAAATCCTCACCGGCCTGCTGCCCGATCACGAAGCGCTGCCGTTCAAACAGACCGTTGCAGACCTTCGAGCCATGCTCGACCGCATTCCCCAGGACTCGTTTCCGGTGCGCAAGGTCTGGACCGAAATAGAGCAAGCCTGGCAGGACGGCTTCTGGAAGCTGATCACCCCGGTCAAAATCGATTTCCTGCGCCTCCAGGTGGGGCCGCTGCTGCGTTTCGCGGCCGACGTCGATGTCGCCGCCGAAACGTTCACGCACAAGGTCGAGCGCCTGAAACTCCAGATGCAGTCTGGCTCTCCGGCGCCTCAGCTCCTGCAATCGATCGCCGAGGACGTAAGCCTGCTGCCGGAAATCGAGCAACTGGTCGAGCGCTTCGCGAGCGCCAAACTCGCGCTGTCGAATGCGCTCGCCTCGGCCGAGCCGGGACAGTTGACGCACCTGATCGTGGATCTCGCGCCGCTGATGAAGAACCGGCGCAACCGCCCCAGCGCCTTTCTCAACATCGACCTGCCGGATTTCATCGAAACCCGCGGCTACATCTCGGTCGGCGAGGGCGGCCAGCAAATCCACGTCGAGGAATACCGGCGGCGGGTCGAGGCCCGCATCCTGCAGATCGTCGAAACCCACCCGGCGCTCGCCGCCATCCGCGAGGGCCGCGAGCTGAGCGACGAACTGCTGGTCGATCTGGAGCGCACGCTGCACCGTGAACTGGGCGAAGGCGATCTGCATCTTTCGCCCAAGCTGATTCATATTGCCTTCGGACTCAAGACCGACAACTTCCTCGGTTTTTTGCGGCACGTGCTTACGCTGGACGCGATACCCGATTACCCCCAGGTGGTGCAACGGGCGTTCGAGCACCATGTCGCTGCACACCGTTACAATGCCGATCAAATTCGTTTCCTGCGCGCGGTGCAGGAATTGTTCCTCAAGCAGCGCCACTTGGTCGAGGCCGATCTGTACGAGCCGCCGCTGACGGTGTTCGGCCGCAATGCGGTCGATCGATACTTCAATCCTGCCGAAGTGCGCGAAATCCTCGATCTGACCGAAAGATTGGCGGCCTGAGGCGCGGTACGATTTTCTTGCGGCATCTGGGTGAAATCGCTTGCCACGGGGCCCCGAGTTAGTCTAAGCTAGTCTGCACTAGTCTGACTCATTTGGAGAGCGAACCATGTCCGAAATCGGGGCCTATGAGGCCAAAACCCATCTGCCAAAACTGCTCGAGCGGGTGGAGAAAGGGGAAAGCTTTGTGATCACGAGGCACGGGCGTGCCGTCGCCGAACTGGGGCCGGTCGGCAAGCGGGACGAGAAGAGCATCCGGCGCGCCATCGGCGACTTGCGTTCTTTCCGGGATGAACTGGCAGGCCGCGGCGTGCACATGCGCGATCTTCTGGGCAAGGGTGAAACCGTGCGCGAACTGGCCCATAAGGGACATCGCCACTGATGGCGTTCGTGCTGGACTGCTCGGTAGCGCTCGCCTGGGTGTTGCCCGACGAGGGCAACGCTTACGCGGATGGCCTTCTCGATCGCCTGGTCGCGGAGGGCGCCGTCGTGCCCCCTGTCTGGCCGCTGGAGGTAGGCAACGTCCTGCTCACCGCGCTGCGCCAGCGTCGCATCCGGCAAACCGAACTTGAACCGATCATAGAGCGGCTAGAGCGCCTGCCCATCGAGATCGATATCGGCGCGACGGACCATGCGCTTGCCGCTGTCCTGGTGCTTGCCGGGCAGCACGGTCTGACCACCTACGACGCATCCTATCTCGATCTGGCCCAGCGCCGGAAACTGCCGCTGGCGACCCTGGACAAGAAGCTGCGGGCCGCCTGCCTCGCGGCGAAAGTCGAGGTTCTGTAACCGATGCTGACCGATTCCAACCTCCGCTCCGCCGTCGATGCCCTGTGGGACAAGCTCTGGTCCGGCGGGCTGTCGAACCCGCTCGACGCCATCGAGCAATTGAGTTTCCTGCTGTTCTTGAAGCGGCTCGACGAGAAGGAGCAGGACAACGAGCGCGCCGCCCGGCGGAGGGGCACGAAATTCAAACCCGCTTTTCCAAAAAAGGAACTGCGCTGGTCGCACTGGACCCAACTGCCCGCCGGCGATGCGCTCAAGGCGGTGAAGGAAGAGGTATTTCCTTTCATCAAAACCCTGGGCGGCGCGGGCGGCTCGTTCGCCGCGCAGATGGAAAACGCCGAGTTCAAGATCAACAAGCCGAGCTTGCTGATCGAAGCGTGCAAAGCCATCGACGCCTTGCAGATTTCAGCCCAGAACCAGGACGTGCAGGGCGATCTCTACGAATACCTGCTGTCGAAGCTCAATACCGCCGGCACCAACGGCCAGTTTCGCACGCCGCGCCACATCATCCGCATGATGGTGAAAATGATCGACCCGCATCCCGGCGAGCGCGTGTGCGATCCTGCCGCCGGCACCTGCGGCTTCCTGGTCAATGCGTGGCAGCACTTGCTCGAAACCCACACCGATCCGCGCGACTTGAGCTACGACGAGGAGGGCTACCCGCACGGCGTCACCGGCGCGAAACTCCCGCGCGAAATGTTCGCCGAAGACGCGCAACGTCAGGCGATTACCGGATACGACAGCGATTCGGGCATGACCATGCTGCGCATCGGCAGCATGAATCTGATGCTGCACGGCATCACCTCACCCAACTTCCGCTACAGCGATACGCTGTCCAAGGCATTCGACGAGGAGCGCTGTTACGACGTCGTG
This sequence comes from Betaproteobacteria bacterium RIFCSPLOWO2_12_FULL_64_23, assembly GCA_001770575.1. Classification (GTDB taxonomy): domain Bacteria; phylum Pseudomonadota; class Gammaproteobacteria; order Burkholderiales; family SG8-39; genus 2-12-FULL-64-23. Next base: position 3,377 of record MERK01000016.1, read on the forward strand.
CTCGCCAACCCGCCGTTCAAGGGCGCTGTCGACGCCGCCGACGTCAACCCCTCGCTGCCCGCCAAGGTCAAGAAAACCGAAATCCTGTTTCTGCACCTGTTCCTGCGGCTCTTGGAAAATGGCGGGCGCGCGGCGGTGATCGTGCCGGATGGCGTGCTGTTCGGATCGAGCAAGGCCCACACGGAAATTCGAAGGCTGCTGATCGAGCAAAACCGGCTCGACGGCGTGATCTCCATGCCCAGCGGCGTGTTTCGACCGTACGCGGGCGTGTCCACCGCGGTTTTGCTGTTCACCAAGGGCGGCACCACGGAAAAGATCTGGTTCTACGACATGGAGCACGACGGCTATTCGCTCGACGACAAGCGCCAGAAAGTTGCCGAGAACGACATCCCGGACCTGCTCGACTGCTGGCGGCAGCGCCGCGATGCGAAGTTCCAGCAAAAGCGCGCCCAGCGCCTAGCCGGGCTGCAAAAGCAAATCGCCCCGCTCAAGACCGACCGACTCAGACATCACGAGATCATCCACCGTCTTAAATTCGAGGAAGTGATTGCCAATGACGGCAAAGCGGATGCCGCGCGTGTAGCGCGTGAAAAAGCCGAAACCGAACTTGCGACGCTCCAGGCGCAAATCACACCGTTGCAAACCGAGATCAACCAACTCGGCCGCCAGTTCTGGGTGACCAAGGACCAGGTCAAGACCAACAAATACGACCTCTCCGTCAGCCGATACCGGCTGATTGAGCAGGACGAGGTGTTTTATGAAAAGCCCGTTGTGACGCTTGAGCGGTTACGGAAACTGGAATCTGCAGCGACTGCGGACGTCGCTGTGCTGGAAAAGATGCTTATCCAGTCGTGAGTACGCGCACCGTTCAGCTCGAAGAAGTCGCCAAGGTGTTTAACGGCAAGACACCAAGCAAAGCGGAGCAGCGACATTCGGGGCACCCAGTCCTCAAAATCAAAGACGTGGACGAAACTGGTCAGTTTGTCGGTCGGTTTGATTCGTTCGTAGATCCAAATTTTGCTGCTAATCTACCAGGAAAAACTATTCGCGCTGGCGACACGCTAATTCTGAATGCTGCACACAACGCAGTGTATGTGGCCTCCAAGAGTTTTTTCGCCCATGGGGCTGCTGTCGGAGCCTTGGCTACTGGTGAATGGCTGTTGTTGCGGCCGATTGCCAAACAAGCTGACGCACGTTTCATCTTTTATTGGTCTCAGTACTCAGAAACACGTAAAAAGCTAGGCGGCCTAGTCAAAGGCATTCACCTTTATCCAAAAGACGTAGCCGAACTTCCAATTTTGTTACCCGAATTGTCTGAGCAGAAGCGCATCGCAGTGCAGTTGGAGCAGGCAGACCGGCTGCGCGGCACTCGCCGGCACGCTCTCGAACTCAGCGACACGTTCCTCCCCGCGGTGTTCCGCGAACTTTTCGGCGACCCCATCAAGAATGATAAAGGCTGGCACGTCGCGGCTCTTGGTGATTACATCGATTTTCTTACCAGTGGCTCGCGTGGTTGGGCGCCCTATTACGCTGAACAGGGCGACGTTTTCATACGCATCCAAAACGTAGGTCGCGGACGCATGCTGCTGGATGACCTCACTTATGTCGCGGCGCCGCGAAATGCAGAGGCCACTCGCACCTTGGTTAAGTCGGGTGACGTCTTGCTGTCGATCACCGCAGACCTAGGACGGAGTGCCGCGATACCGGATGGATTTCCACCTGCATACGTCAATCAGCACTTGGCTATTATCAGGCAGACTGAACTCAACCCGGTATTTCTCGCTACGCTGTTGAGTTGTGATGCGGCCCAGGCAAAGTGGGGAACAATTGATCGCTCTGCGGTGAAGTCGGGGCTCAATTTTGATGACATCAGGGGTTTCCATGTCATCGCTCCTCCGATGTCAAGCCAGCAGCACTTCGCCGAGTTGGTTGCGAGGCACGAACGGCTAAAGGCAGGGCAGCTCGAAGCGCTGCGCCAGGCCGATCACATGTTCCAGACGCTACTTTACCGAGCCTTCGAATCAAAAGGATAGCTGGTGTGTCTTTTAAATGTTTGAAGCGTTCCAACGCATGATTCGGCGCCAGGCTATGGCTGGAATCCGTATTGGCCTACAATAGCGAAATGCCAGAGAGGGACAATGCTGTGAATGATCTTTCAAATTGGCGCGTTGAATCCTTACGTCTGACCGTGTTTTCATCGGCAATGCCCGAAGTCGCCGCTATTAAATGGTGGGAACTTGTGACCGGTCAGCCGTCCGAGACAAAGACGGTGCAGGCTCGCACCCGCATACTACAGGAGGTCGGGCCATTAAAGGATGGACTGTGCAACCTTTCCTTGGAGTGTCAGCAGCAGCGGATCGACTGGCTTTTTTCTCCGACCCTCAAGGAGAAAGAGGAGCTGACAGAGTTTCCCACCTTTGCTAGCTTTCCGGACGGCCTAAAGCTCTTCAAAGAAATGTTGTTGCCATGGTTTGGACAGTGTCCTTTAGCGACGCGATTAGCTTTCGGTGCCACTTTGACGCAATCAGTGGCAGACCGAAAGGCAGGTTACGAAATTCTTGGAAATTTTCTGCCAGCGGTAAAGCTCGACCCCGAAAATTCGAGCGATTTTAGTTACCAGATCAATCGCCCACGCCTGTCGACATGCGGAATTTCCGGCTTGCATGTGAATAGGCTATCGCGGTGGAGCGTAGCGCGGTTGAGCGGGATGTTGGTGCAATTCTCTGTAGGGCAACAAATTTCGGCTCAGACCTTTGAGTCAAATCAAGGGTTGAACGCCTGTCGACTGGAACTAGATATAAACACTGCCCCTCGAACTGAGGGAACGTTTGATCGGAAAATGCTGAGTGCCATCGTTCAAGAGTTGGTGGATCTTGGACGTGAAATTGCTGCGAAAGGAGATATACCCTGATCCCGTTGCTGCAAGAATCGCAGACTGACCTTTGTCGATTTACGCCCCTGCTAGAAGATGAGACGACGCCCTATCGCGTGCCGTCCCTATCGGCGGGAGCGAGCTATATAGTGCTCATAGATTCTGGTGGCACTTCGCTGTTTCCTGCCATGCCGTCGAAGCACCTAGGTGACAGCGTCTCGAGGAGGCAGTACTTCACGGTTGGATTTGAGCCCCCGGGTGCTGAAACATCTCGCTTCAGTGGTCCTGCCGGTTTCGCGTTCGAGTCAATTAGGTGGGCGATGGAGGCTACCCAGCGGCGTGTTCAGAAGGAGAAGAATCGTGGCGCCGTCTCGTTGCTTAAGTCGTGGCTAAAGGCCGATGAAAAAGATAATGCGGAGCATCGGGAGACTCTTGCCTATCTGATGAGAGTGCTCGACGAAGATCGGCCAGCGTATCGAAAATTGTTTCCATGAGTTTTGTGATTTTTCTGGATTCGGGTCCACTGGGGCTAGTCACGAATCCGAACACGGCTAACTCTGACGCAGTTGCCTGCGCCGAGTGGCTCATTTCCTGTCTTGATGCAGGTGTGCGTGTCTGCATACCGGAAATATGCGACTACGAGGTACGCCGCGAACTGATACGGGGCAGCAAGCTAGCAGGGCTGGCGCGCCTTGATCAATTAAAGTCCCAAGTCGAGTATGTGCCTATTACGACCGTCATGATGTTGCAAGCGGCGGAGTTTTGGGCCGAGGCGCGAAGCACACACAGGCCAACGGCTTCGAACGAAGCGCTTGACGCTGATGTTATTTTGGCGGCGCAGGCTGTTCTATCCGCTGACGCTGATGATGCGCTAGTGATTGCCACCACGAATGTTGGTCATCTAAGCAGGTTTGCTAAGGCAAAGGCATGGCGTGATATAGCGCCAATATGACAGAGTGAATGCGCCGCGTTGTAGGCCAGGTCGAATCGGCTCTCCAGTGAGTTGTCTGTCTTGGCCGCATCGGTGAGCCGGGCGTGGCCGGAGCGCTTCAGGCCGGTAAATTCCTTCGTATCCGGCGGCTCGCTGCGTAACGATTGGCCCGGACCGCTCAGTTTTTCAAGCGCGGAGTTCATCTTCTCCGCCGATCAGCCAGAGCTTGGGCTGGGCGAGCACCCGCGTGACGAACGCGTTGCCTTGCTTGATCCGTTTTTTCAGGTCCTGTCTTGAATACACCGTCGGGTTCACGGGGCGGCCGAGGCGCTTGGTCGCATCTTCCAGACTGGCGAAGAGGTCGGCGTAGTCCAGGCTGTCGCTGATCACCATCAGGTCAATGTCGCTTCCCGCCGCATCCTGTTTTTTCGCGACCGAACCGTAGACGAAGGCGGCGCTGATGGCTTGCGCGTGCTGTGCCAGCGCCGCGCGCAGGATGTCACCGAGCCCTGAAGTTTTCAGTATGAGGCCGCGCAATTCCTCGAATACAGGAGCGGCGGCGTTGGCCTGATAGTGTTTCTGATTGCCAAGCCGTTTGACTGTGACGAGGCCGGCCGCATCGAGGCGCCCAAGCTCGCGCTGCACGGCGCCCGTGCCGGAGCCGGCGAGGGCGATGATTTCGTTGGCATAGAAGCTGCGCGCCGGATTGCCGAACAACAACCCCAGCACGCGCTGCTGGACTTTCGTGAACAGCGCGCCGGCGGTGTCTGATGCCGGTGTGGCGTGCGCTTTGGAGGCCGGTTCCTTCATTCCCATATTGGGTATGATAAACCCCAAAGTGGGTTTTATCAACAGATCGTGGAAGGTGGGCAGCACCACTGAAGGTGGTCGCAATTTGCGATCACCTCTTCCCGCCTTGGCGTAGACGTCGATAGTTCCCGCGAATCTATCGAATTCGATAGGTTTGAAGTTGTTTTGCTTGGTCGTCGAGTTGACACCGCGATGCTTGCGAACCCACGGGAATCGGCCTGAAAGGCAATAGCAGCAAGGGTTTCCAGGCTATTGCCCGCTTCTCTGATTATCGGTCGATATCGATCTCGCGGTTCTTCCGATCACCGAGTTCGCGCTCAACAAAATACCGCGCTACACTGCCGGAATTGGCAAGTCATCTGGAGCTACCATGTCAACCATAGTCGCCGAAATCGAGGCCAGGATTCGCTCGCTGAGTCTCGATGACAAGACGGAGCTAATCCGCGCCCTGATCGCCGAACTCGATGGTCCAGGCGACGCCGACGTCGAGCGCGCCTGGTTGGAAGAAGCGCAAAGACGCTACCAAGAAGTTGTCGAAGGAAAGGTGCAGCCCGTCCCGGGCGAGCGCGTCTTTGCGAACCTTCGCTCACGCCTGAAACGATGAAGCTCGAGTTTCATCCCCAAGCGGAGATGGAACTGATTGAGGAAGCCGCTTACTACGATCTTCAAGTACCGGGATTGGGGGAGCGCTTCGAAGCCGAAGTTCGTCGCGCGACGAAGTTTCTACTTGAGCACCCTGAGATTGGCCATCCCGCCGATGCGCACCTCCGCAAGTTCGTCCTGAACCGTTTTCCCTTCACGCTCTATTACAGTGTCGCATCTGATATTTTGCGCATCGAGGTTGTCGCACACCAAAGCCGCCGCCCAGGTTACTGGCAGTCGAGATCTGAGCGCTAACGATTTTGCGCTGGAGCGCATCTGAGAATGACTTGAGGTTTCAGCTGGCTAGTGAAAATCCCGCGAACTGGTCGCCAATCTGCCCAGCAATTCGCTGTAATCGGCCAGCCGCCTCGCGATCACATGCACCACTTCGCCTTCGCGCTCGACCGATCCGTAGACCGCCATCAGTTGCGCGGAGAGGAGTTCGTGCCGCTGCCGCTCGCCCAGGTCGCGCCAGACGATGACATTGACGCAGCCGGTCTCGTCCTCCAGCGTGACGAACACCACGCCGGAGGCGGTGTCGGGGCGCTGCCTGCCGATGACCATGCCGGCGGCGCGCACGCTGCTGCCGTGCGGCAGGCGGCGGACGTCTTCGGCGGCGGCGAGCCGCATGCGCGCGAGGC
>MERK01000017.1:0-74 GCA_001770575.1 Betaproteobacteria bacterium RIFCSPLOWO2_12_FULL_64_23
CCATTGGGTTGCAGTGCGGTATTTTCCCGGATCGGCGCGAATCGCCAGGCTCTCGAAACCGCCCCAACTCGATC